>NZ_CP107255.1:697972-1046959 GCF_029232205.1 Candidatus Nanohalovita haloferacivicina | reverse complement strand
AAATCCTTCCGCACCCCCTGATTTCATGTGGAGATTACATGAACAAACCAGTCTTTAAATAAGAGAAAGCAATTTTTACACCTTCTACGTGGCAAAAAATCCAGGCCTACGAATATTTCATAAATATTCATAATACTTACTTCAGTATAGATGAGTCACCACGGAGGCAGTCATGACCACGGGCCTGGAAACATCGAGAAAACACTGGCCCGATTCTTCGCAGGAACAATAGTCGCAATCGGCAGCGTAGCCAAGTCAATGTTCTCCTCAATATTCAATTTCCTGCTCTCACTAGTATGATATTTTGGCAATCTACCTCTGTAAAGGCCTAAATAAATGCAGTTGCAATACTACTGCATGGTTGACAGAGAAAAAACAGCTTTTGTATACACGCTCAGCAGCAGAAACAAAATGGTCCAGCAATGCCTGAGATCGATAGCGACTCTGAAAAACCATGTCGAACCAGAACAGATCAAGATATTCTACACACCTCCGTACGACAAAGAAGATGAAGAAATTCTCGAGGAGACGGGCGCAGAAATAATCAAGAAAGAAAACCAGACAGAGGCCTTCAACGTTTCACGATCACTTCCAGAAAGACACTACGGAGAGAAAATCAACCTCTGCTCACTAGAAGAAGAAAACGTAGTATTTCTCGACTGTGATACTGTAGTTGGCAATAATATATGGGATGTTCTTGAAGGAGACTTCGAGTTCAAGGCCCGACCTGAGGAACCTCCGGAGGAAGAGGAATGGAAACCTCTTTTCGAAAAGCATGAAGAGCCTTATACTGACTGGATGCCGAATGCCGGTTTCCTGATATTCAAAAACGGTTTTCACAGAGGCCTCGAGGATAAATGGCTGAAATACTTCCAGGAGATGGATATCCAGAGAGGAAAAGTGAATCATAGGGAACAGTATGCACTTGCCCTGGCCACAGCATCAGGAAACGTCGAAAAAATGACTTCCAAAGAACATACTCTGGAATGGCTGGAGGAAAAAACAGCTGATGCCTATGTCTATCATATCGAACAGGCAGCAGGCTCATCCATGGTAAATGTCATCAAAAACTACATCAACAAGCTGAAATTCTATGACTAAGATAATGCTCGGTTCAAGACATTCAGGCCATGCAACCGCTACACCAGCAATCAAGGCCAGAATCGAAGAGGAGATAGAGGATCCAGAATACATAATAGTCACAGATCACCAGGACGAATACGATTACAGCTTCGCAGACAAGATCTATCGAGTACCAAGTTTCAGGCCTACAGGAGCAAAACTCTACAGACCTCTAAGAACACTAAAAAACTTCTACAGATCTTGGAGAATACTGAGAGAAGAAAAGCCGGAAAAAGTAGTCGCTTACGGAGCAAACACTTCTTTTCCTATAGGCCTTATCGCAGGCCTCAAAGGCATAGACGTGATAGCTGTAGAGGCAGAAAACAGGACGAAACAGCCATCTCTTACACCAAAGATGCTTTCCAAATTATCTAATACGCGTGTATGGGTGTCCCAGGACGAATTACTTGATAAGTATGATACAGAGAGGGTTGAGAACAAACAGATCATCCAGTTCAGAGACTTTTCAGAACATGAATCCGGGGAAAAGGACAACGAATTACTGATAATACCTTCCAGCAACGATCCGGAGCTACAGGAAAAATACTGGAAAGACATTTCACACAGCGAGTTCCTGGACTTGATGGGGAGAACTGAGACAGTGGTAACTAGAGGAGGAATGACAAGTTATGAAGCAGCAAACCTTGCAGAAAAAGTCATAGTAAGGCCTTCAAGCCATGCAGGAGGCCACCAGAAAAACTTTGCAGAATGGCTGGAAGAGAACTATGAGAATGTGGAAGTAGTTCAGGATAAAAGCTTTGAACAGTTAGTGAGAGACTACGAGGAGAAAATAAATGAGTAAAATAGATATTGACGATAAGAATGTTGTCCTTATTGTTGCAGACACTCTTTCTGCATTTCACCTGCCATTCTATGGTTATGATAGAGATACTGCGCCTTTTCTGACAGATCTTGCTGGAAAAAATCTTCTTGTGGAGAACGCATATACCAATGCTCCGTGGACAGCTCCCTCTCATGCATCTCTTTTCAGTGGCAAGCTTCCTTCAGAACATGATGTTACCACAGGTTCGATGATGTTTGATGAAAGATCTTTCGTAGAGGATCTTTCTGAAGAAGGATACAATACTGTAGGAATATCTGCGAATAGCCTTGTTTCAGCAGACCTTAATTTTGATCGAGGTTTCAAATCTTTCCACGAAGTCTTTGACTTCGATACAGAAAACTCTCAGGACTTGCTAAGAGCAGCAATAAAAGCCCTGAAAAACCCGGATATAGGAACCTTAAGAAAAGGCCTAAAACTTATTCACAGCAAAATCACAGGAGGTTCGAGCAGAGGAGCTGATACAATAGAAGAAATAACACGGAAGGAAATCCAAGCTGGAGATAGGCCTAACTTCCTGTTCATAAACTATACAGATGTTCATCTACCTTACAATCCCCCAGAAGAGTACGCAGAACAGTTTACAGATAACGCATCTGAGAAAATCTCCAGACACATGAAAGATCATCTTAACTCCGAAAAACCAGATATATTCTACCAGGGTTTCCCTAGCTGCAGCGATCAAGAATTAATCGATCTCTATGATTCATCTATAAGATATCTTGATGATAAACTGGAATCACTGTATAATTATCTTAATGAAGAACTGGATGACCTGGTTTTCATAGTTACCAGTGATCATGGGGAAAACTTTGGAGAACACGGTGCATACTTCCACCAATGTGGAATATGGGAGAAATCGATACGTGTTCCGCTGATAGTTGCTGGCGATGGAATACCTAACGAAACTGTTGAGGAAAACTTTTCCTGGAGGAAACTTGAAAAACTGATACTAGGTGGCGAGTTAGAGACAAGCGAGACGGTATACTCGGAGTATGCAGGATGGAAAGAGATGGCCAGCATGCAGGAAGAAAATAACACAGAGAATTTCGAAGGCCTGAAGAAAAAGTTCTCCTACAACAGCTCGAAGGCAGCGATCAAACAGGATAAAGGCCTTGTAATAAACTCGCACCTGAAAGATTTCCAGTTCATCTCAGATCAGAGATGTCACTCTGAAGAATCTGATTGTTTCGAAGATCAGGAAGAACTTGAAACCAAAATAAAAATCATGCTTGAGTAGCCTCTAAATAAATACAGACATAAGTGACAGATATGGAACTTGAAACACAGGATGTAAATGGTACAGATTGGGATTATCTGATTGTTCTAGATGCGTGCAGGTATGACTTTTTCAAAGAAAACTATCAGGACTTCCTTGAAGGAAATCTCTCCAAGAAAAGAACAAAAGGAACATCAACCCCCGAATGGTTGAGAAAGACATTTACCTCACGCTACAACTACAAGTATATCTCAGCCAATCCTTACTGCAACGGTAAAGGAGTAAGCCATCAGGACCAGATGCCAGGATACGAAGAGGACTGGAACGCAGTCAACAAGTTCACAGAAATAATAGACGTCTGGGACATAAAATGGGACGAAGAAGAAAACACCGTAAGGCCTGAAGATGTAACAGATATTGCGCTGGAAGAGGACAACAGCGGAAAAATGATAATACACTATATACAGCCACACAGGCCTTATATCAGCTGTCCTGTCAAATCAAAGCCCTGGGATGATCACGAAAAAGTAGGGTCTCTAGCAGAGGGTAAAGAATATGAAGAAGAAACTACTTTGAAAAGAGATCTTATTGAGACAACGAGACCTTACTGGAGCAAGTTTTTCTGGAAGCTACCTTACAGAACCAGATGGAAGATCAAGAACATGGTAGGTCTGAAAAACCCGCACTGGGGAGCACTAGTCCAGGAAATAGGAGAAGATGGAGTCAGAGATTACTACCAGCAGGATCTGAGGATGGCTTTGGAGCAGGTGGCAAGACTTGTCAATGAACTTGATGGAAACGTAATAGTCACAGCAGATCACGGAGAAGCTCTTGGAGAACACAATGACTGGGGCCACCAAGAAGAAAGCGATAACCCTAAACAGTATACAGTCCCATGGCTGGAAGTAGAAGGGATAAAAATTGACTGAATTCTCTGTTGTAGTTCCGACATACCAGAGAACAGATGAGCTTGTTAGAGCTCTTGATAGCATCAAAAGTCAGACATACAGAGATTTTGAGCTATTAGTAATAGATGATAACCCTGAAAAAGAATACAGGGAAAAAGTCCGTGAAATAGTTGAAGAATTTAGAGAACAAGCATCATTCTCTGTAAAACTTCTAATCAACAGTGATAAACAGGGAGTATCTTCTGCCCGTAATCTAGGTATAGAGAACTCAGAAGGAGAATACATTGCGTTTCTAGACGATGATGACTGGTGGAAGCCGGAAAAACTGGAAAGAGAATTAGACGCCTTTGAAAACAATGAGTATGACGCAGTTTACTCTGCCATAGAAATGTACAGAGACGGAGAGGTAAAAGATATAGTCCGAAAGAGAGGAGAGATAGGTCTTGAAGACATACTTGAAAAAGACATGATAGGATCCCCATCAAAAGTAACAGTTACAAAGAAGTACCTGGAGAGAATAGACGGCTTCGACGAGGATATACCCAGCGGCGAGGACTGGGATCTATGGATCAGACTGATCAAAGAAGGATGTACATTTGGATACATAGACGAGCCACTGGTAAGATATCAACAAGAAAATAACTCTAAAAGCTCTCAGATGGATATAGCCACCGAAGGCCGTGAAAAAATAACGGAAAAATATTCAGAGCTTCTTGATCAAGCAGGAAGTAAAGTTAAAGCACAACATCATCTCAATAGAGCCAAAAAACAGTACACTCTCGGTGACAATGAGGGCGTCCGAAGACATCTCTCTAAAACCCTGAAGAACAATTTACTGGAACCAGAGGCCTATGCACTAATGACTCTCTATACTGTTAGAAGAACCACAGGCCTTGACATGATGCAGCTGGCTGTAAAGGCCAAGGACGTGTTAAAATGACAAATATCGTTCTTCTAGTAGTCGACACCTGGAGAAGAAAGGACTTCGTAAAAGATAGATCAATAGCTCCATTCCTATCAGAGAAAGCAGAAGAAGACATATACCTCGAACATTACTATGCCAGTTCACCGTGGACAGTACCAGCTCACGCCTCGCTTTTCTCAGGAAAACTTCCTTCTGAACACGGCACAACAACGGAAAATACCTACTTCAGCGAGGAAAACAGGCTGACTTCAGTGCTGGAGTCAGAAGACTTCAAGACCTCTGCTTTCACAGAAAACCATCTGATAACCGAAGAAACAGGATTCGCCGAAGGATTTCAGGAATTTGTGCAGACCACTGAAGATCTCGGTGGCAAGACCTGGAAAGAGATATGGCAAAAAGACGATGAGTTCTCAGGAAGAAGAGAAAAATACAAGTACTTCTTCAAAGAAACAGTAAAGAAAAAAGATCTCGAATCGGCAAAAAGCTTCCTCGGCCACATAATCGACAAATTCAGTTCAAGAGAAGCAGACTATAACTCAGGTAAAACAGTGAGGACCTTGGAAGAAGCGAATAGAAAACTTGAATCACAGGAAGACGAATTCGTCTTCGTCAACATCATGCCCGTACACTCGCCATACACCTTCGATGAAGAAGATAGAGAAGAATTCCTGGCCGATCACAACGAAAAAGAGATAATGGAGGCCTCACAGACCAAGATAATAGAAGACTACCTTCCAGAAGGATTCTCCGACAGAAAACTAGAAACGAGAGAAAAAGCATACAAGGCCTCCATAAGATACGCAGACAGAAAAATAAAGGACTTTTATGAAAAAGCCCCAGAAGACACAGTATTCGTAGTTATCGGAGATCACGGCGAGCTGATAGGAGAATACGAACAACAGGGAACCAAACTGATCGGCCACCACCTAGGAACATACAAGGAACTCATAGAAGTCCCATGCATAATCTTCAGCAAAGGAAAAGAACTAGAGCTCAAAATAGATGAAAAAGGCCTCTACAGCCACACAGAAGTGATAGATATAATACAGAACCTGATCAAAGACGGCAAAATAGGGAGTGAAGAAATACTGAACTCCGAATACTTCGGCAGAAAAGGATTCATCAAACAGTTCGGACGAAAAATACCAGAAGGATGCGAAGAAATATACAACCGCAAAAGCTTCTCACTCATCAACTCAAAAGCAAAATACGACCTAACAACCGATGGAGAAAAGGCCTGGCCATTCAAAGACCTGACAGAAAACAGTCCTATCGATATACCAGAAGAACTCCAAAACAAGGCCTCGATACTGTATGGAGGTCAAATCTAGGCTCTGTACATTTTTACTGTTTTATCAGTGATTTCGTTCCAATTATTTTCTAATTTTGCATGTTCTAGGTTCTGATCTCCAATTTTTCTCATATTCTTCCTATCTTCGCTAAATAGCCTCTTCATTCCCTCACTAATATTCTCGTAAAGAATATTGCTGTTAGGAACCACAGAATTAATTATTTTTATTTTAGGGGTCAAAACTGCTCTTCCCATACTCATAGCCATAATAATGCTGCCTGAATTAAAGATGTCGCGGAAAGGCAGGGCTACTATGTCTGATGCTCTGAAATATAGAGGAACATCATTTTCATCAATAAATCCTTCTATGAATTCAATATCTTCGCTTTTTTCAGCAATAGTAGAAAGTTTGTTTTTAGTTTCTTGCTGTCTGGCACGACCAACAATTAAGAGTTTTGAATTATCATCCTTCAGTTCTTCAAACTTTTCAGCAAGTAGAGGAACCTGCTTGTAAGGCCTGATATTGCCAAAAAATAAAATAATTTTAGATTTCATTTCTAGATTAAGTTCTTTTCTAGCATTCTCTTGGCTTGGAAGATTTTCCTCGGGGTGAACAGGAAGGTAATTTCCGTGCGGAATTTGAATTATTTTCTCATCACTCACATTCAAATACTTGCACAACTCCCTCTTACTATTCTTCTCCCAAACTTGGACACTATCAGAAATCCAGAAAACAAACTTTCTCATTATCCAATCCAATCTAGGAGACTTTTCTTCATGATTATGCTTATTATGGGCAGTCCACACAATCCTGGTGAAAAAACTGACTAGGATCAAATTAAAACTAAAAAAGACTCCTGCGGCCAAATTTTTCCATAAAACGTCGTCTGTAGTAATATAGAATCTATCAACCCAGTTCAAATGAATAACGTCAGGACATTCGCTTAGAACCTCTAAAAACAGTTTATATCCGGGAATAAACTTTTCAGAAGCAACTTCTATATTTCTATCCTCCAACTTCTCCTTGAGTATAGACTGATAAGGATTCTCAACAAAAGGAGTCATCAAAACTTTCATTGTAACACATCCCATGGAACCTTCCTCAGAGGTTTTAGATTAGAATTGCCGGGGTGCCCCCAAAAACCATTCTCTCCTAGCAGGTTTCCATGATCTGCGGTTACTACTGTTTTCCCGTCTAAAAGATCTTGAATTTTCTCAACGTGTTGCACAACAGTATTATGGTTGTCCAGATAAGCCTTTCTTACTTCTTCTGGTTCTGTCTCACCTTTCTCCGTTTTCTCCCATATATCATCATAATCTTCTTTCAAAACCGCGTCTTCGAAGCTAGTATCGTCTATATTGGAGTTAATGAAAGGGTAATGAGGTTGCATGAAATGAATGATCTTTCTCTTTTCGGGGAATAGTTTGTCCGCGGTTTTAACTTTTTCAACCACTTTATCTGGCATTACCGTACCATGCTTTTCATTCCAATCGGTATTCCAGACCTGAAAAATTGTTTCAAAAATCTCCTCTGGTTTCGCTCCTACCAGTTTCTCAAACTCTTCTTCATTGTAGAAAGGATTTGCAGTTATGACAACGGTATCAGACCAATCTCCTTCTGAAAAATTTTCCCTAATAAACCCTCTTGAATGGCTTTGAGCAGTTATCCTGCTATCAGAATCAGGATTCAGTGTTTCTTGATACGTATCATGTCGGGAGGCATCAAGAATAATCAGATTATCCCAGTCCTTCTCATAAATGTGCTCTATATTTTCCTCATCTATCTTCTCTATACCTGTCTGAGCTATTTTCTCTAAAATATCTTTAACTCTCGTTGTACCTCGAAGATGTCCTATCCGAGGAAATACATCATACTTGTACCTCTTGTAGATTTTTGTTTTCATGGCGCTGTTTCTAAAATTTTGGTATTTTTCTCAGGTATCGGTAGTGAAGAGATAGATAGAACTTATAAGATTTAATCAGTCCGCGCACTCTGTCTCTTTCACTCTCCCACTTATTCTCTAAATCTATGGTTTCTTCTATGTTTGAGCGCAAAACAGCCTTTAATCTTAATAAATGATTGTAATCTTCATATCTTAGTATTTCCACATTTTCTGGAACTCTAAAGTGTCCTGGCAGGTTGTAACTTTTTTTCTCTTCTATTTTTCCTCTTTTAAACTCTTGCTCCAGTAGACCTAATGCTATTTGGTCGGAATAACGACTCTGAGTTATTTCATATACTTTGTCTGTTACCTGAGCCCATCTTTTAGGGAACTCATCGTTGAATGATACAACGACGCCTGCATTGAAGTAGGGAGGTATTCGGTTGTTATCTATAGTGCTCCTATATTTTAAACCTTTAAAATCTTTGTTAAGAGCGTTAGCAATCTCTTGCCATTGTTTAAAGCTTTTCTTACATGCATAATGCTGGTTTCCAAAGTCTACGGGCTTAGCCAAAAAATCTTTATCATTTCGGATTTTGAATATGTCTTCAATATTGTCTACCACAAAAACATCAGAATCTAGGTGTATCAATATATCGCTATCTACCTCCTCAGAGGCCTTTTTCATGGTTGATATTTTCGCACTAATAGGATACTTTTCTGTTGATCTTCTTATAGTATGCATCTCTGTCTTCTCTTTTATCTCTCTTAATGTTTCTTCATCTATCTCATCTTTTTCCTCTTCTCTTATCCCTGTCACTATCTTTACTTCATCCGAATTTCTCCTTATTGAGTTAGTGAGGTCAAGTGCTTTTTCAGCGAAATCGCTACCTCCTACAGGATAACTTACTGTAGTTTTCATGGCCACGTCACTCCCTTCCTGTTTTCTTTGTCTATTTTGTATTCCATTCTTCTTCCTTCCAGTATCAAGGCCTTGTTCATTTCCTGTAGGTCTTCTCGTGAGATCTGGTTGAATTCTTTCCAGTCTGTTACTATTAGGGCTGCGTCAGCATCTTTTAAGGCCTCTTCATAGTTTGAAGTGTACTGGATTTCTGGATGTTTTTGTTTCATGTTCTCTATTGCTTTTGGGTCATAGGCCTTCACTTCTGCTCCGAGATATTTGAGTTCGGAGATTATATCGATTGCTGGAGACTGTCTTATGTCGTCGGTTCCTGGTTTGAATGCTAGACCTAGTACTGCTATTGTCTTACCTGAGAGATCTGGATAGTGGTCTTGTAGTTGTTCGACGAGTTTGGTTTTCTGTTCTTCGTTTACCTGGATGGTGTCATTCAGTATTTTTGGGTCAAGATTTTTTTCTTCCATGAATGAGGCCAGCGCTCTGACGTCTTTAGGGAAACACGATCCTCCAAAGCCCGCTCCAGAGTCTAGGAAGTCTCTGTTAATTCTGTGGTCGAGGCCTACTCCGTCTGCTACTTCGTATACATCAATATTCAGTTCCTTACACAGGTTTCCAATTTCGTTGATGAATGAGATCTTGGTGGCAAGCAAAGAGTTCGATGCATATTTTATCAGTTCTGCTGCCTGTAGAGAAGTTCTTATCTTCGGTACGTCGAACGCGGAATACATTTCTTCTATCTTGCTTCCTGATTTTTCGTCAAGTTCTCCTATTACAATTCTATCTGGATTCAGAAAGTCGTTCAGTGCTGTTCCTTCTCGCAGGAACTCTGGGTTCATACATACTCCGAAGTCTTCGCCAGCTTTCTTACCTGATTTTTCCTCAATTCTAGGTATTACTTCGTTCTCAGTTGTACCAGGCACTACCGTGCTCTTGACCACAACTACATGATATTCTTCTTTATCTCTCAGGCCCTCTCCTATGTCTTCCGCGGCCTGTTTGATGTAGTCAAGATTGATGCTTCCATCTTCCTGCATAGGGGTGCCTACTGCAAGAAAGGTTATCTCAGAGTTGTGTACAGCATCGCTGGTGTTTGTGGTTGCAGAAAGTTTCCCGTCCTCAACCATTTTTTCAAGGAGCTCCGGTAGATCTTCCTCGTAGATAGGACATTCTCCGTTGTTTATCTTCTCTACCTTTTCTTCGTCGATATCGACACATGTTACGTTGTGATTGCCTTTGGATGCGAGGCCTGCTCCTGCTGGCAGCCCAACGTAGCCTGTTCCTACAATGCTGATATCCATATCTATAGTTTAGAGGCGTATGCATAAAAAATATCAAGAGCCATTATTCTGTGTTATGAAAGGCTTGATTCCGGCTGCCGGTAAAGGCACAAGAATGGAACCGTTTACAAATGCGTACCCTAAGGAACTTCTTCCTGTAGGTGAGAAAGCAGTAATTGAACACTGCATTGAAGATATGAAACACGCAGGTATCACCGATATTGTGATCGTTGTTGGATGGAAACAGCATGCTATTCTAGACTACCTTGGTTCCGGAGATGATTATGGAGTTCAGCTAACCTATGTTGTTCAAGATGATAGGAATGGTCTTGCCGGAGCTGTAAAAGCAGGAGAACATGTTGTAGGTGAAGAATCTTTTGCAGTTGTGCTTGGCGATAATTATGTCGATGATAAAAAAGCTTTGAAAGATCTGGTTGAATTCCACAGCAATAAAGAGTTTGATACTACAATCGGAACTTTCAGGCCTGATGATGTAACTTCTTACGGCGTCTTGGATGTTGATGAAGACAACAGAGTGAAGGGAATGGTTGAGAAGCCTTCTGAAGATGAGGCGCCATCCGATATCGCTATCTCTGGTATGTATGTTTTTGAGCCAGAGATCTTCAATGCCATAGAAGACGTCGAGAAGGGTAAAGGAGGAGAATATCAGCTAACCGATGCCATTGATATTCTCCGACAGAGAAATGATAATGTTGGCTACAGAGATATTATCGGAACTCGTATAGATGTTGGCACTCCGGAGAGATTGAGAAAGGCCAACAGAGAGTTCGATCTAAGAGATAATTAGCCCTAGAATTTTCTCTATTTCCTTTTCTCTCCCTATTAACTCTCCTACTCTCTTTAGTACTTCTCTTTCTTCCTCTCTTAGACCTACTATCGCCAGGTATAGTGCCATATATGTTAGGCCATAAATCAAACCAGCAGGAACCAGGAACCAGTAAGGCGTATTTTTGAATAAAACTCTGTCAAGACCTATAACAGGCAACAAGGCAAGTAGGCCTGTAATCGTTATTTTGAGTGCTGGTGTGAATGGTATGCTGACTACGTCTTCTTTTCTCCAGACCTCTGCGAACATCAATACATTCGTCAGGATTGTGGATGTTGCTGTGGCGATTGCTGCGCCTATTATTCCGTAGATAGGTATCAGTAGGATGTTTAGGATGAGGTTGAGCGTTAATGCAGCGATGTTGTTGTAGAGTATGTATCTTGTATGTCCTGTGGAGTTGAGGAAGCTACCGACTCTGCCAACAGTTGCGTTAATTAGGTATCCACAGGCTAGGATTGAGAGCGCGAAGGATGCTTCTGTGTACTGGCCACCCCAGAGGATTTGCAGGATGGTTTCTGAGAAAAGAAGCAGTATAAGGAATGTTGGAAGTACTAGTGAGAATACCCATCGGGTTGCAGTCTGCATTGAGGCCTCTATACTTTCTGCATCTCTTTCCTTTAGTTCGGAGAAGGATGTGATTGCCAAACTACCAATGGCCTTGTGAGGAAGTAGTATCAGCATTGCTGTTGGTAGCGCTGCATTGTACAGGCCTACTTCGTAGTCTGTCATGTAGTATCCCAGCATTCCTGTATCAGCCCATCCTAGCAGAGTTCCTATTATTCCTGATAGAAGCAAAGGGGCTGAAAAATGGAGTAGCTTTTTCCTATGATGTTTGGCCTTTACATCGGAGAAGAGTATTGGCCCGACTTTCTTCTCCATGAAGTAGAATCCGAGTATGGCGGAGAGTGTTGTTCCTGCCAACCATCCCCAAGCTGCACTCACTACGTTGAATCCTAGGAATAGAAGGGCCAGGGTTACTCCGAGCTGTACAACGTTCTGCAGTATTCTGACGGTTCCTGTCTTGTATATTATTTTGTTGAATCCGAGCGTGGTATCGAAGAATATGCTGACAAGAGTTCCAATAGGAATAGTGAATGAAAGGATCTTGATCAGAGGTATTATTGCTGTATTATCGAAGAAAGTGGTTGCTATGAACTCTGCGCCGAAAAACACAAGGCCAAACAGAACAAGTGAGAGAGGAACTGTAAGTTCTAGAGCATTCAGCACTATTCCCTTGATGCTGGCCATATCGTCTCGGGTTCTGAACTCTGGTATGAATTTCTTCAGGCCGTTACCCACCGCCAGGTATGCTACGGTACTTACTATTCCTGTAACCATCAGTGCAAGGGATAGCTGACCGTATGCGTCAGGCCCTACATATCGTGCGATTGAAACCCGGTAGAGATAGGTCAAGGCCTTTGATACCATCATGCCGATAGCTGTTACGCCGGCTCCTTTGGCCAGTGCGTTCAGGGCTTTTTGATCGGCATCGCTCATACGTAATCTTAATTCCTATAAACTGTTTAAACTTCGTCCGGGCCGAGGCCTTTAAGAAGCATCTTGCATAAGTTATGCATTATGCCGAGGAAGACTATTTCCTTGCCTGAGGATCTGGCGGAGTTTGTGGATGAGAATCATATTAATCTCTCCAGGTTTGTTCAGGATAAGTTAAGGGAGCTTTCTGAGTCTGAGGATAGTTCCGAGGATCTCTCTGATGATGAGGCCAAGGAAATCGCTCAGAAGCTTGAAGATCTAGGCTACTTGAACTAGGTGAAACACATAATGCGAAATGCACAGCATTTCTGTATTACCAGAAAAACGGAGGTTTTTCACTAATGCCAGAAGCACCGGTAACACGAGACGAAATTGAGAACGCACCACTAAAAGCTAAAATCAGAGCAGGAGAAGAAGTCGTCAAGCGAGCACTGGAAGAGTACGATCCTTCCAATACTGTAATCGGTTTCACAGGAGGAAAGGACTCCACAGTAACCGCATGGCTTGTCAAGAGAGTCTGCGAGGAACACGACATTGAGAAACCAAGATTCATGTTCGTGGACCACGGCCAGCACTTTGACGAACTTGAAGAGTACGTTGAAAGACTAGCTGAAAACTGGGGATTCGAAGTCATGGTCGCAAGAAACGACGATCTAATCGACCAGGCCGACGAACCAGGAGACTATGTGCCTGTCGCAGAGCTCAACGACCGCAACCAGGAAGAGGCCAAGAGAATCGACGAAGAACTTGAAGAGGTTCAGTGGCTTATGGACACGGAATCCGGAAACCACCTTCTCAAGACTGTTCCTATGAACGAACTACTGGAGGAAGAAGGAATCGAGGCCGTAATTAATGGAGTCCGGTGGGATGAACACGAATCCCGAGGCGACGAAGACTTCTACTCTCCAAGAGACAACCCGGAACACATGAGAGTACACCCGATCCTACAGCTTACAGAAAGAGACATCTGGGACGCATCATGGTTCCACATGGTACCAGACATCACAGGAGTAGAGATCTCCGAGTATCCTGAAGAAGAAGCTGATCTGCCGGAAGGCCTTTCACAGGACGACGTACCTATCAGTCCAAAGTACTGGGCAGGATTCAGAAGCCTAGGATCAGAGATTTCAACAGACAAGTCCGACGAAATTCCTGCATGGCTGCAGGATGTAGAGAACACAAAGGAAAGAGCAGGTAGGGCCCAGAACAAAGATGAAAAAGAGATCATGAACAAGCTACGAGATCTTGGCTACATGTGAGGCCTTTTTTCTTCTCTTTATTTCTATCAAGTTTGTTCGGGATACTTTACTAAAATAACTTAAATTTTGACATTAATTCTTTCTCTATGGTAACGACTGCTGATAATGGCCGTGTCTATATTCCGAAGGATCTTCGTGAGAAGTTCGGGGAGAAGTTCCATATCGTCGAGAGAGATGATGGTATTGTGCTGGTTCCTGTATCGGATAATCCTCTGGAGACGCTTAGAGAGGAGTTTGAGGGTGTGGACAAGTCTGCAGATGAGCTGAAAGAGGGAGCGCTGAAACAGGGTATGGAAGAGGCAGGTAACTGATGTATGTTGAAACAGATTTTATTCTCGCACTTCTAAAGGAAGATGACTGGCTTTCGGATAAAGCAGAGCAGATATACAGGGAGAACAGGAAAGATCTGTGGACATCAGAATATACTCTGCTTGAACTGATGCTTGTGGCTTATAGAGAAGATAGAAATGTCCTGAAGACTGTATCCGAGACAATTGAACTTCTGGAAGTTAGAGGAGACAGTAAAGACATTGAGTCTGCTGCAGCCTACGTACAGCAGGAAGAAATGACGCCTTTCGATGCTCTTCACCTTGTAAAATCCGATGGAGAGAAGATCGTCTCCAGCGATAAAGAATACGACAAATATACAGAACGTAGAAAACTCGAGGAGTAAACTCTAAGCCTGCAAGATAAATATCTAAGACAGAAAATTTTCTGTATGGAGTTTGACACCTACCAGGAAGGTACGGAGAAGACTGCTATCTACCCTGAAGATCAGAAAATAAGCTATCTGGCATTAGGCCTTAACGGTGAGGCCGGCGAAGTAGCTGAAAAAGTAAAGAAATCGATCAGAGATGACAAAGAGCTTGGAGAGGAAACCAGAGATGAGCTTGGAGATGTCCTCTGGTATTTAACGCGTCTTGCAGATGAATTAGGTTATGACCTCTCCGATATCGCTGATAGAAATCTAGATAAGCTGCTGGACAGGAAAGAACGCGACAAACTACACGGAAGTGGCGACAACAGGTAAAAATTATGGAAGCAGTATTTCTGGGAATCAACGATGCTGGAGAACAGATCTACAACTGGCTGAACCAGCAAGAAGATGTAGAAGTAAAGGCCTTACTTACAGAAAAAGATCAGCTAGGCCTTATCAAAGAGCTTGAACCCGAAATCGTTATTTCTGCAGGATTCGAGCACAAGGTGCCGGAAGAGATAATCGAGATACCGGAGAAAGGAGTAGTCAACGTACATCCATCGCTCCTGCCTTACAACCGTGGCTCATATCCTTATATGTGGCCTCTACTTGATGGAACCCCTGCAGGAGTATCAATACACTACATGGCGGAAGGAATAGATGAAGGTCCGATCATCGACCAGATGGAGGTTCCTGTCAAACCAGAGGATACTGCAAAAGATCTTTATGAGCGATTGAAGTCCGAATCAGTTCTGCTGTTCAAAGAGGCCTGGCCTGAGATCAAGAAGGGAGTAAAAGGCCGCAGTCAGGATCTCTCCACAGGCCAGACTCATTACAGGAATGAACTGGATGATGTTGCTGAGATCGATCTGGATGAGAAGGTGCGGGCCGGCGACCTGATTGACAGGCTGAGAGCTCTGAGCTTTCCTCCTCATGAGAACGGATTCTTTGAGGTCAACGGCCAGAAGTACTTTGTAGAGATAGATATAACGCCTGAGACAGAACTGCAAAATAGTGAAGACCTTTAGAGGTTTTCAATTACCTCTCGAGCAGTCTTCCTTACTGATTCAGCGGAATTTCTCGAAGGCCTCCAGCCCTCAGACTTCAACTTCTCAATACTCAACCTCATCTCCGGAACATCGCCAGTCCAGCCGCGATCGCCGCCGGTATACGAAAACTCTGGATCAAGACCCATCTCGTCAGCGACAATCTCCGCAATACTATCGACATCAATAGAATCTTCAGAACCAATATTGAAAACTGATTTATCAGACTCCCAGGCCTTTAGGATACCGTTCACAGTATCCTCAATATAGATGTAGGACTTTCTCTGTTTACCGTTCCCGAGAATAGTCAACTCCTCAGGATTCTCATCCAGCTTGTGGACAAAGTCGTAGATAACTCCTTTAGGATTCTTCCCTCCGATAATGTTCGCGAGTCGGACGATAGTGGTATCTATACCGAATGTCTGGCCGTAGACCTGCACCATGTGTTCGTCACCGGCCTTTGTAGCGCCGTACATAGAAATAGGATCAAGCCTGTGATCTTCAGGAGTCGGAATCTCGGCCTCCTCGCCGTAAACCACTGAGGAAGACGCAAAAATAACATCATCGATATCTGCATTGACACAGGCATCTAAAACATTCTTGGTGCCGACAAAGTTCTCATCAAAATCCTTCTCTCTATCGTCAGGGAACGTATTTACCTTGGGATTGGCGGCAAAGTGAAAAACAGTATCAACATCCTCCAGAAACTCTTCAAGGCCTTCATCCTTGATATCAAACTCGAGAACCTCTACTCCTTCCGGCACGTTCTCCTCACGGCCTGAAGAAAAGTTATCTATCACAAGAACTTCGTGTTCGTCCTTTAGTTCTTCTGCAAGGGTTGATCCTATGAATCCTGCGCCACCGGTAATCCCAATCTTCATACCTCAAAGTTAGGCCTCATTCATTAAAATATCAACGTGGAAACTTTGTACATGGGCAAAAAGAGGATTTCCCTCACTCTCGATGAAAATTTAGTCGAAAAAATCGATGCAGAGGCCGAAAGCCGCGATATAAATAGGTCGCAGACTGTAGAAAAGATTACAAAGGAATACTTCAAAGGTAAAGGCCTCAATACAGCAGTAATTCTCTGTGGGGATCCGGAAAACAAAACACTCAATCTTTACGAGGGAAAACCGGTTCTAGGCCACATACTCGACAACCTCTCCACGCAAGGAATCTCAAGAGTAATACTCCTTGCAGGCCAGAACAGGGAAGAGATAGAGGAGCAGTTTGGCTCAAGCTATGAAACCATGACTCTCGAATATATAGAGGATCAGTCAGAGGGTACGGCCGCAGCACTGTCAAAGGCCGAGAAAAAGGTCAACGAAACCTTCGTCGCTCTAAACGGCCACGTCGTGGCAGATGTCGACCTCGAAGACATGCTGAGAGTTCACAGAGAGGAGGACTCCAATGCTACAATGGCTCTCACAACAGAGACATCTCCCTCCAATTACGGAGTGGCCAGGCTGAAAGGAAGAAAAATCCTGGGATTCGAGGAAAAGCCGGAGGCCGGAGAGGAACCATCACAGCTGATCAATGCGGGAACATACATTCTGGAAAGCAATATATTCGAGTATCTGGAGGCAGAATCTCTGGAAAAGGCCTTTGAGAACCTTGCGGATGAAGGCCTTCTATCAGGATATATCTACGGTGGGAAGTGGAAGGATATCGATCGATAGGCTTGAAATCAGAGTTCTCTTATAGAACAAGAATTTATAAATAATAACGTAATACTTTGTATTACGAATGAGTTTTGACGTAGGAAAGCTTGATACAGAAAACGAATGGCAAGATGTTGACCAGGCGCTTTCAGGCGAGGTAGGCCTCTTCGCACTCCGGGATGGAGAATTAAGAGGCGGGGCTGTAGAAAATATTTCGGAAGGAGAAATGTACTTCGGCCCAGCAGAACAGATATCTGGAGAATACATAACTTTCTCAGAGGACATGGTTCAACGTCTCAACGAAGCAGAAGATCTAGACTATAATACGCCGTTCCTTATGGGTCCAGATCAGAAAGATGATGGAGGATTCTACCTCAAACACTCCATAGGATCTCCATGGGAATTTAAAGACAACCAAAACTACGACTTCGAGGAAAAAGAACAGTGGCACCTCCACCTATCAGGCTGGGAAGTATACCGAGCAAGAAATGGCTCACTAGTACTAGGAATGGCCGGCCCAGACTTTGACTATGAACAAGACCCGCTTCAATCAGCTCAGAACAATGATGGCGTGGTATATGCTGTAGCAGACAGAGATAACGCAGTATTCGTGCCGCCAAACGTCCCTCACAGAGTAATAGAGGAAAGAGGAGATCCAGACCACATAGTCACACGCTACGGTCCGGAAACAGACAGAGTGCCAAAATTCCATCTCGATGGAACTCCTTTCTACACTTGGGATGACACAGAAGACTTCGAGATACAGAGCATGCCATCAGACACACGAATGCCATTCTACCAGGAAAAACCATCAGAGGAACAGGTTGTAAAGGCCTCAGACTAAACTGGTAAACATGAAATGCATAGAATGTAGCTCTGAGGAAATCGAAGTAGTTGACGAACAAGGAAGAGAGAAGTACGTTTGTGAAAACGGCCACAAAAACACTAGAATAATCAAAAACAAAGGCCTTGTCCACAGAGAGGAGGATGGAGAGATTATCCATGAAAGCGTTGGCGCAGTAATCAAGGCCGAAGGAGAATACCTTCTGCTCAAGAGAAGAAAATACCCTTACAAACACAGCATCCCAGCAGGCCATCTAGAAGAAGGAGAAGACCCTGATAAGGCCGCTATGAGAGAGGTATGGGAGGAAACAGGCCTTGAGCTCGATGAAGAAAATGCCGAGCTGGTTTTTGAAGGAGAAATAGATGATAAATGCCGTAGAGGTGCTGATATTCATGGATGGCATCTTTACTTTGTTGAACTGGAGGATCAGGATGTGGAGCTTGAGCCCAACGATGAGGCGGAGTATCTGGAATGGCTATCTTACAGTGAGATAGAGCAGAAGGAGGTTACGGATCCGGTAAAAGAGTTTTTAATCAAACGAGATATAGTGGAGAAATAGATACTATGGAAAAAGCACTAGTGACTGGAGGAGCAGGTTTTATCGGCTCCAACATTGCGGAAAAACTGGTGGAGGAAGGAGTTGAAGTGGTAGTGCTTGACTCTCTCTACCTTGGAGAAGAATCAAATCTTGAAGAAATCAAAGACGAAGTAGAGTTTGTAGAAGGATCAGTACTCGATATGGAAACTGTAAGAGAGGCCATTGAAGGCTGTGACACTGTATTCCATCAGGCTGCGCGATCTTCAAGCCCGATGCACAAAGATGACGCGGCAGAAGGCGCAAGAGTAAATATTGAAGGATTCATCAATACAATCGAGGCCGCCAAGGAAGAGGAAAATATGGAGAAGGTAGTTTACGCATCAACCTCGTCTATGTACGGAAGCGTAGAACCTCCACATGAGGAAGACAATGGGGAATACCCAACCAATCTCTACACGGCCTCAAAAATGAGCAGAGAGCTTTACGCCAAAGTCTACTCTCAGCAGACAGACATGCATTTCACAGGCCTCAGATACTTCTCGGTATTCGGCCCTCACGAAAAAGGAAAAGGAAAGTACGCCAACGTGGTCACCCAGTTCCTCTGGAAGATGATGGACGGAGAACAACCTGTCATATGGGGCGACGGAACCCAGAGCAGAGACTTTACATACGTCAAGGACATTGCAAGAGCCAACTATCTGGCTGCAGAGAGAAAGGAAGAGACCGACGGCGAGTACTACAATATTGGAACAGGAAGAGACATCGACTTCAACTCTCTGGTTGAGAAACTGAACCAGGCCCTCGGCACAGAGATAGAACCAGAACACATCGAACATCCGAGAGACAATCCTGTCATGACTACAAAGGCCGACTACAGCCGAGCAAAGAGAGATCTAGGCTACGAACCTAAGCACTCCTTTGAGGAAGGCCTTGAGAAAACTGTAGAGTACTACAGGAATCATCTATAAGAAATTTTATTCCTTTTTTCTTCTTATGGGAAGAATCGAGAAGCCCTGGGGATACGAAGAACACATTCTAAGCACCCAGGTAGACGTTGGAGACCGCGTAGGAATGCTAGGTATCAGAAGACTTGTAATCGATGCCGACGAAATGACTTCTTACTCCTACCACGAAGACCAATCCGACATAATCTATCTTGAAGAAGGAAACGCCCAGATCAGAAAAGAAGGCGGAATCCAGAAACTGGAGAAAGGTAACGCAACAGTCATCAGATCCAACGAAAAACACCAGATCCAGAACATTGACACACAGGTAGCCAAAATACTGGAAATCTCATTCCCATACAGGCCGGAAGACCTACACAGAGTAGAGGACCCTTACGAAGAAGCAAGAGACAACGAAGAAGACCAAGAAAAATAGCTTAGAGAACTCCGTAAACTCCAAACAGTACAAGGCCTACAACAACAATCACTGCCTCAACAGCCATCAGTACTAGAGTAATCTCTTTCTCACCAAGACCTCTACGCATCAAAGGATGAGTCAAGGAATAATTTTTCTCATACTTAGGCCTCAACTCTCCATCAACGAGCTCTCCCCATGAAGCAGCATTAAAACCACTTCTCAACTTCAACAAGAACTCAAGAATCCACGGCGCAAAGATAAACACTCCAAACTTCTCCATGTTGCCAATAACAATTACAGAGAACAGGGCCGCCCCTGAAAGATAAGTCAAGGAATCGCCGGGGAGCACAGAGGCCGGATAAAAGTTATAGTAGAAGAATGCGGCTAGAGAAACAGCTAGACTGAAGGCAATAACCTGGGCCTCAACACTACCGCTCAAATAACCCATTACACCAAGACCAAATGCTGCAATCATCGACATGCCTGTTGAAAGGCCGTTAGTCCCTGCCAGCATGTTAACAACGTTTGAAACAAACAGTAGACCCAGAGGAAGCAGTACAAGAGGATAAATTATCCCCCATTCAATTGTTCCAATTAGAGGAAAGTTCATGCTCCAGGAACCAGCCCTGACCGCCATCAGAGGAAATACTGCGGGCAGAACAAACAGCATTTTAGGAATTTGTGAAAGGCCTTCGCGGTGAACCTCTGTGCCTTTCGCAATATCATCTATCAAAGGTAAGTCAAACTCTATATGCCGTTCTTTTTCTTCACCGCTCTCATCGATCTCTATGTCAATCTCATACTCTTCCTTGACGTACTCATCGATTCTGATATGAATATCGTCGATAAAACCAATCAGTGCAATTATTGATACAGAACTTAAAGCCGCAAGCAGTAGAGATACATCAACAGGTGGAGCTGACATGAAGGAGATAAGGCCTAGATAGAGAGTCATTGATACAAGAAAACCGAAAAATACTGTTACTCCGCCAGAAGTAGGTAGTCGAGGCCTATCCTCTTTCTGCTGATCAACTCCATAAATTCCAGAGGAGAAAAGATACTTCCTGGCGAAAGGAACTCCTAGAAAAGTAACCAGGAATCCTGCCGCCAGCGAAGCAACTAGATAGATCATTCTTGATCAACTTCCCACATTCTCACGTAACCGTTTGAACCTCCTGAAACAGGCTCTGCATAGTCAACACCTTCACCGTTCATCAGGTAAAGTCTGACAAGTACTGAATCCGTTATCTCTCTTGGAACCAGAACCATCTGAGCAGACTGAGGTCTCGTTCCCTGCCTCTGAGCAGTCACAAAGGCCCTCTCCATAGTGAAGAAAGGACTCTCCGCAATACAGACCTCGCCAAATCCTCTCAACTGAACAGGGTTCTCAACATCATAGTTGACAACTCCCTCGGACTCGCTCAGCATACAGCCAACAGGCTGCTGGCCCTGAGAAGTCCTCACAGTTGGAGTCCCCGTAATATCGAGACGGCCCTGAGACACGTTTGTAGGCACGTAAACCTGAAGGCCTCCAGTAGTAAATCTTACCAGAGTCTCATTGCCCCGAGAGAATGTTGACTGGGTAACATCTCTGCTTGTCGAAAGCTGAAGCATAGAGTTGAAGTTCTCATTATCTCTATTGTGTATCTGGCTGACAGCAGAGTACTTGCCAATCATCGAGTGATCTAGCACAATGTAGTCTGCAGACATCTTCTCAAGGAACTCTGTATTGTTCTCCGGTGGTTCTGCAAGGAAATCGGCAAGATCGTAGTTAGCATGATCTCTACTTTCCGAGTAATACCTCAAGTTACCTCCATCAGCGACTGTAGCTCTTCTGCCGATTGTCTGGAAGTGATATCCGTAGTCCCACCAGGAGAGAATGACCGATCCATTGTCGGTATTCTCTTCCATGTAATCTAGGTTCTGCATCCAGAGGCTGTTAGGCGAACCTCCTACACCGCTTGCAGAAGCAAAGCCTGTTGCAATGTTAGGAAGGATGACTGAGAGAGCAATTACTCCGATAATTACAACTCTTACCACGTCTGTCTGTCTATCAACAAAGTCCGATAGATCAACAGTCTTAGCCCATGTAAAGGCTCTTCCAACGGCAATACCTGCGGTAAATGCGACAGGGAATGCTGCTAGCGTCATAAGTCGTGACTTGGCCAGTGCACTCAGGAAGTTAGTCAACATCCAGAGCACTGGCAACATGTGATACCATTCAACGTTTATCTTGTGAGTCTTCATGTTCTCTGAAAAGTAGATAACTCCAATAGAACCTAGAACTGCAAGAGTAGGCCCAATAGCTACTCTAGCTGAGTTAAGGCCTCCGCTGATCATCATTAGCTGTGTAACTGCAACAAATCCTAGTACCATCATTGAGATGGAGAACATGGAGTCCTCATCTGTGTATAGGACCATAGCAACGTAGCTTACAAGTGTTACAATTGTAATAAGCACCCCGGGGATAAGGAAGCCTTCAAAGAAGCTGATGAAAAACAGAATCCATCCTGAGAAGACTGCTCCGAAAGCTGAATAGTACTCCTTTCCGGAGATCTCTGATTTGACATAGCCAAACTTCTTCAAAAGCATCAGAATAAGCTTTGTGCTGATCAATGCAGTTCCAATTAAGGCCATTTCAAGCGCGCCAGTAATATTTCCTATATTGGAAAGGAAACCTACACCAAGGCTTGAAAATACAGATTGAGAGTAACTAGTTCTCAGGCTCGAAACCAGTGTCGAGAACCCTGTAGCCTGGTTCTCTGCTACAGTTTTTAGTACTACGCTTGTTCCTCCTGCGCCTGTAGCCTTAGACAGCAGACCAAAGAACTTGTCAGCAAGGAACTGGGAGTACAGAGGTGAGAGAAGAAGGCCTATAAGCCCCAGAACTGAAACACTGGGAACATAATAGGAAAGCTGTCTCTCACTCAACCACTCCAGTTCTCCAAGCATGTATCGACTCCACAACAATCCAAGCATTCCAAAGTTGACCAGAGCAAGATCGCCAGTAAACCAGAATCTTGAAGGGTTGAAGAATGAACCGAAAGCTGCTCCAATAATTACTGTCGGAGTATAAACTCTGACAAGTCTATCAATGTCCTCATTCAGCAGCATTACAAGGCCTACTGTCATAGGGAGTAGCATCCAAAGCATCTTGGATCCTCCCCAGGAGATAGTGAATGCGCCAAGAGCAAGGCCTGAGAGAACGCCTGAGAGGTACTCCTTTCTCTTCCAGCCTCTCACGAAAAAGTACAGAGAGACCATCATAAACATTGTTCCTAGAGGCTCTTTCTCGAAGAAGCCTGCTGAGGTTCTGTGCATGACTCCTGCAATTGTTGCAAGGAAGAATGCTGATGAAAGGCCTGTTATTCTATTATAGAGTTCTTTACCAAGGAAGTAAGTAATTACAACGCTGATGGCTCCCATAAATGCCGGGTAGAACTGCGCCCACTCCAGAAAGTTCTCGAAAAATAGTGAAGGCCCCATATGATACATTATAGCTGGGAAAATAATGTCTCCCTGGTTTAATCCATAGGCTGGAGCGTTGTAAGGGAAGTAACGCATGAAATCAGTCATAGGAATATTTCCGGAAAGAGCCAAGTGACGGGCCTGTCTGAAAATGAAGTAAGGGTCAAGGGCCTGAAGATGCTGCATACCTCTCTCAGGAAGATATCTGATCCATAAGGCCAGGGCAAAGATAGCTGTAATACCGAAACCGCCCCAGTAGTTCTTCAAGTTTTTTGGACTTACTTTCTCCTTAATATTCTCTTCGCTGAGCATTTCCTTATAAGACATGGCCCTGTCCCTGAATTAGGCATACATGTTTTTTATTGCTTGCATGAACCCATACGTAGAGGTGCCAAATGGTTTAAAAACCTTCTAACTGACACTTTTTCGTGGACCTCGAAAAAAGATTCAATAATATATACGACGACTTCGACAAATACCTGAAGATACCAGTAGCCATAATTCTTGTAGCACTGGCGATCCTGGTAGCGAACTATGCATTTACAGGAGAAGTCGTCGGCAAAGGCCTGGACTTTACAGGAGGTACCGAGGTCACATACAGCGTCCAGGGAGACTTCAACACGGACGACGTTGAATCAGTTTTCTCAGAACAGGGATATTCTGGAGTCAACGCTTTAAGACTGCAGACACAGAGCGGAAATGGCTCACAGCTTGTAGTACAGATTCCTCCACCAAGCATCAACGACTCTGATCAGGCCGAGACAATAATGCAGCAAGGAGGCTACAATGCAACAGCAGAAAGCTTCTCATCAATATCCACAGCAGTCTCAGGACAGTTCTTCCTGCAGGCCTCGATCGCATTCGCACTTGCATTCATGATAATGAGTTTGGTAATCTTCGCAGCATTCAAAGACGTAGTACCCTCTCTTGCAGTAATATTTGCAGCAGCAGGAGACATTATAGTAGCGCTAGCAGGAATGGCCTTGTTCAATATACAACTAACGCTCGGATCTTTCGCGGCACTACTGATGCTTATCGGATACTCGGTCGACACAGACATTGTACTATCAACAAGAGTCCTGAAGAGAGAAAGAAAGAGCCTGAGAAAAAGAATGTGGAGCTCCGTCAAAACAGGAGTAACAATGAGCTCAGGAGGAATAGCAGGATTCACACTACTATTCATAGTATCATACTTGATTGTAGGGCCTTCAGAGCTCTCAAATATTGCTGCAGTAATGCTTATCGGACTACTGGCGGATATGCCGCTAACATGGTTCGGAAACGCAATAATACTGAAGAAATACGTCGATGGAGACTTCGACAACCTTGAGGAGATGATAAAATGGAAGTAAAGGAATTCATGAAAGAATGGAGAATCTGGGTACTACTTCTAGCACTCGGAATCTCAACACTGTGGATAGGCCCATCATACGAAAATAGGAACGGAGACGTAGTAATGACCACGCAGCTGGAGGATAGAACAGGAATCCAGTTCTCCGGAGGAACAAGAATGCTCCTCACACCACAGACCAACGCCACAGGCCAGGAACTACAGAGCGTGGCAACAGACGTTAAAGACGTGCTAGGCCTGAGAATAGCAAGCTCCGATCTGGGAGATGCACAGGTCAGAGTAGTCGACCTGGGAGACGGCCAGTACAAGATACAGCTCCAGACAGCAAATACTAACCAGACCAAGCTACGAGAACTTATCAGCCAGCAAGGAAGCTTCGAGGCCCGAATGCCACTTAACGTCGGAGACTCAAAGAATCTGACAGTAAACTATCAGAACGAAACACAGCTCAACTTCCAGAAACAAGGCTCGAACGTAACAGTAAGCAGAGTAACAAACGGCAACCTCAACCAGATAGGAGTCTTCCAGCCAGAAGACAGATTCACAGCAGCTGAAACAACATTCTTCTATGAGAACTCGACGGAAGACGTCAGCAGACTTGAAGTAATAGCATACAACGGAGAAGACATCCTCTCAGTCAACTGGAACGAAAGAAGAACAAGAGGATCAGGAAGCCAGTTCAGAACAAGCTTCCCAATCCAGCTAGAAAAAGAAGCAGCAATGGACACAGGCCTAATCTTCAGCAACTACCTGCCATCTATTACAAGCGAAAACTCACAGCTACAGCTTGACGACGGCAGCCCAGCAAGACTAAGACTTTACGTCGACGGCGAACTAAGAAATGCACTAACAGTAGCATCAGGCCTCGGAGAAGAACCTTACAGCACAAGATCCTCCATCTCAGCAACAGGAGCAAGCCCATCAGAGGCCCGTGACAACGCCAGAGAACTTCAAACAATACTCAAATCAGGTAAACTGCCTGTGCCTGTACAGATCGAAAGCGTGTCCCGTATATCAGCAGCACTGGGATCGCAGTTCATGCTGGCCTCAATCCTTGCAATTATAGGATCGCTAGTAGCTGTAGGCCTGCTGGTCTTCGTAAGATATGACGACATAAGATACGCACTTCCAATCGTTCTGACAGGGGCCTCGGAAGTCTACATCCTCTTCGGATTCTGGAGCTGGTTCACACAGCTAGGCAGCATCAGCCTGTCCGCAATCGCTGGAATTATCGCCGCGGTAGGTACGGGAGTCGACGACCAGATTATTATTACGGACGAATCTGGTAAAGAACAGGTAAGAAGCGTCTCAGAAAGAATGAAGAGAGCATTCTTCGTAATCTTCACATCCGCAGCCTCAACAATCGGAGCAATGTTCCCAATCCTAAGCGCAGGAACAGCAAGCATACTGATCGGAATCGCGGGTGCCAGCCTCATAGGCTACGCATTCTACAGCAGAAGAACAAACTACAGCTTCGTAGCAATCGGAAGCATGGCGCTAGCAGTATCAATAGTAACCTCAGCAGTAGGCCCATCCAGCGCAGCACTTCAGACAATCCACGGATTCGCAGCAACAACAATCCTCGGAATCCTGATCGGAATCACAGTCACAAGGCCTGCATACTCCAAATACGTGGAGTACATTGAGAAGGAAAAGTAAAATTAGAGAAAAAATTTGAGAAGTAGAAATTACTGCAGGTCCATTACTGCGCCTGCAACATCGTCATTATCTTCCAAGGCCTTCTTCGCTTCTTCCTCGGAAGCACCGGTCTTCTCCATAACCAGCTGCACGTCCTCGCCGCTGACATCTTCCTCTTCAGAGTAATCTCCCTGAAGCTGGAACATATCCTGGCCCTGAACCGATATCTTGGAGAGCTGAGGGTTCTCAAAAACCATTTTCTTATCTCCGATTTCTACTACTACGCGATCGGCATCGATCTCTTCCATATCCATGCCCATCTGCTTCATCATCTTAGACATATCCTGTCCGCCAAACATACCCAAACATTACACCCTGCACTTTAAATCCACTTGCCCGATCAAACACAAACATCGGCCCAGAAATAATACCAATAATTATACTAGGAACACTAGCAGGAACAATAACAGGCCTTACACCAGGAATACACCCCAACACAGTAGTATTCATAAGCCTGCCATACTATCTGCAATCGTCAATAGGCCTCACAATCTATCTAGCATTTATCATCTCAATCTCGGTCTCCCACACATTCCACGACTTCCTACCGGCAATATTTCTTCACGCCCCAAACGCAACTACAGCACTCTCCACAATACCGGGAGCAAAAGCAGTAAAAAATGGAAAAGGCCTCAAAGCATTCCAGAAAACAGCAAAAGGAGGCCTCACAGCAATAATATTCATACTGATCCTCTCACCAGTACTCCTTCTAGGCCTTGAAACAGTCTACTCGATTATAAGCCCGCACATGTTCTACATACTATTCTTCTTCCTGATATTTGCAGTAATCAACACGGAAGACATAGCAAAATCACTTCAGCTGGCGGCGGCATCAGGCCTGCTCGGAATCTACTCATTCAACCTGCCTGTCAACCAGAACTTTGTACTCATACCGGTATTCACAGGTCTCTTCGCAGTACCAGCCATGACAACAGCAATCAGAGAAGACACAGAACTACCTGAACAAGAAAGAGAATTTGAAACAGATACAACCTACTTCTCGGGGGTGATTGGTGCGCTAGCAGGCCTGATTGCAGGGATAGTACCCGGGATAGGCCCAGCGATCTCCACAACGTTCTTGACACCTATCTCAAGAAAAAAGGATGACTTCATCACCGCGCTTGGTGGAGTCAACTCTTCCGACATCGTAACTTCTCTGCTGGCACTCTATATTATAGGTTCTCCAAGGAGTGGGGCATCAGTTGCCATAAACCAGCTGACAGAAATTTCAGAAGGCCTGATGCTTAAAATGACTGCAGTGGCCCTGATCTCGGCAATTTTATCCTACTTCATCTGTCTGAAAGTATCCTACAGCTACGTTGACATAATCCAGAAAATAGACTACAGAAAGGTAACGGCCGCAACACTTCTACTTCTCATCTCTATAACCTGCCTGTTTACAGGCCTTCCTGGTCTACTGGTTCTCGCAACAGCCTCAGCAATAGGATTTGCCGCCAGAACACATGATCAGAATGCTGTAGTAATGTCGGTGCTGATAATTCCAGCCCTGCTTATGTTTGCTGGAACCGGAGTAATTATGTAAAACTGTATAACGCAGTTATATCCATGAATGAAAAGAGAGGCTTCTTACTTCTTCTAATAGCAGTCGTAGGCGCGATCGCAGGCCTAATGGTGAAACCATTTTTGCCGTACATTGCCGGAGCTGCAATACTTGCGTTTGTTCTAAGGCCTCTCCACAAAAGAATAGCTCCAATGACAGGCCAGGTTGCTAGCGCAGGATTTCTGGTATTTCTGGCGATATTTCTCGCGATCGTACCTATGGTTCTGGCAGCAAGCGTGGTAGTTGACGATGCACAGGATCTATCAGCCAGAATAGGGGATCTTGAAACAATTGATCTCTCCCGAATAGACTCGAGGCTTGAACAGATAACAGGAGAAGATCTAAATGTAGAACAAAATGTCAGAGAAATAATCAGAAAATTCTCAACAATATCCTTTGGAAACGTATCCCAAATATTCAACGTAATCGCAAATCTTGCTATAGGAGTCTCACTGATGCTCTTCCTTCTCTACTACTTCATCAAAGACGGCGACAAACTCATAGAATGGATGAAAGACGTATTCCCGCTACCACACGACATCCAGGATAGCCTGCTGGAAAGAACAAACAAAACCACGTGGGCCGTAGTCAAAGGCCACGTACTCGTCGCCATCGCACAGGGACTCGTCGCAGGAATAGGCCTCTACGCCACAGGAGTACCAAACCCGTACTTCTGGACATTCGTCATGACAATCCTGGCATTCCTACCGATAGTAGGATCCTTCCTCATCTGGGGGCCTGCAGCAGTATACCTCATAATGATCGACCACGTATTCGAAGGAATGATACTATTCGCCTATGGACTGGTAGTAGTAGGCCTCACAGACAACTTCCTCCGGCCGATAGTCGTAGATAAATCCGCAGAACTCCATCCTGCAGTAATAATTATCGGAGTGCTTGGCGGAGTATACCTATTCGGAGCAGCAGGCCTCTTCCTGGGCCCAATAGTCCTGGGGGTTCTCAGATCAACTCTGGTAGTATTCAACAACAACTACAGCGAACTCTAGGCCAGACTTAAAAAATCCTCTATTTTTACTTTTAGGTAAAGTGGGCCTCAAAAGAGACTCTATAATCACAGCACTACTTATCACGCTTGTAATATCTATTCCGGCAGCTGCAGAAACAGTCCAAATAAGCTCTCAATCAAATAAATTCTTCCAAATAAATGAAGAAGGAAAATTCGGATCCACGTTCGGCCTGGAATTCTCCAACGCAACAAGAAACTCGGAGATGAAAACAACAGATTACACGATACAGAAAACAGAAAGCCCGGAGAAACAGGTAACGAAGTACAGAACGCCGCGAGCCACTCTCAAAATCACTTTATCCAACGCATCCATGAGAAAAGAAAGAATAACAACACCCTACGGAACACTAACAACAGGAGTAAGAAAAGGAAGAAGATTCGAAAAATTTGAAGGCCTCAACAGAACAAAAGTAGAAAAAATCAGGGCCGACATCAAAGAAAAAATACATAACAAAGTAAAAGAGCTAGAAAAACGCGAGACAAAGGCCATAAGATCAGAACTACCAGAACTAGAATTCGATATAGTCGAAGGCGAACAGGAATACGTAAACATAACCAACAAGGCCGAGAAAGCAGTAGATCTTTCAGGCTGGCGACTACACAGTGCATCACCAAGCTACAGCGATAGCTACAACATAAAAGAAGTGAAAATAGAGCCAGGTCAGACCTACAGCTTCTACACGGGAGAAGGCCCTATGAATGTCGACGCGGTATACGAAACAGGCATGACACTGTACAGCGACTCAGGAAAACTAACAGTCTACACAGATGAAGGCCTGAAATACGCGGAGATAACCTACAGCTAATTCTCCTCAATCTTCTCCATCGTGCCGTTCAAAACATACTCTTCGCCGGTAAAAACTCTCTTAACCTTCTGCTCTTCTCCTTCAACGGCAACCATCAACTGGCCGAAAACAGATTCGAGACCCAGATTCTCAGACCTGAGATTGATCACTAACCCCATCAACACGTTAAGATACAGCAGAACAGTAAGAGAAGCAGGATTGAAACCGAGAACCTTCACAGTCAGAAAAGTCAGGCCTGCAAGAAAAAGACCGTAGATAAGACCATCACGCAGCTCCGATCTCATAATACTAAAAACTCGCAGCCAATTTGTTAAAACGTGCAGTGATGAAAGGAGTCTACATGCTTTTCATAGAGTTAGAAAAAGACAGAGAAATCGAAGTAGGAGCTCTAGGCCAAATAAAATTCTCCAAAGGCCACTATGCATACATCGGATCAGCACAGAACTCAGTCGAAAAAAGACTGCAAAGACACTTCTCCAGCGACAAAAAACTACACTGGCACATAGACTACCTCACAGAAAAGGCCTCAACCTACGACTACTTCATACTGCCGGAAACCTCGGAATACGAACAAATCATGGCCTCCATCATGGAGAAAATAGCAGAACCGGTACCGGAATTCGGGGCCTCCGACTCCAGTAAAAACTCACATCTGTTCAAAATACCGAAGAGCTTAACACATTCAGCAAAGGAGAAATAAACATGTCAAAGGTCTTCTACCAGTGCCCGGACTGCGGCTACAAACAGCGAAGCAAGGCCCAGAAAAGAGTAAAATGCCACCAATGCGGCCGCAGCTACCTGAAAAGAGATGCAAAGAAGACCAAAGACAAGAGCGACGACTACGACGAGGAAAAAGGTACAGGATTCTTCAAGTACTCGAAGAAGGACTCGGACTAAAAACTCTTTCTCACCACTAGATATTCCATGCAAAAATTCTCGATACCGGCGGAAGACTTCGACCTGGAACAGACAATGACCTGTGGCCAGACATTCTGCTGGCATCGAGTAAACGGCAAACTCTACGAAGAAGCATCCGAAGACCAAGAATCTTCTGAATCCGAAAAGAATTCCCGGTTCTACACATTCAGAAACAAGAAACCGATAATAGTAGAGGAAAAAGACAACGAAATAATTGTAGAAACAGAACTGCCAAGAGAAGAAGTAGAAGAGGCCCTCGGAATACATCACGATCTGGAAGACATCTTCCAGACATTTCCGGAAAATCAGAAACTTTCAGAGGCAAAAGAATATCTCTGGGGCCTCAGAATTGTACAGGACGAATTCTTCCCATGTCTTATCTCCTATCTGCTTTCGCCACAGATGAGAATACCACGAATCAAGAAAATGCACAACGAAATCGCCAGAAAATACGGCGAAACAAGAGAAATCAATGGAAAAGAACTACTAAGATTCCCTACTAGGGAAGAACTTTCACAGGCCTCTGAAGAAGAACTCAGAGAACTGGGAACAGGTTACAGAGCAAAATACATAGTAGAAACTCTCAAAATTCTGGAGGAAGAAAGCTTTGAAGCTGAAGAAGTCGGAGAAATGGAGTACGTCGAGGCCCGCGAAGAAATGAAGAAACTGTACGGCGTAGGAGACAAAGTAGCGGACTGCGTACTTCTCTTCTCTCTAGGATTCTACGAGGCCTACCCAATCGATACGTGGGCAGATAAGGCCTTGAAAAGTCATTTTGAGGATCTCTACGCTGATAAATACGATCAACTATCTGAAAACATGAGAGAACACTTCGGCGAGTACTCTGGTTATGCCCAGGAATATATCTTTCACGCCGCAAGAAAAGGACATATAGAGGTCGAATAAAGGATGTCTCTCCGCCAACAACAAAACAGAGTATCAGAATTTCTTGAAGAAAACGACATGCAGGCCCCACCAGAGTTCAGAATAATGGATTTCATATCAGAGGCCGGAGAAATAGTGAAGGACGCGGTAAAAACCGCTGAATACGGAGGGGCCCGAGAAAAACTGGATGTTAAAGAGGATGAGATAGGTGACGTGCTTTTCTCAATCCTGGCAGTAGCAGACTCGCTGGATATAGATGCGGAGAAGGCCTTCGAGAGGGCAATGGAAAAATACGAGAGAAGAATAGATGAGAAAGGTGATGCAGGATCAGGATCACACTCGTAAGGGATGATCTGGAAGAGGAAGTCGAGAGACAGGTAGAAGTCGATAGAGATATCTCTGTTCAGCAATTCCTGAAAGATGAGGACATACCTGTTGAAGAAGTTCTCGTATCGAAGAACGGGACTATAATCTCAAGCAGACACGAACTTGAAGACGGAGATACGATCAGAGTATTCGATGTAATCGCCGGCGGCTGATATATTTTTATTACTAGCCTAACAGAAATTTCTCTATATGGAGTTCTTTGATTTGGAGGGGAAGGAGGACGAAGATATAATCTTCGACATATTCGACCTTAACTCGCTACAGAAGCAGATATTCGACGAACTAAAGAATAAACAACTAACAGTACAGGAACTGGCCGCAGAAGTCGACAGAAACAGGTCAACAGTTCAAAGAGCCCTACAAGACATGTTAAACAAAGATATCATCATGAGAGAAGGAAAAACCGACAAAACAGTATACTACGTATACACCACACTACCCTTCGAAGAACTCAAAAACATCGCAAAACAGGCCCTCGACTCCTGGCACAACAAAGTAAAGTCCAAACTTCAGTAAACCCAGAAAAGATACGCCAGATAACCCAGCGCGATCAACTGGCTGACATCACCAAAAACAGGCGAAATCTGAAGGCCTGAAACAGCAAGGACAATACCAAGGCCTAGAAGACTGAAAATAACTGTTCGTGAATTATCTACAAGGTTCTCCTGAAAACTCTCAATATTGAGATCTTTCCTGTACAGAAGATAAAGTACTGTAGCAGCTAGATAGTATTTTACAAGAACTGAAGCTGCTATCCAGCTTGACCTAACTATTTCATGGCCTATAGCTACCAGTGTTTGAAGCATCTTACTCTTCGCTGTCTCCTACGTCACTTGTCTGGAAATCGCTGATAATAATGATGTCGTCAATAGACTGGACCATGTTATATGGAATTACAACGTTCTTGGAGCCGCCAACCTTTTGAGCTAGGTAAGAACCTGGTTCAGCTGCAACTACAACTGCTCTAACGGCAAACTTGCCGAGATTAAGTTCTACATCTTTAACTTTTCCACAGTAAGATCCTTTTTTCGTGAAGACGTCCTTGCTCTCGACATCCGAAAAATCGATGATATTCTCTGACATTTTTTGTTACAACTCCTTATACCTCAAATAAACAGTCTGAGACTTAAATAATTTGGTAAAACCGAGGCCCTCAGGTTTTAACTCTTAGCGGTGTAACAGTAATACATAATGGGCTTGAGAAACAAAGTAGTCAAAGGATTCACAGACGCATACCTGAGAGCAGAAAGAAGACTCGTAGTAGACCTCCTCAGAAACGGCCGTCTGACACAGAACGAATGGAACCAGATAGCCCAAGACCTCAACCAGATAGCAGAAAAATTCCAGCAAGAAGAACTCGACCACAACGGATTCATCCAGAACAGAAAACAACTGGAAAGAAAAATAATCAAAGAAAAACAGAAAAAAGAACAAGGCCTCAAAGGAGAAGAAGCCCGCAAACTATACGAAAAATACCGGGAAAGACACCAACCAGTAATGGAAAAGGCCTTCCACAGCTCAGACAAACACACATTCTACTTCCTATACAAACTACCAGTCATCAAAACACGGTACATGATCACAGGCCTAAGAATGCAGTAAAAACTCAAGGTTGAATTTTAAAGACTGACCATCCACAACTATACTACACCACAAAGTCGGGGTGGCAGAGTGGCTTAACGCGATGGCTTGCTAAGCCATTGGGCTATTGCAGTCCGCCCGGGTTCGAATCCCGGCCCCGGCGCTTCTAATTTACAAATAATTTCTACTGCAGGATTCGAAGGTTCGAATCTTGAAGTTCTCATCGAGAACTTCTGCTCTAGAAAATCCCGGGATTTTCGTACCCGGCCCCGGCGCTTAACTTATTCTCCCTGAACTTTATCGATTAATGCATCAAGAACAAGTCTCTCAGCACGAAGATGCGACCCAATATAACCGGAAAACATTGCAGCGCCGCCAGCAACAATCATAGTATAATTAACAAGCTCTGGATTCAACTGCATCGCCAGGAAATACCCTGAACCGCCAGCAACAACTGCTGTAACGCTCCCTGCCAGAAAGGCCTGACGATCTTTACGATAAAATATCAGGGCCATAATTGTCGCGGCGATATGAGGAAGATACTGTTCTAAAACAACCATGGCAAGTACTTGCAATTCTCCACTTTAATCAATTTCTGGAGTAGTTCGAAAGATAAATTTCTAGGCCTCCAATCAGAATACAATGAGTTCTACAGAGGTATCTACCGAAGGCCATATCGAAGTAATAACTGGTTCAATGTTCTCGGGAAAAACAGAGGAGCTGATCAGAAGACTTAACAGGGCAGAAATAGCGGGCCAGGAAGTAGAGGTATTCAAACCGGAGGTCGACGACAGATACGGAGAGGAAGAAATAGGTTCGCACAACGGCCGCAAATGGATGGCACAGGTAGTAGATGCATCAGAAGGCCTGGAGGAAATGAAAGATGTAGAGGCTGATGTAGTCGCGGTAGATGAGGCCAACTTCTTCCAGAAAGACCTAGTTAACGTATGCCAGCAACTTGCAAACAGTGGAAAAAGAGTGATTGTGTTGGGAATAGATCAGAACTTCAGAGGAGAACCTTTCGAACCTGTACCACAGCTAATGGCCTCTGCAGAATACGTTGAAAAACTCAGAGCTATCTGCACGCAGTGCGGCAAACCTGCGACAAGAAACCAGCGACTTATCGACGGAGAACCGGCCCATGTCGATGATCCAACGGTTATGGTCGGTGCAGAGGAAAGCTACGAGGCCCGCTGCCGGCACTGCCACAAAGTCAGGAAATGAAAGATTAATTTAAACCCGTCTGCAATTAAAATACAGAGATGGGAGACTTCAGAGAACACGTACTGTTCGGCTTTCTGGCCGCTGCAATAGTAAGCTACTTTTTGAAAGATATGCTAGTTTTAACCCCTGTAGAAACAATGGTGTCGTCAATAGCAATTGTAGTAGGCTCAGTACTGCCAGATATAGACCATAAAAATGCCTACGTGCATAGGGCTGCCAAGGCATTCTTTAGCATAGGCCTTGCAATACTTGGGGTAGTTTACCTACCTCTTCCGCTGCACCACCGATTTGCAATAGCAGCAGCAATATTTTTGCTGTCCTACGTCGGTTTCTCATCAATAAAAATGAAGCACAGAGGATTCACCCACTCCTTCACATTCCTAGCGCTGGTCAGCTCGGGAGTAGTAGTGGGAAGTGTCTACAGCTTTGCCTCACCGCTACCAGGAGTAGCAATGGCCTTGGGAATATTCTCTCACCTGACGCTTGACCAGGAGTTCAAAATTACCTAGTCTTCCTTGACTTCTGCGACGTCGCCAAGAGTAGCTGATCTACTGTCTCCGGAGTCTGTTTCCTGATCCCAGGCCTCTGGAATAGTGTACAGCTCAAGGTTGAATTTTTTCTCCAGTTTCTGGGCCAGGCTTTTCTCAGGTTTCAGCTCCTGCTGCTCGATCTTCTTAAGAAGAGATTCCTTCTCATTCAGGTCGTCAGCAAGCTCCATGATAGAAAGCTGCTTTGATTCACGGGCCTCTTTCACTTTCTTCCCGTAATCATTGATCAATACTTCTTCGTTGCGTTTTCTGCGTCTTCTTGACTTCTTCTTTTTCTTGCGCTTCTTCTTTTTGGACTTGGTCTTTACTTTTTCGCCCATTTCAGCGCAGGAGTCACATACCTGCAGAACTGCTCCTTCGATTTTGGTCTTGGTGGTTGAATCGGTTTCTTCTCCGCAAAGTTGACATGTAGCCATTTCTTTTCACTTGATGAAATCTTTCGTGTTGGTTAGAAAATTTTTTCGAATAACTCTTCTACCTGTATAAGGTGCTTGAAAGTTTAATAAGGGCATTGTTGGAACTCAGGAGAGAACAGTTGAAAAACTTTATCTGATCGAACTGAATACACCTATGAAACAGGAATTAATTGATCTACTTGAATCAAACTTGGATCACGCAGAAAAATTCAACGAAAAATTCGACGAACTGCAGGACAGCCAGGAGCCTGATTTTGTTACAGTATGCTGTTCCGACTCCAGAGTCCTGCAGGACCACATGTGGGGTAACAAACACCCGGGCCACGTATTCACATGCAGCAACATCGGAAACAGAGTAACACAGAAAACCAGCAAAGGAGAAAAAATCTCGGGCGACGTACTCTACCCCTTAGAACACACAGGAACCCAGACAGTAATCGTGGTAGGCCACACAGGATGCGGAGCAGTCACCGCAACATACAGAGAACTAACAGAAGGCCTCGAAGAACCTGAAGGAATAACACACTGCATAGAACTCCTTAAACAGAGGCTGGAAGACGGCCTTGAAAAACTTCCTGACGGCCTGGAAGACTCTGAAGCAGTCAACAGGCTTGTAGAGTACAACGTAGACCAGCAGATCAACCAGCTTCTTCAATCAGAAGATATTCCCGAGAAAACTGATGTAATAGGAGTGGTCTACGACTTCCAGGACGTATACTCCGATACGCGTGGGAAAGTCCATCTAATCAACGTCAACGGAGAAAATAATCCAGAAGAAATCAGGGAAAAACATTCGGAGGCAGAGGCCCGCGTCAACAGACTCTGGACACCCTGAAAACCCTCTTATTCCTCACTTTTTATTCCAGAGCTCTCATTAACAGGCCATAAAGAATCGCCGAGATAGATATTGTCAGGAAGCCAAGACCCAGGAAGAAGAAAACCTGTTCAGGATTACTTGAAGCAGCTTCAGTGGCCTTTGGAGCATTTCTGGCGCCTTCCATCATTATACTGGCTCCCTGATCAGCCGCGTAGTTCTGAAGAGAACCTTTCTGAGGCCTCTCAATCAACGTGGAGCCTACAAATCCGAGCCCTACAAGGCCTGTAACTGTTGAGGAAACTATGGAGAACTTGACCTTTTTCTCCTTCTCATTGACAATTGCACGGGCCTTATCCGTTGGATGATAAACTACTCTCTTCCTGCCTTCCTCGGAGTCCTTCTCTACAAGTCCTGAACCTACCAGAGTTTCAAGATGGGATGAAATCGTTGACTTACTTTTCCCGATATCATTACTCAGGTCTGTAGGAGTGTATTCTTTCTCCAGTACACGGCTTAAAATCTTGATCCTTGTCGGAGAGCTCAAGGCCTTCACGGTTTTGAAGTCTAATTCCATAAATCCTTTGTAGAGCTTATAATTTTTAATTTAATCAGTTTTATTCGAAAAAATCCGAACAAACTATTCACTTCAACACAATAACAAAAACTGTTTTTCAGGCCTTGATAAGTTACTTTTGCGGGAATATTCCCCGTACCTATAAAAAAGAGGCCAGCCAATACTTCTATGGTGATTTCACGTGGTAGACGTACTAAAGAAGTCCGGAGTACGTGACGCTGCAGATGGCGTCAACGTAGGATCTGACTTCTACGACGCTCTAGACGAAGAGGTAAAGGACCTAATCGCAAGAGCTGTAGAAAGAGCAGACGAAAACGGACGTAAAACTGTCAAAGCAAGAGACGTATAAGTCTCCCTTCTTTGACACAAAATTTTCTTCTTTTCTCTTATTTTACAGTTTAAAGCTCTTCTCCACGACGCTCAGCTTCCTGAAACTCCATCTCAATCTTCTCAAGTGCTTCACGCAGCTGCTCAACAGTATCAAGATCCTCTACAGGCAAACGCCCAAGATCTCCATCATTAACCTCGATAACAGCTTTACCATCCTTCATCTTTACAGTGTACTCCAGAACCTCGTAAGGCCCTTCCTCAAAATTGAATATAACTTCTGCCATGTACAAAAACAGGAGAAAGAAAGTTTTATGCCTTCCGCAAAATACGCAAGGCCTCCTCAAGACCTCTCTCAGCAACACTCTCATCAGAGGCCTCCGAAATAACACGGATCTTAGGAGAAGAACCAGAAGGCCTGATCAAAACCTCGGCCCCATCAATCAAGGCCTTCACACCATCAACACGTGAAATTACTTCATGCTCGGCCTCTACAATCTCTTCAGCTAGAGCCATTTTCTCCTCTTTATCTTCCACTTTCAGATTATCGCGTTCAACGTAGTACTCAGGAACTTCCTCCAGAGCAGAATCAATATCCAGACCTGCAAGAACAAGAGCAGTCAAGGTCCCGGAGTTGTACGGCACAAAATCAAGCACCGAGTAATGGCCATTTGGCTCTCCAGCCAGAGCTGCATCAACTTCCAGAGCTTTATCCATAACAAAAGGATCGCCAACACGAGTATAGTATATCTCATCGCCCTGACCCTCGACAATATCCTCCACGGCCTGAGAAGTATCAATAGAGGCCACCACGTCTCCCTTAACTTTCAAGGCCATCAGGGAGAAAATCTCGCTGCCAGAAACAAAGCCATCTCTGTAGAGAGCAACTCTATCGGCATCCATGTCGGTTGCAAGGCCTATATCGGCGTTCTCCTCTTCTACCAGAGATTTTAGCTCCTCAAGTTTCTCTGGCTTTGGGTTAGGAGGGTCTCTGTAAGGATGCTCATCTTTACTCTCCGCAATATCGACTACTTCAGCACCTAGCTCTCTGAGAGCTCCGGCCAGAAACTCGGTAGATGCGCCACCAAGACTGTCGACAACCACTTTCTTGTTGTAGAGGCCATCACTGTATTCTTTAGCTGTCTCAACAAGCCCGCGTCTGTAATCTTTCTTTATACTGTCCGCAAAATACGCAAGGCCTCCATCACCCTGTTCAAATTCCTCGCTTCTAAAGATATCTTTCACAGCATTCAGATCCTCGTTGATAAATCCGTTGCCCTCCGGATAGGTGAGCTTGAAGCCGTTGAATTCCAGAGGCAAGTGAGAGGATGTAACCTGAACTGATACAGCCTCTTTCTTCATTCCTGCGTATGCAGAGTAGTCTGTAGGGCCTACTCCTGCGTCGAAAACTTTTACACCTGTAGAACGCAGTCCTTCTATAAGGTTGTCTTTTAGAGGGCCTGATGTGTCTTTATTGTCTCTGCAGACAACTGTTTTTCCGTTAAAATTATTTTTTACAAAGCTTCCTACGGCCTTTCCCAGTCTCTCTGCGAATTCTTCATCTAGTTCCTCTGGGTATCGGCCTCTGATATCGTATCTTTTGAATACTTTCTCTGGTTTCATTTTTCTTTCTCCTCCAGTCTGTTAAGTACGTCTTTCAGCGAGTTTTCAGGTCTTTTGAAGTGAAAACCCTCAATATTTGCGTTCTGAATCTCCTTCTTCAGATCATCGACAAGAAACTCGATTCCTTCAACATCTTTTGTTCTGTCCTGAAGAATAATATGATCTTCCACAAAATCTAGAGCGCCCGAGCGCTGAACTTTCTCCTCCTGAAAAACAGGATCTCCGCGACTCACAATAATGAACTCGTGATTCGAATCCCTCAGAAGCTCAATATCCTCATACAGATACTCCGAGGCCCTGTCCAGGCACTCCATAATCTTCTCGATGGAGATGCCAAGCTTCTCGGCGTGTTTCTCAGGGCTGTAAACCCCATCAATCTTCGAGTAAGTCTCCTGAAAATTCTCTATCTCGGCAAAAAGTACTTCCTCCTTGAACTCATCTGTTCTGAAAAGCACTCTGTCAAAATCAAGGCCTACCTTCATACAATATCGCCGTCTTTCCAGGTTCTGCCGCTTGGAACATTTTTACCGACTTTTTCAGCGCTGTCAACAGATGCATCGAAACCAATCTTCCGACCTGGCTTAATAGAGGTATTAACGCCGATCTTGGCCTCCGAACCAATTACAGCACCCATCTTTCTCAGGCCTGTATCCATTAACTCTCCTTTAACAGCCATTCTAACTGTTGCATCGTCGTTACGCAGGTTAGCGGTTTTTGCGCCAGCCCCGATATTCACGTTCTTTCCAAGGTAGGAGTCGCCGACATAGCTGAAATGAGGGACTGCTGACTCTTCTCTAAGTACAGAGTTTTTGATCTCGGCCTTTCCAACCTCAACATTGCTGTGAAGAACTGTTCCTCCACGAATGTATGCATCAGGCCCTACTTCAGCTCCTGATCTGATTATTGCAGGGCCTTCGATCACTGAATGCTCCTTCACGGTAGCGCCCTTCTCTATAACTACGTCTCCTTTGACAACTGCGGTCTCATGTACTTCTCCTTCAACTCTGTGGTTCAAGTTCTGCATCAATTTCTGATTGGCCTCTATCATCTGCCACGGATAGCTGCAGGGAAGCCATTCCTCTGTTTCAATTAACTTTACGTCTTCCTCAGCGATATACATGCTCAGTGCATCTGTTATCTCGTATTCTCCTCTCTGAGAAACCTCGACGTTCTCAAGTAGCTCGAAAAACCGCGGCTTGACAAGATAGCATCCGATATTCACAAGATTGGACGGCGGCTCATCAGGTTTCTCAACGATGGATTTTACCTCTCCATCAATAGTCTCAAGAACCCCGAAGTTCTCAGGATTCTTCGATCTTGCAGCAGCAAAAGCAGTATCATGCTCCTTAATCTGTCTAATAGAGCTTCCGTAGATATCGTCGCCATTCATAATCAGAGTCCGGTCGTCAATATATTCGCGGGCCTGAAGAGCTGCATGGGCAGTACCCTGGGCCTCTCTCTGCTCAACAATCTTCACAGGAGTGTTTTCAAAGAAATCCTCTATCTGGCCTATTTCATAGCCGGCAACAACTATTATCTCGTCGACAAAGTCCTTGATCAAGTTAATATTGTGCTGAATAATTGGTTTCCCGGCTACAGGTAGAAGAGGTTTTGGAGTGTCTTCGGTCAAAGGCCTCATTCGCGTGCCTTCGCCAGCTGCAAGTATTACTGCCTTCACGGTTGCACCTTAATCCAGTATGTGAGAGGAATGTTTAACTTACTAATCAATCCTGCTACTTGCTGATCTCCGAGAGATCGGTTCTCGCATCAGGCACAAACTTCACGCCACGAATCGAGTTATTCATGTCAACAAAGCTTCTGGCCCCGATAAACGACTCTCTGATAACCGAGCCCTGCTTGAAATCTCCTTCCTCACCGATGATACAGCCCTCAATCGAGACAAAAGGATCCACAATATTCTCCTCAAACATCACACTTCTATCAACATCAGCATGCCGAACCTGACAGCCAGAACCAATAGAAGAATCTCTGACAACGGTGTTAGGCCCGATAACAGCGTTCTCACCGATAAAGCAGTTGCCTTCAACTATCGCGCCTTCCTTAACCTCTGCGCCTTTCGCAACAATAGAATCGCCGGTGATATAGGCTTCCTGACTGACATCAGCGTCCTGATGAATATCCGTCTCGCTGATCTCATCTCTCTTGACGCGGTCAGCTTCCTGAAGCTTTCTAGGCCCTCCAATATCAATCCAGTAGTTCTCAATCATCTCAAAGTAGGCATCGCCATCCTCAGCAATCTCGGAGACTGCATCTGTCAGAGCACCTGTGTCAAGACCTTCAATAACATCGAAAATATCATTGTCAAGAATATAGATTCCGGAGTTAACCAAGCTGTTATCGGCCTCATCAGGTTTCTCACTTATCCTGCTGACCTGATCATGTCGAATGCTGAGAACCCCGAACTTCTCCGGCTTGTTCTCATGAGCTGCAAGAATAGAGGCCTTCCCGCCGCTTTCATCATGCTTATCTTTCAGATTCTGAAGATCCTCCTCAGAAATAAGCACATCGCCGTTAACAACGAAAAAGTCTTCCTCGATAAAGTCGCAGGCCTTCACTGCATCAGCTGTACCGCCCAGCTCTTCTTGGTGTACAATGTTAATATTGGTGTATTCTTCGAACATCGTCTCGAACTGCTCTTCTAGATGATTGGTTACAAGATAGATGTCGTCAACTCCAATCTCCTCAAGACTTCTAATAAGATGTTTTACAAGTGGCTCTCCTCTTACAGGCATAAGTGCTGTTGGCTTTGTTTCAGAGAGCGGGAACATTCCTTCCTTCTTTTTTGCACAGGGAATTACAGCTTTCATAGTTAATCAACCGGCGATGGTGCTACTTTTCTCTGCGTCAAGAATTTTTTTATCTTCAACCACTTTCTGACGCATAATACTCTGGGACTCATCCAGCTCATCAAAGTAATCTCCCGCGCCTTCAACAGCTTCATCCCTGATATCAAACAACAGCTCCATGAACTCCTCAGTCTCTCTTTCCGACACAGGATCAGATCTCTCGCCCGCAGCATTCAGAACAGATTTCTTCAGAACACGGTAAAGCTGATCATGCAGGAGATCGGGTACATCAATCTCCTCGCCTTCATCAATATTATAGAGACGGCCGTGCAGAAGGTCGCCGATAAGACTGACCTCGCCTTCAACAACAAAGAAACGACACTCCTCATCCGAAAAAGCAGTCTCATCAACCTTCCGATAATCCTCATTAAATAAGCCAAGGCCATGCTCCTTCTCAACTTCTCTAGCATTATTACATATGCCCAGCCAGCTTGAATAAAGCTCAACATCAGTATCACCGGCTGAAACACGTGCGTGAGTCCTGGCAGTAGCGGCCTCATCAATCTCTCGAGTCTTGCTACCTTTCAAACTCATCATGCTATCTGAATCAACACCTTTCGGCATAAAGAAAGACTTCACATCATCAACTTCAAGCATGGACTCATTGCCAGAGGCCTCAAGAAGATCCAGAAAGTAGACCTCGTTAATCATCTTATCAAGTATATCTCCACCTTCAACACCGGAAAACTTCGCAGGATTCAAAGACTTCTGGACACCGGCCGTGCTCTCACGGAAGGCCTTCAGAGAATCAATCCTCTTGCCCTCAACAAGTTCAAGGGCCTTCTGCACTACAGGAGATTCTCTCTCAATAAAGTCAACTTTCCACATTACATCTTGGTCCTCTGCAAGCTTCTTCTCCTGAATATGCTGCTCTCTACTGAGAGAAGGAGGCCTCTCCGCTATATGGAAAAAGTTTCTCTGCAGTGATCCATAGATATGAGTGGCGTGAGTAGCCGAGTTGCTTGCATCATACACAAGAACACGTTCGTCCTGCTGAGCGGCATGATCATACATTTCATCGGTGTCGCGAAAGGTCTCAACCTCTACATCGTTGGCCTCGGCGAAACTCTCAGCGTTCTCAAGTCTCTCAAAATCTTTATCGCAGACGCCGGCCAGCTCAACATCAACTTCCTGAAGGTGGTTATGCATATCAACAAACTTCTCAAAACCGTACCTTCCAAAGCTGCCGACACCGATCTGATACACTTTTACAGTTTCCACACATACAATTGAACTTCGCGGATTAAAACCTCTGGTCATCCAACTCCGATAAAAAGTTTCGCAACAAAGTAATATCATGGGAAAGAATACCTTCCGTCACTCAGACAAGGCCTTCCAGCAGATAGAGAACATAGTGGAAGATTCAGCGGTTCTGGAAAATAAGTCGGACTTCTACCAGACTGTAACAGACTATGCTCTCGTAAAGGCCACGGAAGGAGAATACAAGACAAACATAGATAATTTTGATGCAAAAGTGGAGGAGCTAGGCCTCAACCAGCTATCGTCAAAAGGCCTTGAACATTTCGACTTCGCTGCCACAGTATACCATGTAGCCCGCGATGACAGCAAACCGGCAGATGAGAGAATGGATTATCTACAGAAAATAAGTAGAGAGGAAATACAGCAATACTTCCCGGATACCAATCTGGCAGAAGCAATCACCGAAACATGACGAAACCCTATATAAAATTTAAGTTCACGACTTTGTTCACGAGGTATTAATAATGGGAGATAGGCCTGCAAGAATTTACAGAGAGCACCCGGGTCAGCCGTATACTCGGCAGAGCCAGAAAAAGAAAGATAATTACATCAAAGGAGCTCCAGCTCCAAGAGTAACACAGTATGAACAGGGAGCAAGAAAGAAGGAGTTCCCGAAATCTCTAGAGCTCAGAATCGAAGAACAGTGCCAGATCAGAAGCGAAGCTCTGGAAGCAGGCCGTGTAGCAGCAAACTCCCACCTATCCAAGGTTCTAGATCCTGAAGAGGAGTACTTCATGAAAATTATTCCATATCCACACCACGTTCTAAGGTACCACCCTCTAGCAGGAGTAGCACAGGCAGACCGTTACTACGAAGGTATGCGTAAACCATTCGGACGACCAATCGGCCGATCAGCACTCGTAGAAAAAGACCAGGCAATCATGCGCGTTGACCTCGGAGAAGAAGACGTCGACGAAGCAAGAAAGGCCCTGGAAAGAGCAAGCGACAAGATGCCTGTCAGCTGCAGAGTCAGAGTCGTAGAATAAACATTCTCCCTATTTTTCCCTTAACTATTAATCCGGCCTAACCACAAATAATTTCCATGGTTCAGTGGAAAGGCGAAATCAGTAAAGAACAATCCGGACGAAAGGCCGCACTTCTAGACCAGGTATCAGGCCTCAACGTACCAAACTTCTTCACACTCACAAAGAAAGATGTAAACACACTGATCGGAGACGCAAGAAACCCAGATCAGGTACTGAACTCAGATATATCCTCAGACACATTCGAAGAAGTAAGATCGGCCTACAAACAAATAGGAATGAGCTCAGAAGTCAGAGAGGCCTCTGGAAAAGCAAAAAGCCTCGTAGGAGGGCAGAGAGACACGGGCCGCGTAGCAATAAGAATATCAAATGACACAAAAGGAATCTATGACTACAAACTGAATGTAGGCCTTTCCAATCTGGAAAACGCCCTGAAAAAAGTCATAGCATCATACTACGAGAAAAACAACTCCGGAGCACCCGCAGTAATAGTGCAGAAAATGGTGGAGCCAGGATACACTGGAGCCGCAATCAACAGCTACCTTGGCGACTATACACTGGTAGAAACGGTAGAAGGCCTTGGAATATCTCTTGAAGAGGGAATAACTTCTCCAGAACTCTACCTGGTATCTGGAGAAGAAGTAGTAGACGAGAAAAGGCCTGAATCACAGATAAAAATAACCAGAAACCCGATGAACGGCCAACACCGCAGAAAAAGAACAAGCAGCAACTCGCCATCAATTCCACACTCCAAAATAACAGAAATGGCCGACGAACTATCGGAAAACTCGTACAGCATAAAATTCATCTACAAAAGAGGAACATTCTACGTAGTAGACGTATTCAAAACAGAAAACGAATACAACCCATTCCAGACATCACAGCCATCGCTTAAAGGAGTAAGAGCAAGTTCTGGAGAAATAAAAGGCTGCGTAGGAAGAGACATAAGATTCTCAGATCAGACACATCCCCCAGAAGACTACAGCAAGACCCTCATCTCCAGAAAAGGGGGATTCACATCAACGGACGCACAGAAAGCCCGTAAAGAGGGCAAACCTGCAATATTCAACTACACAGGTAATCTTAACGAAGGCCAAAACATAGAAATCGAAAGCCAATCAGTAGAAGTAACTGAAGAACAACATGATAGATCAAGCCGCGGCCACGAACATCGCTCAGCTGACAGATCATCAAAAAGCTCTCTTTCAGACACTGTCTCGGCCACAGAAGTGCTTCCAATAGATGGAAAACACAGAGCAGTACATCTCTCGCCGCCTTTTGGAGAAGGATACTCTGTAGGATACGAAAGAGAGGACGCAATACCTTCTGAAGGATATCTTACAAACTACTCTGAAATCTTTGCCTTCAACGGGGAAAAAGCAGTCATTGATGCAAGAAAACTACCTGACACAGGCCTTAAAGAAGCCATAGAATACATTGACGCGGAACTGAAAATTCTCCTGGTAGAACAACCAGATCAAACACTTGTAGGGGCCGCTGTCAGACAGAGGTTCGACGTGATAGCCTCGCAGATAGACCTTGAATCGCTTGAAAAAGCCGTTCTCAGGGAAGAAAAGAAGTATATCATGGACAAACTTGCTGATTAAAAAGACTTCGCGTACATTCAAGGTTATATGACGGAAGAAAACCAGCGAGCACAGTGGAACTACGAATCAATAGAAGAAATTCTCGAAGAAATAGAGGGCAAAGACCACGAAAAAATCGGTCTACAGGGCCCTGACGGCATCAAACCACAGATAATTGACTACGCACAACAACTCGAAGAAAGAGGATACGAAACCGTAATAATCGGGGCCTCAACCTTCGGAGCATGCGGAATCGCAGACGAAAAAGCAGAAAGAATGGGGGCCGACGCGCTAATTCACGTAGGCCACACAAGATTCCTGCATCCAGAAAAAGCCGACATGGACGACCTCAACGTCTACTATCTTCCGTACAGAGAAGACAGAGACATAATGAGTATTCTGGAAAACCACTACGAAGAAATAGACGAAGACGAAAAAATCGGCCTCGTAGGAGTAACACAGTACATGGACAGAGCAGAAGAGGCCCGAGAATTCCTTGAAGAAAAAGGATATGAAGTAGTAGAAGGCAAGACAGGCCTCAGAACCACAGAAGTCGGCCAGGTACTCGGATGCGATGCAGGAGCGGCCCACAACATATCACACAAGGTAGACGCTTTCGTCTTCCTCGGATCCGGCCACTTCCACCCATCACAGGTATCGGAGACCGGAAAAAAGGTCTACGTAGTAGATCCATACGAAGAGCACATCTGGGTTGAACCACCTAACTCTCTTGACGACGAGAAAAGAGCAGAATACGCCAGAGTCATGAAGTACAAAGACAAGAAGAAATGGGGTATCGTCACTTCCTCAAAGAAAGGCCAGAACTACATGCAGGCCGTCAAAATCGCCAAAGAAAAACTTGAGAAACACGGCAAAGACGTATACGTATTTGTCGAAGACAGAATCTTCGAATCAGACTACAAAGGATTCGGAATCGACATCTACGTCAACTGCGCCTGCCCAAGAATGACAAAAGACTGGCAAGACCTCGCATTCGTATCAACACAGGCCCTAGATGTACTTGACGAAGTGGAAATCAACCACGAATAATTATTTATTACTTCTTCATAACAACTCTTTATGAGTTTTAATGATCTTCACCAAAGAGCGCTAGATCGCCGCTTTCAGACTGATAAAGACGCTCTATACGATGACGAAAGCAAGATTGGTGAGGGCGCTACTAATTCTACTCATATGAGTCCTAGAGGCTATGTGGTGAAGTCAATTCCATATGACTGGGAGTCAAAAGATCCTTTTGAGCAGGAAGAAATAGTAAACTCTGTTGACAGATTTCCATGGGTCGAAGTAGATGAACTAAAGTCCGACGCACCATATAACACTGTAATGGTCAGAATGAACGCTGCAGACCTACCGCAAAATGAAGTACAGTCAACTTTCTCAGTACCAGATATCATAAGAGACGACATGGAACTTCTGTTTGACCTTAGACAGAACCACGCTATAACCTACAGAGATTTCAAGCCAGACAACCTTGAATACTTCTGGAGCGAGGAACGAGATTTCGAAAGAAAACCAGTAGACATTTTCGGAGGAGACGCATGGGAAATAGAAGACGCTCTCGACACCAGAAAATTCGCAGGCATAATAGATACATACCTGACAGGAACACCAGATGAAGAAGGCCTCACAGATATATATCCTTTAAGCGTGATAGATGCCGAAAGAGAAGTAATGGAACTACTAGGCCTTGATGAAACACAATCTGATGGCGACCCATACCACGACATGATAGATGCCCTAGAGGCCTCAGAATATGACTTTATAGAATAACTGTAACCAACAGCAACATTCGATTTATTCATCTCACTACAATAAAGATACATGCCGCAATCAATCTCCTTTGACGCTGAACCATACAAAGACCTCGATACAATCTACGACGATCTGAGAAACATGGTTGACGAAGAAGAATTTCTACACAGAGTAGCTAGAGACTTCGGAACATACGATAAAGGAGATGTTTTCGTGCAGACAGAAGACTTCAACGTATTTCTATACCTTGATGGAGGAACCTTTCACGGCCTGGAAGCAGACAAGATACTCGAAGACAACGACGAAGTACTGGAATACATACAGGATACCTACGACATAGACTTCAGAGATCTGGCTGTATAGGCCTTACTCCCAGAAATCCTTATCCAGCAACTTCTCCTTATCCTCAAACTCTTCCTGATCGTAGATCAAGTCCTTCAACTTCTCCTGGCCCTTAGTATAACCAATCATAACTGCTCCAACAAGCTGATTACCATCAAAAATCAGTCGACGATACTCATCATCGGAGTACCTGCGGGAAACACCTTCTCCACCCCAGTCGCCGATAGCAAGGAACTGAACATCAAAGTGGCCTACGCCATACGTATTCACATAGTCAAATACTTCTTCTGAACTCATCATATTTTCCGCAGCTGATTCCCCCATGGCCTCGGAGTGATCCCAGGAACCTTTCACAGTCCTCTTCTCAAAAATAGGCGAATAATACTCAACCATGTTACCAGCCGCGAAAACATCGTCCTCAGAAGTCCTCAAATACTCATCAGTCTTGATAAGGCCTCCATCGGTCTTCTCAACATCGATAAACTCAGAGTTCGGAGTCTGACCGATCGCAACAGCCACGTTATCACATTCGAAAACCTCTCCATCAGAGGCCTCTGCAGCAACAACTTCGCTATTCTCGCTCTCAAAATCAACTATCTCTGTATTAGTTACAATATTTACACCAAGATCCTCAAGCCGGCTGTGAATGATCTCAGCACCCTCCGGATCAAGGCCTCGATGCCACCAGTTATCCTCTCTAATAATATAGTGTGTATCGGCACCGTTCTCCGCAAAAGCAATAGCAAGATCGATCCCTAGAAGACCTCCACCGATAACAACGGCCTCCTCAGAATCCTCAGCCGCATTCTTGATGTTCTCAGCATCATGCATCGTCCACATGTAATGCACGTTGTCGAAATCATCGTCAGCAGGAAACTCTCTCGGAGAACCGCCGGTAGCAACCAGAAGCTTCTCATAAGAAAACTCCTCGTCGCCGGCCTCAACAACCTTCTCATCGGTATCAACACTGGAGACTCTGGTCTCAAGATGAAGATCAATATCCCGTTTCTCGTACCAGCCCTCATCATGCACCTGAGCATACTGCTTCGGCAAAGTACCCTTCATGAAATTCTTCAACATAATCCTGTTATACAGAGCCTCATCCTCATCAGTCAAAACAGTAATCGAGGCCTCCTCATCCTCTTTACGAATATTTTCAGCAGCAGTAGCTCCCGCATTACCATCTCCAATAATCAAAAATTTCGACTCTTTCATACAGAACCTTACACGCTCCAAACTTTAAACCTGCTTCCAAGAGGGCCATAAAACTACAAGCTGAAATATGTTCTCCATAACAACCTTTGTGTGGAACGGCTACTTCTAGTAACACATCCCAGAGCAGACGGAAAATATGACTCCGGAGTTCTGGAACCAAAAATTGACGACATCTCAGAATTTCCAGGCCATACATACGCAGTAACAAGCGACAGCGAAACACAACTGTACGCAGAACAGGCCTATGACCGAGTACTAGACGATATAAGAGGAGACGGCCTGATAACAGAAGAACAGGCCCAAGAAATGCTTGAATTCGACCAGATCTACAGAGCAGGCGCCCAGTACTCCAACTGCTGTGCAAACACCGATATCTCGGTAGCGGCCCAGGCAGAAGAAACAGTAGATTTCACGTATTTCGTCGACAAAACCGCTGACGTGACCGGAGAAACAGTTGAAGTCCTTGAAGACATGGACCAGGTACCGGAATACTGCTACGGATTCGAGAAAGACTCTTTAAACAGAAACTTCACAACATTCAACGACCTAATCCAGAGGACCTTTTAGTTTAAAAAAATTCCCTGCCAACACATTTTTCACAAGCGGAGCTGGTGTAGTCTGGCCCATCATTTCACCCTGTCACGGTGAAGACGCGGGTTCAAATCCCGCGCTCCGCGACCCCACTTATCTTTCTCATCTCAAACTTGCTTCACAGTTTTAATTCCTACCTTCAATACTGAATTATGGAGAGCTTCATTCGCGAATTCGAAGGTGACCGCGACAAAAATTCTGACCTAATTATCTGCATCAACGGCCCATCGGGCGCAGGAAAAGGAACACTCGCCGCACAGGTAGCAGAAAAACTGGATATCGTACACTACTCCGCAGGAGACTTCTTCAGAAGCATAGCCGCAGACCGCGACATGACAGTAGTAGAACTATCAGAAAAAGCAGACAAGGAAACAGACCTCGAAGTAGACCGCAGAACACTCAACAAAGCCCTACAGAAAGACTGCGTAGTAGAATCAAGACTATCCTCATGGGTGCTGGGCAGCTACGCAGACGTAAAAATATACATTACAGCAGGCCTCGAAGAAAGAGCATCGAGAGTTGCAGAAAGAGAAGAAATCTCACAGGAAGAAGCACTCGAAAGAATACAGAAAAGAGATAGCGACAATAGAGACAGATACATCCGATACTATGACATAGACGTAGAAGACAAGGAAATCTACGACCTGGTACTCGACAACACAGAACTCGGAATAGAGGAACAGAGAAAGGTAATTGAGGCCTACCTCGAACAGCGACTTTAAACCCGAAAGAAACCTATAATATCACAGGAAATACTGGTTATGAGCTACGAAATACTTGAACACACTGCCGATGAAAAATTCCAGGCCTCAGGAGACTCGCTGGAAGAAGCATTCTCAGAAGCAGTAAAGGCTTTCTCTGAAATAGTCGGAGGCTTCAACGGCCAGACATACTACAGTATAGAGGTAGAATCTGAAAGTCAGGAAGCACTACTATTCGACTTCATGGATAAACTCATCTTCCTACAGGACGTCGACAACGTCGTAATCTCATACGCAGAAGACCTCGAAATAGAAGATCTTGAAGACGGATACAGACTGACAGCAAAGATCTGGGCCGACAACATAGAAAACTCAATGAGCGTAATGGACGTCAAAGGCCCCACATACAGCGAAATGGAAGTCACATTCGAAGAAGGAAAATGGAGACTTCAGGTAGTCCTCGACATATAACTGTAAAAAGAGTTTACAGAAACTTTCTACATATGGAACTCAACAAAATATCCGAAAACATCTACGAAATACCACAGGAAGGCCAGATGAAAAAACCGGCCAGAGTCTACGCCAATGAAGATCTTCTTAAAGAAATCAGACAGGACGACACACTCAAACAGATCAAAAACGTAGCAACACTACCAGGCCTCGAAAAATACTCAATCGTCATGCCAGACGGCCACCAGGGATACGGATTCCCAATCGGAGGCGTGGCAGCAGTAAACAAAGAAAACGGCGTAATAAGCCCAGGAGGAATCGGCTACGACATCAACTGCGGCATCAGAGTACTCAAGACAGATCTTAAGTACGAAGATATTAGAGGGCAAGAGCAGCAGCTTGCAAACATTCTATACAACAAAATACCTTGCGGCCTTGGAAAAGGAGGATACATCAACACCGATGAAGAAGATCTGGAAGAAATACTTGAAAAAGGAGCGGAATGGATGCTGGAAAACGGCCACGCCAAGGAAAGCGACATCAAAAGATGCGAAGAAGAAGGCCGACTACCAGGCAACCCCGAAAAAATACCTGAAGACGCCAAAAAAAGAGGCCTCAACCAGGTAGGCTCCCTGGGGTCAGGAAACCATTTTCTCGAAATCCAGAGAGTAGGAGAAATCTACAACGACCAGAAGGCAGAGGCATATGGACTGGAAGAAGACCAGGTGGTAGTCATGATCCACTCCGGAAGCAGAGGCCTCGGCCACCAGACCTGTACTAATTATCTTAGAAAGTTCGAGAAAAACTATCCTGAAATCGTGGAAGAAATACCGGACAAGGAACTGATCTACGCGCCGATGCAGGACGAACTCGCACAGGACTACAAAGAGGCCATGTACGCAGCAGCAAACTACGCATGGGCCAACCGTCAGGCCATCACACAGGGAGTCAGAGAATGCCTCAGTACCATCTACGAAGAAGTGGAGACAGAACTTCTCTATGACGTATGCCACAACATCGCCAAAGAAGAAACACACAACGTAGACGGCGAGGACAAAGAACTACTCGTCCACAGAAAAGGAGCAACAAGAGCAATGCCAGCAGGAAGGCCTGAAGTCCCAGAAGTTTACAGAGACGTAGGCCAACCCGTACTAATCCCGGGGAGCATGGGAACAGCAAGCTACATTCTTTCCGGAGGACAGGAATCACTGGAAATAAGCTTTGGCTCAACAGCACACGGAGCAGGAAGGCTGATGTCACGAACACAGGCCAAGCAGGATTACTGGGGAGAAGACGTACAGAAAGAACTCAAAAGAGACCAGATATTTGTCAAAGCAGCCTCGGGTTCAACAATCGCAGAGGAGGCCCCAGGAGTCTACAAGGACATCGACGAAGTAATCAAGGTCAGCGACGCCCTCGGAATCGGCAACAAGGTAGCCAAAATGAGGCCTGTAGTCAACATCAAAGGATAAATAAATCACAGAACAATCACCTAGTATGGCCTTTGAAGATCTAGAAAGACAGTTTGAGGAAACGGACAAAGACGTATCAGAGATAGAGGAAGAGATAGAGGATGAAATAGATGATCTCTTCGAGGACTATTCCAGGGGAGAAATCCTTGAAATGGCCGACCACCTCGACGACGAATTCCAGGAGCATGTCAAAACAGTGCTCGACATGTACATTCTCAGATACTACTCCGACCTTCTAAGAGAGGGCGAAGAACTAAACGCAGAACTCGAGGAGGCACTGGAAGAACTCAAAGAAAAATACGGCAGAAACGAAATACTCCTTCAAATCGACGACATGAGCGATGAATTCCGGGAAAAAGTACGCAACTACTTCGAATAAAAGGCCTCGACAAGTCAACCCATTTATAAAATTTGTCTTCTGTTTTCAGTTATACCTCTCGGAGATTTTCTTTGAGAGGACAAGCCTTCACTTGTAGGGGAGGCCTCTGGTGACAAATAATTTACCACCTAGCCATAGCTAGGTACAGTTTAACCAATGCCTCTAGTAACATGAGAGGCCTATTGGAGTTGAAACCAAACAATGCCAAAGAAAAATAGATCAAGAAGCGGATCCCTGGGATTCAAGCCAAAGGTCCGAGCAGAAAGAATATACCCAGACATAGACAACTGGGAAGAAACAGACGAACTAAAACCACTAGGCTTCGCAGGCTACAAAGTAGGAATGTCCAGAGTCATGATGATCGACGACACAGAAGGAGCAACACAGGGACAGGAAGTAGCAGAAGCAGTAACAATACTAGAAGCACCACCGCTCAGAGTATATGGAGCCCGCTTCTACACACAAGATGTCAACACAGGCAAAAACGTATTTACAGAGGCCTGGACAGAATCTCCAGCACCAGAACTGCAGAGAGCAGTAGACGTACCAAAAGAAGGAAACATGGAAAACCTGGAGAAAGCAAAAGAAAACTCCGACAAAATAACCGACGTCAGACTGCTAGTCCACACACAGCCAGGACAGGCCGGACTCAGCAAGAAGACAGCAGAGAACTTCGAAGTAGGAATCGGAGGCGACGTAGAAGATCAGCTTGAATACGCAGAAGAAATGATCGGAAAACAGATCGAATTCGACCAGGTATTCGAAGAAGGAGAATACTCAGACGTAGTAGCAGTAACCAAAGGAAAAGGAATGGAAGGCCCAGTACAAAGATACGGAATCAAGAAACTCGGCCACAAAACACAGAAGAAACGAAGAAAAGCCGGAAACGTAGGCCCATGGCACCCTGACACACTTTCATGGAAAGTACCACTGCCAGGCCAGCAAGGATTCAACAACAGAACAGAAGTAAACAAGAGAATCCTCGCACACGGAGAAGACCCGGAAGACGTACAGAGAGACGGAGGCTTCAACGGATACGGAGAAGTCCAGTCCAACTACATCATAATCAAAGGCTCAGTACCAGGCCCATCAGAAAGACTGATCAGGCTGCGAACAGCAATGAGAGAAGACGGAAAACCAGGAACACCAGAAATAACTTACATCGACCAATAGAGGGTGAAAAACAATGACAGATCTACCAATTCAGTTTACGGAAAGAGTGAGAGACGACCTCGTCAAGAGAGCAACTCTCTCAATCAAATCCAAGAAAAGACAGGCCTACGGCGCAGACCCAGAAGCAGGTAACAAGCACGTTACCTACTGGAAGAAACGCCAGAACGCTTACAGAGGCCAGAAAGGAAAGGGAATGTCCCGAGTACCACGTAAGATCACAGTCCGCAGAGGAATGCAGATCTACGGAGAAGGAGCAGAAGCACCGAACACAAGAGGCGGACGCAGAGCTCACCCTCCAAAAGCAGAGAAAGACTTCGAAGAAGAAATCAACGACAAGGAAAGAAGAAAAGCAATCAGGAGTGCAATCGCAGCAACAGCAGACCAAAGCCTTGTCACAGAGAAACACGCATACGACGGAGAAGTCCCTCTAGTAGAAGACGGTCTTGAAGAAATCGAAAAGACACAGGACCTCAAAGAAAAACTCGAAGACCTAGGCCTAGAAGAAGAACTAGAAAGAGTCAAACAGAAGAAAGTAAGAGCAGGAAAAGGAAAGAACAGAGGCCGAAAATACGTCAGAAAATCAGGTCCACTAGTAGTAGTCGCCGAAGACGAAGGAATCAAAAACGCAGGAAGCAACCTAGCAGGCGTAGAAGTATCACTAGTAGACCAGCTCAACGCAGAAAAACTAGCTCCAGGAGCAGAGCCAGGACGGCTAACAGTATGGAGCGAAAAAGCACTGGAAAAACTTGAAGAAGAGGAACTTTTCCAATAAAAGGTGAATCACAAAATGGAAGACGACAAAGCCTGGAAAATCATCGAGAACCCACACATGACCGAACAAGCAATGGACATGATCGACGAAGAAAACAAACTAGTCCTAATGGTCAACCTCGATGCAAACAAGAACCAGGTAGAAGACGCAGTAGAAACACTGTTCGATGTTACAGTCACAAACGTAAACACAAACATCACGCCAAACGCCGAGAAAAAGGCCTACGTAAAACTCTCAGAAACCGACTCCGCAATGGACGTCGCAACCGAACTAGGTATGATGTAAGATGGGAAGCCCACTAAGACAACAAAGAAGAGGAAAAGGATCTCCAAACTACCAATCCAACTCACACAAAAGCAAAGGAGACGTAGAAACCAAAAGAGCAGAAACAAAAGGAACAGTAGTAGACCTAATCCACGACCCAGGCAGAACATCTCCAGTCGCAGTAGTAGAATACGAAGACGGAGAACAAAGAAACATTCTAGCACCAGAAGGCCTGGCAGTAGGAGACGAAATAGAACTAGGAGTATCCGCAGAAGTAAAACCAGGAAACACACTACCACTAGGAGAACTCCCAGAAGGAGTACCAATCCACAACCTAGAACTACAGCCAAACGACGGCGGCCACATCGCCAGAAGTTCAGGAACATACGCATTCGTAGTAACACACGAAAAAGACGGAGTAAGAGTAAAACTTCCAAGTGGAGAATTCAAGAAACTGAATACACAATGCCGTGCAACAGTAGGAAAAGTAGCAGGCGGCGGAAGAAAGGAGAAACCATTCGTAAAGGCCGGAAACAAGTCCAAGGCAATGAAAGCCAGAGGCAAAGCATATCCAAAGGTATCCGGCGTAGCAATGAACGCAGTAGACCACCCATTCGGTGGATCAGCAAAACCAGGAAAGGCAAAGACAGTTTCCAGACACGCATCACCAGGGCGTAAAGTTGGAAACATCGCTGCAAGCCGCAGCGGAAAGAAGAAGCAGTAAGGTGACCAAACATGGCAGAACAAGACGAATTCACATTCAGAGGAAAAACACTCGACGAACTCAAAGACATGGAACTAGAAGAGTTCGCCGACCTCCTCAACTCAAGAGGCCGCAGAAAGATTCAAAGAGGCCTAAGAGAAGAGGAAGAAAAAATCCTCGAAACACTCGAGGAAAAAGACAGAGCCAAAACCCACAGAAGAGGAATGATCGTAGTACCACAGATGGTCGGAAAAACCATCGAAGTCTACAACGGACAAAGATTCATCGAAGTAGAAATCGCGCCAGAAATGCTCGGCCACTACCTCGGAGAATTCGCAAGAACCCGAAAAGAAGTCGAACACAGCGCACCAGGACTTGGTGCAACACGTTCGTCCAAACACATCCCACTCAAGTAGTGATCTAGCATGGAACTCGACGCACACCAAGCAATGGCACAGGGCCGAAACATGCCCGTATCATGGAAAGACTGCACAGAAATCGGACGCTTCATCAAAGGCGACTCCGTAGAAAAAGCAGAAAGAAAACTCGAAAAAGTAATCGAGAAAGACCTAGCAGTCCCATACACAAAATTCAACTCAGACGTCGGCCACAGAAGCGGACACGGCGACTCCGGAAGATACCCGGAAAAAGCCTCAAAAGAAATCCTGGAAGTCCTCAGATCTGCAGCATCAAACGCAGAACACGAAGGCCTCAACCCAGGAGCACTAGAAGTCCAGAACATCATCACAAACAAAGGCCGCGAAATGAGAACACCAGGAAGACATCCTGGAGAAACAAAAGCCGCACACGTAAAAATAATCGTAGGAGAGCGATAATATGAGCGAAAATCAAAGATTTTCTGAGCATGCAAAAGACCGAGGTGGTCTTTGAATGCAAGAGAAAAAATTCATTCAGAAAGGAGCCCGTAAAGTAAGACTACACGAGTTCCTAGAAGAAGAACTAGAAGGCGCAGGATACAGCCACGCCGACCTAGTCAGAACACCGACATCAGCAAAAATCGTAATCTACGCACAGAGACCAGGCCTCGTAATCGGACGAGGAGGATCCAGAATCAAGGAACTCACAGCAGATCTCGAAGAAGAATTCGACTTCGACAATCCACAGATCGAAGTCAACGAAATCGAGAACGCTGATGCAGATGCAGAAGTAGTAGCAAAGAGCATCGCAAACTGGCTTGAAAAAGGCGGCCACGCCAAACGTGTAGGATACACCTACATCAGACGCATGAAAGAAGCAGGAGTCATCGGAGCAGAAGTAGAAATCACAGGAAAGCTCTCCGGAAACCGTGGAAGAACCGAGAAATTCTCATTCGGATACGTAAAGAGATGCGGAAACACATCCAAAGAAAACGTCGACAAAGGATACTCACTGGCCCGAACAAAGCCAGGAGCAATCGGAGTCAAAGTCCGCATGATGAAGGAAATGCCAGACTTCATGCACAGAGACGTAGACGTCAGCGAAAAGATTCTACATGAATCAGAAGTAACAGAAGAAGCAGAAAACAAAGCTGACAGAATCGAAAAAGTCCTTATCGAAGCAGAAAGCATGACCTCCTCAGAACTAGAAAGAGCAATCGAAGAGAAAGGAGAAGAATTCGAAACAAGCGACATCTCCAAACAAGAAGTCAGAGACGCATTCGAAGCCAGAGACGAAGAACCAGAAGAAGTAACAGAACCAGAAACAGAAGAAGACGAAGAAACAACTGAAGAAGAACCTGAAGAATCTGACACTGAATCCGAACAGGAATCAGATCAAGAAGAAGCAGAGGAACAGGAAGAAACACAGGAAACAGAGACAGATGTAGAAGAAATAGTCTCAGGCACAATCAGCGACGCAAAAGACGCAATCTCTGAAATGGAAGATCCTGACTACGGAGCAATCCTACAGGCAGAACAAGCAAACAAAAACCGAACAACATTTATTGACTGGCTTGAAGGCCAGCAATAAATAAAAGGAGAAAAAAGAAGTGATTAACCGTGTCAGAACTTTCAATCTCTGAACTCCGAGAAAAAGACGCAGACGAACTCAAACAAGACCTCACAGACCTGCAAAAAGAACTAGTACAGGAAAGAGGTCAAATCGAAGTCGGAGGATTCGCAGACAACCCAGGCCGACTCGGAGAAATGAAGAAAACCATCGCACGTATCAAAACAGTTCTCAACGAACGCCAATAAGATAATAATGTCAGATCTCAATCCCAACAGCGGACTACCAGACGAACTCGACGTAACCGACCAACTAGCTCGATCAGAGCAAAAAATCACAGTAAAGATCGACACAAGAAGCTTCGGCAAAGAAGTAACAGTAGTCGAAGGCCTTGGAGAAGACATCAACCTCGACGACCTATCCTCCAAACTCAAGTCCAAACTTGCATGCGGAGGAACAGTCAAAGACGGCCACATCGAACTCCAGGGAGACCACACACGTCGAATCGAAGACGTCCTAGCTGACCAAGGGTTCGACCGAGAAAACATCGAAATCCAGAGATAACATTTTCTCTGGACATTCTCTCACATATTCTTTTTTACTTTCTCCATAAACTCTTCTCTATGCCGGAGTATAACCTTCCTCAGTCTCTAGAAAAAGGAGATAAAGTAGCTATAATCGCAACCTCTAACGGCGTACAGGAGTTTCCTGAAGTCTTAAGAAAAGGTGTTGACAGGCTTGAACAAAGATTTGGCCTCAAGTCAGAGGTATATCCCACTGCGGAAAAGTCGACAGACTACCTTAACGATAATCCGAGACAGAAAGCAGAAGAGTTCATGCAGGCCTTCGAAGACCCTCAAATAAGAGGAGTGATCGCTCTTACAGGAGGCACAGAACAACTGAGAATGCTCAAGTACTTGGAACCGGAGAGATTGAAAGAAAATCCGACAAGATTCTATGGCATAAGCGACAACACTAATCTTCACCTATATCTATCAAATCTCGGAATACAGAGTTTCTATGGAGGCCAGATCTTGGATGACTTGCTTGCAGAGGGAGAAATAGGAGAATATACGTACAGCTACCTAGAAAAAGCCTTTTTCCAGGAACAGTTAGGAGATCTAGAATCCTCGAAAATGTTTACTGATGACTATTTTGATTTATTCAAGGAAGAGCTTGAAGATGGAAGAGAAAGATACAATGCTCCTGAATGGGAATACTGGAATTTCAATGGAGAAACGGTAGAGGGAAGAATATGGGGCGGATGTCTCGGCGTAATACCAGAATTCATGGCAGCAGACAGATATATGCCGGACCAAGACAGGTTGGAAGGTAACGTGCTTGTTCTAGAAACATCAGAAGAACACCCAGCCATCGTAGATGTAAAAAGACGATTAATGGTTATGGGAGAGCGAGGTATCCTACAGAAGTTCTCAGCTATACTTGTAGGAAGACCTATGAGAGCACAACTAATGAGTGAAGAGAAAACAGTCGAAGATAAGAGAGAATACCATAAAAAGCAGAAAGAGGCCATAAAACAAGAAATCAAAAACTACTGTCCAGAAACACCAGCAGTATTCGATATCGACTTTGGCCATACACATCCGAAAATCCCTCTACCCATCGGAGGAAAACTCAGAATTAACCCCGAAAATCAGGAAATAGAAAGTCTCTAACACTGAAACCACTATGCCAATCACACCAGAAAACCTCCCAAAACATGAACTCATAGGCCTACAAGTAGAGGTAACAGAATCTACAGATGAATCACTAGAAGGCCTCAAAGGAGAGGTAATGGACGAAACCAAGTCCATGCTCAGAATCAATGATAAGTGGGTGGAGAAAAAGAACTGCACATTCCTCTTCCAAATACCCGCGGGAGAAAAAGTATCGGTAAAAGGCCAGCTAATCAACAAAAGGCCTGAGGAAAGAACAGGCATGAAACTGCCCGAAAAATGGTAGTAAAGGCCTTCCACCAAACTGTGCCTACCTAATCAAAACACCCTTTTAAAGTTTGTCTTTGAATGTGTTCTTACGAACCTCAAAACTTGATTGAGGTTCTGATCAACCGCTGGAAGTCGAATCTTGATTGATTCGATACTTTCGGTGGTCTGCCCTAAAAACCCACTTGTAGTGAGCGTTTTTGCTGCAGACTCTCCGAGTCCAATAATTTCTAGCGGTTATAGAACTTCAATCAGAACGAAACAAACTAAGACAAACAACCAAAGGTGAACAAGGCTTGACTGAAACAAATGAATCCAGCGAATACCCAATCAGAGGCGGAGTATTTACAGGAACAGTAGAATCCACAAAAATGCAGAAATCCGCAACTGTAAGATGGGAACACACACAGGAAATTCCGAAATACGAAAGAAAAGAAAGAAGAAACACAAAGATAACTGTCCACGTCCCAGAAGACATGGAAATAGAAGAAGGCGACACAGTAAAGGTCGGAGAGACCAAGCCAATCAGTAAAACCAAGAGCCATGTAATAATGGAAAAAATAACCGACAAACAAGAGGAATAAACCAATGAAGCCACTAGGAGCAAGTATTACAAGAGGCCTTGACCAGGGCGCAGAACTAACATGCGCAGACAACTCCGGAGCCAAAAAACTGAAGATTATCGGTGTTAAAAGCCAGAAAGGCCGAAGAAGCAGAAGAAACTCCGCAGGAATCGCAGATAAAGTAATCGTAAGAGTCCTCAAAGGAGACGAGGAAACAAAACACGAAATATTCGAAGCAGTAGTTGTCAGACAAAGACAGGAATTCGAAAGACCGGAAGGAACACGAGTAAAATTCGAAGACAACGCAGCAGTACTAGTAGAAGAAAACGGCCTACCGAAAGGATCAGTAACCAGAGGCCCAATCGCAAAAGAAGTAGTACAGCGATACTCCCCTATCGGGAAGATCGCATCAAAGGTGGTGTAAAACAATGACAGATAACAAGAACTGGAGCAGAAGCTGGAACTCAAGCAAGCAACCTTCAAAACAGAGAAAATACAGAAGAAACGCACCACAGCACGTAAAAGACAAACTAGTTTCCGCTAATCTGGCACCAGCACTAAGAGACGAACTGGATACCAGAAATCTCAACCTCAAGGTTGGAGACAGAGTAGAAGTAATGAGAGGAGACGACAAAGGAAAATCAGGAGTTATCAGCGGAATTGACAGAGACAACACAACAGTAACAGTCAGAGGAGTAGAAAACAACCGTACAGACGGAACCTCAAGAGAAAAAACACTACAGCCATCAAACCTCCAGATCCAGGCACTCAACCTCGAAGACATCTCAAGAATCGAAGCATACGACGTCGAAGACACAGAAGCAATTGAAGTCGACGAAGAAACACTTGAAGAACTTGAGGAAGAACAGGAAGAAGAAAACGCAATGATGCAGCAAATGCAGGGCGGAGGCCAGGCAGCAGACATCAGCGAAGAAGACCTCGAAGAAATCGAAGAAGAAATAGAGGAAGCAGAAGACGAAGAAACTGAAGATGAAGAGGCCGAAGAAGACACTGAATCTGAAGAAGAATCAGATGAGGAAGAAGAAAACTCAGAAACAGAAGAAACCGATGAAGAATCGGAAGAGAAAGGTGACCAATAATGGGATTCCAAAAACGACTATCAGCACCAAAACACTACCCAATCAACAGGAAAAACAACTCATACGTAGTAGAACTCAAAGGATCAAGAAGCAAAGACCAAGCAATTCCAACAGCACTATTCCTTAGAGACGTACTAGGCTACGCAGACTCAGTCAGCGAAGCCAAAAAAATAGTCAACGACGGAAAAGTCCAGAGAAACGACAACACAGTAAGAGACGTCAAAGAAGGACTAGGAGTACTAGACGTAGTCAAAGTAGAAGGCCTAGAAGAAACATACAGAATCGTCAAAGACACAAAAGGCCTCAAATTCATCCCTGTACAGGATGACAAAGTCCTAGCCAAAGTAACAGGAAAAGAAGCACAGGGCGACGAATACGTCTACAACCTCCACAACGGAGAAAACTACAGGACCAAGGACGAATTCAGCGTTCAAAGCTCTCTAATCTTCAACGGAGGAGTCAAAGAAGTACCTCTAGAAGAAGGAGCAGAAGTACTGATCACAGGAGGCCAACATGCAGGAGAAACTGCAGAACTAACAGAAATCAACAGAAGCGGCCTCAAAACCTCAACAGCTACAGTCAAAGAAGATGACCGTGAATTCCAGACACGGCTTGAAAACGTTGTAGCAATCGAAGACGTCAAGGTGACAGAATAATGAACGAAATGAAGCAGATAGAAATCGCAAAAGTAACAGTAAACACATCTGCTGGCGAAGTAGGAGACCAAGTAGAAAAAGGATTCACCCTACTCGAAAAACTAACAGGAAAACAGCCAGTCAGAACCTCCTCAAAAGACGCATCCAAAACATTCGGCCTAAGAGAAGGCCTCAACATTGGAGCAAAAGTAACACTAAGAGGAGAAGAAGCAAGAGAATTCCTAGAAAAAGTACTACCTGCAGCAGACAACCAGATCTCTGCAGAAGCATTCGACGGAAACGGAAACTTCGCATTCGGAATCGGAGAATACATCGACGTACCCGGAATGGACTACGACGCCGATATCGGCATGAAAGGATTTGAAGTAGTAGTCAACCTGGAAAGACCAGGATACCGAACCAAAAGAAGAGACCACAAACCAAGAGAAATAGGAAAAGACCACAAAGTCGATGACGAAGACGCCCAAGAATTCGTCGAAGAAGAACTTGGAGCCGAGGTGACCCAATAAATGAGCTACGAAGCAGTACTCGAACAAATCAAACACAAGAAAGGAAAAAGACAGAAATTCGAAAAACACAACGCTCCAAAACACAGAGACTACGGAAAATCCAAGAAAGAATGCAGAAGATGCGGAAGAACAGGAAGAGGAGTAATCAGCAAGTACGAACTCAACTACTGCAGACAATGCTTCCGTGAAATCGCAGAAGAACTCGGATTCAAACAACTCAACTAGGTGACAAAGAAAATGCAGCAAGATACATTCAGCGACGCAATGTCCTCCATCAACAACGCAGTAGACGCGGGCAACAAATACGCAACAATCAGCCCAACCAGCAACCTGGTCAAAAACCTACTGCTCAAACTACAAGAACTAGAATACATAGGAGTATTCGAATACGTAGAAGACGGACAAGGAGGCAAATTCCGAGTCGAAGTCAAAAACCACATCAACGAATGCCAATCCGTAAAACCACGGTTCTCAGTCCAAAACGAAGAATACAGCAAATGGGCAAAAAGATACCTACCAGCCCAAGGATTCGGAGAACTACTGGTAACAACAAGCCACGGCCTCATGACACACTACGAGGCCCGCGAAGAAGGAATCGGCGGAAAACTACTAGGATACGTCTACTAAGGTGAGTGAAAAATGACAGAAAAACTAACATACGAACTACCAGAAGGATTCAACGCAGAATACAGCGACGGAGTCCTAAAGGTAGAAGGAAACGGAGAAGAAACAGAGAAACAAATCCAGCACTCCCTAGTAGAAGTAGACATCGACGGAGAAACAGTAACATTCACAGCACTGAGAGACAAGAAAAACATTATCTCAGTAGCAAAAACCTACAGATCACACCTACAAAACATGGCAGAAGGCCTAGAAAACGCACACGTCTACAAACTAAAAGGAGTATACGCACACTTCCCAATGACAATCAAGAAAGAAGGCGACGAAGTAGTAGTCGAAAACTTCATGGGAGAAAGATTCCCAAGAAGAGCAGAAATCATGGAAGGCGTAGACGTCCAGGTAGACGGAGACGAAGTAACAGTAAAAGGCCCGAACAAAGACAAAGTAAGCCAGACAGCAGCACGGATCGAACAACTATCCCGTAAAGGAAACCGCGATCCAAGAACATTCCAGGATGGAATCTACATCACAGAGGTGACCCGCAGTGAGTAAAGACTTCAAAAGACAGGAAACACACAAAAGAAAGAGAGTAAAGAGCTCATGGAGAAAGCCTATCGGAGGCCACTCCAACGCAAGACTACAGAAAAAAAGCGCACAGAAACTTCCAAAGGTAGGATACAGAACACCTAAAGAAGACCGCGGAAAACACCCATCAGGATACGAAGAAGTAATGGTACACAACACAGATGACCTAGAAGAAGTAGATCCTGAAACAGAAGCTGCAAGAATCGGCTCCACAGTAGGAGGCCGAAAAAGAGAACAGATACTCGAAAAAGCAGACGACCTCGAAATCAAAGTACTGAACAGAGGTGACCAGTAAATGGACCTAAAGAACCAGAGAAGAATGGCCGCAGACATCATGGACGTCGGAAAAGACAGAGTATGGATCGACCCTGACAACCAGGAAAAAGTAGACGAAGCAATCACAAGAAACGACATCAGAAACCTGATCGAAGGAGGAACAATCCAGAAGAAAGACGTCAAAGGAACAAGCAAAGGCCGAGCACGAAAGAAAAAGAAACAGAAACAAAAAGGCCGAAGAAAAGGTCAGGGCCGAAGACAAGGAAAGAAAACAGCCCGTAAATCATCCAAAGACAAATGGATGGAAAACATCAGAGCAATCCGATCCGAGCTCAAAGAAATGAGAGACGAAGAAGAAATTACACAGGAACAATACCGTAACCTGTACGACAGAGCAAAGGGAGGATTCTTCAGAGACACAAAACACCTCAAAAACTACGTAGAAAACAAAATGGAGTGATAAACATATGGCAGAGACATCAAACTACAAAGTACCATTCAGAAGAAGAAGAGAACAGAAAACAGATTACGAACAGCGACTGAAGCTGGTTAAATCAGGAAAACCAAGAGCAGTAGTAAGAACCAGCAACCAGCACACACGAGCACACCTTGCACACTACAACAAGGACGGAGACGAAAACGAAGCACAGACACTAAGCAAGGAACTCAAAGAGTACGGCTGGGAACACAACACAGGCAACCTGCCAGCAGCATACCTAACAGGATACCTGGCAGCCAAAAAAGCCGACTCAGAAGAAGCAATCCTCGACATAGGCCTCAGAGAACAGAAAACAGGCGGCCGGATCTTCGCAGCAGTCAAAGGAATGAGAGACGCAGGCCTCGAAGTACCTGCAGGAGAGAAAGTTTTCCCAGAAGAAGGAAGAATCAGAGGAGAACACATCGAGGAAATGAAAGAAGACTCAAACATCACAGAAAACTTTGAAGAAGTCAAAGAAAACATCGAAGGTGACTACTAATGGCAGAACAAGAAATGGAAGAAGAAATCTGGACTCCAAAGACAAAGCTCGGTAGAGCAGTGGCAAACGGCCAGATCACAACAATTGAACAGGCCCTGGGCCACGAAAGACCGATCATGGAGCCAGAAATCGTCGACCAGCTAACCGACCTCAACGAAGAAGTAATGCTAATCGGAGGAACACCAGGAAAAGGAGGCGGAAAAAGAAGAACAGTCTCCAAAAGAACAGCAAGAATGCACAAATCCGGAGCAAGATACTCCAGCAACGCAATGACAGTACTAGGAAACAGAAACGGAGTAATCGGCCTCGGAATGGGAGAAGCAGAAGACACCAGAGCCGCAATCGACGACGCAAACAGAAACGCAAAACTCAACCTCATCAAAGTACCAAGAGGAAACGGCTCATGGGAAGACAAAGGAGACCACAAGGCCTCCATCCCATTCAAAGTAGAAGGAAAATCAGGTTCAGTAACAGTAGAACTCAAACCTGCACCAAGAGGAACAGGCCTCGTCGCATCAGACGATGTCAAGAAAGTAATGGAACTAGCAGGAATCGAAAACGTCTGGGTAAGCTCCAGAGGAAGCACAAGAACAAGAGAGAACCTGATCAGAGCAACTTTCAATGCACTGGAAAAACTCTCAGAATACCAGCACAACGGTGAAGAACAGTGATCGCAGCAATCAGAATAAGAGGAGACGTAGACGCAAGCGACAAAGTAAGCGCAACACTGCAAAACGTCAACCTTCACAGAAGAAACCAGTGTGTAGTCTATGAAGACACAGAATCAATCAAAGGAATGTTCAACAAAGCCAAAGACTACATCACATACGGCGAAGTATCCGAAGAAACACTAGAACTGCTTGAAGAAAGAAAAGGATCAGAAATCGAATCAGGCGACGTCATCAACCTATCGCCACCAAGCAGAGGTTATAAGGATACAAAGAAAAATGTAAACCAAGGCGGAAGCCTAGGCAAAAGAGAAAACCTAGATAACCTAATCGAGAAAATGGTGTAAAAACCCTTTCTCAAAATTTTCCAGGTGAACTAAACAAATGACAAAGAGAAGATCCAAGAAGAAAAAGTCCGGCAGCAACGGCTACGGAAGCTCCAAGAAAAACAGAGGAGCAGGCAGCCGCGGAGGAAGAGGACAAGCAGGAATCGGAAAGAAAGCAAAGCACGAAAAAATGACCAAAGACGGAGTCCACCAGCTAGGAGAAGAAGGATTCACTCCACACGACTCCAGAGAACAGAACGGAATCAACCTCAAAGACATCGATCAAAGAATCGAGGAATTCGTCGAAGCAGGAGTAGCAGAAGAAACAGACGATGGATACATCTTCCACGCCGACGAAGCAGGATACGACAAAGTCCTAGGAGGAGGAAAACTCTTCAAAGACATCGAAGTCCACGCAGAAGAATTCTCCGACTCCGCAAAAAGAAAGATCGAAGAAGCAGGACAGGAAGCCGTAGAGGAATAAGAAAATGTCTTGGATCGTCCAGGCCGCAAGCTATCTGCCGAGTGTAAAAGAACCAGAAAAAGAACAATCACTAAAGCAGATGCTGACCTGGACGGGCATAGTCCTCGTCCTATACTTCATTCTCGGCTCCATCAACCTATACGGAGCCAACGCAGCATCAGTACAACAAGCACTACAGACACTTGCCACATACCAGACAATTCTAGGAGCACAGATCGGATCCATAATTACGCTAGGAATTGGACCGATCGTAACAGCATCAATCATACTACAGATGATGGTAGGATCCGAACTCCTCCCATGGAACACAAACAACCAGGAAGGACAACAAAAATTCCAGGCCGCACAAAAACTACTAGCATACGGCCTAACAATCGTACAAGCATTCGGATACGTACTATCAGGAACCTTCGGAAACGTAGCAGGAGACCCATTCCTAATCCTACTCCTAGCAGGCCAGATCAGCCTAGGAGGATGGCTAATCATCATGATGGACGACCTAGTCCAAAAATGGGGATTCGGATCAGGAACAGGCCTATTCATCGCAGCAGGAGTATCCAAACAAGTCTACATCTCAATCCTCTCACCACTCGTAACACCAGAAAACACACTATTCTGGACAACAGGAGGAAACCCGGTAGGTAACCTGTTCGTATTCGCACAAACACAGCAAATCACATCACTAATCCCAATACTCTCCACAATAGCAGTATTCTCAGCAGTAGTATACCTACAAAGCATGCGAGTAGAAATACCGCTGACATTCGGAAACGTAAGAGGATTCGGACAAAAATGGCCGCTTAAATTCCTATACACATCAAACATGCCAGTAATCCTCATAGCAGCACTAATATCCAACGTACAAATCGTAGGAACAACACTCGCAGGTCCAGACGGCTGCAGCCCACTAGGATGCTTCAACGCACAAGGACAAGCACAATCAGGCCTAGTCAACATGCTACAAGCACCAGTACAAATCTTCCAAAGCCTGATCACATCAGGACTACAAGGAGTAACACTGGGAGATGTATTCCACATATTCTTCTACATAGGAGTCTACGCATTCGGATCAATCCTATTCAGCATCTTCTGGATGAAAACATCAGGCCAAGACGCAGACAGCGTCGCATCACAGATCCAGAACACAGGAATGAAAGTACCAGGATTCAGAAAAGACAAGAGAGTAATCAAAAAAGTACTCAACCGGTACATCCCAGGCCTAACAGTCCTATCAGGATTCTCAGTAGGCCTACTAGCAGCACTCGCAAACATGACACAGGCCGCAGGAGGAGGAACAGGAATCCTGCTCACAGTCATGATCCTGTACCAGCTATACGAACAACTGGCACAGAAACACATGGAAGAACTTCACCCAGCAATGAAGGACTTCCTATCATAAAAAATCTTCCTTTCCATTCCTCTTTAATTTCCACAAAACAAAAACAGAAGTGAGCAACCAAAAATGGCACTAGTACAACTCAAAGCAACAGTATTCCCATTCCTGGACCAGCTATTCAACCCAGTACTGGCACAGGGCCCGTACGTGTCAATGATATTCTTCTCAGCATGCCTAGCAGGCCTATTCTCAATAATCTACTGGATACTACTAGACATAGAGAAAGCCGACGAAATCAAAGAGAAGATGAGCGAACACCAGGAAAAAATGAAGGAGGCCCAGAAAGACAACGACTCGGAAAAGGCCAAGGAACACATGTCCAAGTCCATGAAGCTCAACCAGAAATTCATGATGCTCAACTTCAAACCAATGATAGGAACAATGATCTTCGTAGCAGTAATGTTCCCATGGCTAGGCCACACATACACACCAAACGTAGCACTCAACCCAGCAGACAACACAACAAACTCCTCACTGTACACAGGCCACCTAGAATTCGCAAACAAACAGGAAGAACTATTCTACTACAACAACACGGTAGAAACCAGCAATAATTCAGCACAGATAGGTCAATCCATAAACGCAGCAGGAGTAAACTGGGAAATACGAAGCGTAGACACATCAAACGGCGAACCACAGACACTGCACCTCGACGCAAAATTCGCAGATCTACCGTTCTCAATACCGCTAGCAGGTAACACAATCAACTGGCTGATGTTCTACATACTGGTCACAATGCCGCTAACATACATCTTCAGATCAGCACTCGGCATCCAGTAAAAAACCACGTTTTTATCCTCATATCCTCATTTCCCATCCAACTTCTTCTCAAACGCAATTCCCGATAAAAAACTAACCTAACAAACAACAGTTATGGAGAACGCTTCCTGGTACACAAGAGAAAAAGCAGAGCCATCAGAAGAATACGGCACACTACCAGAAAAAAGAAGTATCGAAGAGCTTCTCCAGAAAGGATTCTTCATAGTAGACAAACCGTTCGGCCCAACAAGCAACCAGGTAAGCCACTGGGTAAAAGAAGAACTCGACCTCAAAAAGACAGGTCACTTCGGCACACTAGACCCGAACGCCACAGGAACACTTCCGGTAGGCCTCAACCAGGGAACAAGAGTAAACAACGCCCTCGCACAGGCCGACAAAGAATACGTATTTCTCGCAGAACTAGAAGAAGAAAAACCTGAAGAAGAAATCAGAGAAACACTGCAGGAATTCAAAGGCGCAAACAAACAGACACCGCCAGAAAAATCAGCAGTCAAAAAAGAAGAACGCGAAAGAGAAGTATACGAAATAGAACTACTAGAGGCCTCAGAGAAAGAAGTTCTTGGAAGAGTAAAATGCGAATCAGGATTCTACGTCCGCGTACTCATCAAACAACTCGGAGAAAAACTCGACACACAAGCAGAGATGCAGGAACTCCGCAGAACACAGCAAGGCCAGCTAGCAGAAAAAGACGCAGATACACTTCAGGATATAGTCGATGCATACCACTTCTACACAGAAGAAGACGACGAACAGGCCTTGAGAGAAGTACTTCATCCAATAGAAAAAGCAGTGAACCACCTAAGAAAAGTAGTGGTCAAAGACTCCGCAGTCAACGCAATAGCCAACGGAGCAGACCTCGGAGCAGCAGGAATCAGCCAGCTACAGGACGGAATAGAAAAAGGAGAACAAATAGCAATAATGACGCTCAAAGGAGAGCTAATCGCACTGGCAGAGGCCCAGATGACCTCAGAACAAATGTACGACTCCGAAGAGACCGCAGCCACACTCAACTCAGTCCATATGGATCCAGAAACATACCCAAAAAGATGGAAACAGGAATAAAAATTTCTCAACTGAACTAAACTATGGAAAATTTAGACCAGCTCTTTGAAGCCATCAACGAAATAAAACATCTGGAAAGAGAAGGCTGGCAGAAAAGAGATATCGAAAAACCTCTAGACACCGTTGCATCCCACTCCCTAGGAGCAACAATCAACGGATGGATACTTGCCGAAAAAGAAGGCCTAGACTCTAACAAAGTCGTCAAAATGCTTCTAATTCACGACCTCATAATGGCCTACATACCAGACTATACGCCAGAAGACAAAGAATACGCATCTAAAAAACAATTCGAGGAAGAAAAACTGGAAGAACTCTACCAAAAAGTACCTGCAGAAATAAGGCCTGAATTCGAGGCCTTGATCAAAGAATTGAGAGAAAGAGAGACAGCAGAGGCCCAGGTAGCCAAAGAAGCCGACAAATTAGACACTCTGATGCAGGCCTCCAAATACAACCAGGAAACAGAGGAAAACATGTTAGAAGAATTCCTGGAAACATACGAGGACTACTTCAAGACAAACTCTGGAAAAGCCCAGTACGACAAAATAAGAGAGAACTCAGACTACTGACTCCATCAGGCCTTCTTCATTTAAAACTTCTATATCAAAATTCTCTATAAGAGATGGTTCTTCGGAACCATCAGAATCTGCTAACTGAATTTTTCAGTTATGCCGGAGTGACTGAGTGGCTAAAGGTGCCACCCTGGAAAGGTGGTGAGGCGCACGCCTCTCCTGGGTTCAAATCCCAGCTCCGGCGAACTCAATTATTCTTTCTCGCCACCGTTCCTACCAGCGGCCATAGCAACCACTATTTCACGCTGCACGTGATAATGCTCCTTGTAAAGCTCCATAAAGTACTTGGAAATTGCGTACATCACAAGGATAAATGTAACACCGATGTAAGACGCAATTTTCTGCAGAATATAGGCCTGATTCAATCCAAAAGTGGCAGCAATCGAAGTAATCAAGCTTGCGTAAAGCAGAGACTTCACAACAAGATGCATGCTCTTAACTGATCTAAACTTGTCAAGACTTAACTCATAATCCTTCAACTCTTCCTCATCGAGCTCATCGCGCAAAAACTCGCGAACCTCTATATCAGCACGGCCTAAAGGTGTAAGCTGGAAAATTTTCTTCTTCAAAAATATTCACCTGAACTTCTCCAGAGCCTCTAAACTATGGGTTTTAATCTCCTCGCTGGCGTCAAGAGCCCTAACCTCTTCCTCACTGAACCAGGCCATCTCCTCGATACCTTCTTCGGCCTCAAAATCATATTCCTCAGATTCTACATAGAAAACAGAGTCAATATGCTGGTGATGATCATTAATATCCTGTAGCAAAACTTTGTCAGGCCTTGGAAGCTCATCAACCTCTTCAGAAAGACTTTCGCGGCCCTCAATACTAACATTTAGATCTGACTCTTCTTTTACCTCTCTTTCAGCTGCCTGATGTGGAAGCTCGTCTCTATCGATATGACCTCCTACCGGTAGCCATTTATCCAGTTTCTTGTGGAAATGAAGCAGCACTCTGTCATCATTCACTACAAAGCATGTAGCGGTGAAGTGCCTGGTGGTCTCTACCATACAGAAAATATGTTCGGGAGCTATAAAACTCTCAACAAACAATTGCCACGTGATGGATACTGAAAGAAAGATCGAATTATTCGGCGTTCTAGCAGTACTACTTTTCGGATCAGTCCTAGGAGGCTTCACAGTATACCAGACAATGGACGACAGAGTCTCCAGCCTCGAACACAAAGTATCCAACCTACAGGACCAGCAACAGGTAGTATACATAAACGGAACAAAAGACGAAAAAGCACTCGTCAGCCTATACCAACAGGTAGAAGGATCAACAGTATCCATCGACGCAATAGGAAATCAGGTATCGCAGGGATCAGGATTCGTATACAACAAAGAAGGATATATTGTCACAAACCAGCACGTAATAGATGGAGCAGACAGCATCGATGTAATATTCTCCGATGGAACAAGGAAAAAGGCCGAAGTAGTAGGATCCGACGTATACAACGACCTTGCAGTACTCAAAGTCAATAAACAAAACCTCAAACCGCTTCCACTAGCAAACTCCACAGAGGTAATGAGAGGCCAAACCGCAGTAGCAATAGGAAACCCATTCGGCCTCAGCGGAACAATGACTGCAGGAATAGTCTCGGCCAAAAACAGAAATATCAGAACAGAAGGAGGCTTCTCAATACCAAACGTAATACAGACAGACGCAGCAATCAACCCTGGAAACTCAGGAGGCCCACTAATCAACATACACGGAAAAGTAATAGGAGTAAACACAGCCATTCAGTCCTCCACAGGAACATTTAATGGAGTAGGGTTCGCAATCCCATCAAACACAGTCAAGAGAGTAGTACCGGACCTGATCGAAAATGGGGAAAGGCAGCACTCATGGATAGGAGTATCAGGCCTTGACGTCAACTCCGACATCTCAGAGGCCATGAATCTCAGCACTTCAACAGGATTCCTGGTCATGGACGTAGTAGAAGACAGTCCAGCAGAAAAAGCAGGCCTTCAGGCAGGAACAAGAAACGAAACAATCAATGGAATAACATACACGCTAGGAGGCGATGTAATAACAGCTATAAATGGTACAGAAATGACTGGAATCAGCGATATCCTGACATACCTGGCTGAAGAAACAGAGCCTGGAGATGAAGTTACGATAACTGTAATCCGTGATGGGGAAGAAGTAGAAGTACCGGTAACGCTTGCTTCAAGGCCTCAAGATTGATCAAACCTGGTAGCGGAGCAGGGCGCCAAGGCCTCCAAAGTTGTCCAGTCTCTCGCCGGCCTCGTGATCGGTATGCACAACATTAACATCGCCACCCATTCTCTCAACAGTCTTGGCCAGCTCAGGATTCTTCCTGTTCTTCTCGGCAGTAATGATCAATGTCTCAACAGCACCCTGCTCAATGAGATCCTCAACAGGATCGCCGTAACTAACTCTCTCATCATTATTTAATCGATCAAGAAACTCCTCCATAACCTCTGACTCCTCAGCAATACGTGAAGTCTCAACAACCTTCTTCAGAGCACCTCTCTTAATAGCCTCATTAAGGCCTGTAAAACCTGTCACAGAAGTATCCTGCAACATAGTCTTCGACACAGTATCATCCGAAAGCATGTTCTTCAACTTATTCTTCTGGTTGCCAGGCCCACATAGAATAATATAATCCATATCGTCCGCAGACCGTTCAACAACCTCCTTAACCTGATTGAAAAAGTTGTCAGAATTCTTATCTGAAGCATACATCTTGCCAGGAATATTCTCCTCAACGTTCGAAAGATCCTTGATACCGGACTCCTCAACAATATAGAAATCAGCACTACCTTTCTCAACAAGACAGAAAAACACCTTGTAACTACGCTTCTCCTCGGCCTCCTCTAACCTTTCCCATTCCTCATTCGTGAAATCCTTCCACATCTCAAACTCCTGCTCAGGCTCCAAGTTGAAAGTATGAAAACCAAGCTCAATATCATCCGCACCCTCAGTAATCTCCCCGGTAACACGAAGACGGTTCTCCTGATACTCAGTCTTCTCAGTCTCCAGTGTCAAAGTACAGGTCTTCTTCTCACGGCCATCCAACTTCGTCCTCTGAGTCAAGGCCCGGACCTCATCACCCTTCGCAATAATATCCTTCAAATACCAGAGATCATCCTGATTCTCAATACGAATCTTAACGTAACCCTCTCCACGATCGGTTTTTAACAGCTTCATACACTCAAAAGGACAACCTACAAATAAAAACCTGCAAAAACCACCTTTAAGCATGGATAACGAGTTCGCTGTCATACTAGTAGCAGGCCTAGCAGTATTCGGCCTGTTCTGGGTTGCCTCACAAAACTACAACTTCAACAACCAGGCAACATCCGACATAACATTCTACCAGAACGACTTCGGACAGATAGGAGAAGCCACACAGGACATAAGAACAGTGAACTTCGGAACATTCTCCGTAGGAGAAGGAAGAGGAGATATCCAGGCCTACACAGCACAAGAAGCAACAGTAAAGAATAAACTAATCGGCGGCCAGAAAATAGAACTCAACTATCAGGCCACAGCACCAACAACAGGCCACATCGAATTTGAAGTACTGGGTAAAGATGGAAAAGGCGCCATGTACGTAAAAGTTAACGGAAACGAAATATTCAAGGAAAAACTTGTCACAACAGGCACTCCATCAATCAATATTTCTTCAGACGTACTCAAGCCGGGAGAAAACAAAATTGTAATAGGAACAACGAAAGGAGGCCTTTTCTCATCAACAGAATACTCGATAGAGGATGTAGAGGTAACGGTTAACGACCGAAAGTTCAACGATTATGAAAAATCATTCAGAGTATACCAGTATGAGATAGAGGAGTTTGCAGCAGCTAACCTGAGCTTCACCTTACCAATCGACTCATCAACAAGAACAGCACCTCTGGAAGTATTTGTTAACGATGAACAGGTGTTCTCACAGAGAATCTCAAGATCAACACAGTCAATCTCAATCGACAGAGAGCAGATCAACACAGGGTACAACACGGTAAGATTTGAAACTGAAGGCAACGCAAGATACGACTTGGAAAACATAGATCTAACAGTCAGATACTTCGGAACAATCGAACCAGGAACAGCAACAGCCAGCTTTGACATGAATCAGAGCAGCCTATCCTTCGCAAACAGAGAAGAAACAAGTGAGTACGTAAACTTCAACTACGTAAACCTGATGCCATCACAGAACCCGGTACAGGTCACGGTAAACTCGTTCTCAGAGACAATAACTCCAAGAGGATTTTCAGTAGTCAAGATACCAGAGGAAACACTTCAGGAAGAAAACACTCTTAGAATATCAAGTAACGGGTCCTATATAATCAGAAATCTGAATGTTCTCTCACAGAGGCCTCAAGAATGAGCTGGGCAAAGGATAAAGCACTGAGCGCTCTTGCATACTTAGCTCCTACGCCTATAGACTTTGACTGGTTCGGAGTTTTTGGAATAGATACGCTGCCTCTTGTAGGAAAACTTCCTGTAAAAAAGATCGACTTTGGACAACTATCATGGCCTAAAAGAATTTTCACAATACTGCTGCTCGCCATACCTTGGTTTGATCTAGAACTATTCACTCTTCTGGGATTAGACGATAAACTGGGCTTGTACTCCCAAGGTACTTCAACCAGTGCATCAAATAATAGACTTATGACTGATGGAGGCCGAAGACAGCAACAACAGCAAGGAGGCCATAGTCTAGGTGGTATCCTGAAAATAGCTGGCGCATTTGTCTTGATAGCAGCAGTATTCACAACAGGATATGGCTCCCTAGCAAGCAATGCAGTAGGCAACCAGGTTATCGGCCTCGACCTTGAAGACGAAATTCTAGCAGTAAGACAGGCAGCTCAGCAGGCCCAGTGCTTCGGTGATGCAGCCTGTATGCAGAGATGGAGATATAACAATACAAGAAGGCCTGGCTCGGAGGTAGAAGGCCAGGAATACAAACTACAGATAGAAGAATTCGAAGTAAACGGTGGAGATACAATAAACGTAGCTGGAAGGAGGCCAGGGTATGTTTTCCCGGCATCTTTCTCAGTATTCAATCCGAGACATGGTCTAAAGGGAATTAAGGCAAAAAATGCCCAGTACAGGGTAATGGTTCAGAAAGCAGAAGGCTTTGCAGGCCTTGAAGGCGCACAAACTCTTTGCTCCACTGGCTGGAAACCTCTAAACGGCCAGTATGCAAGCTCATACACTGATGAGGAAGGAACAATTTATCCTGGAGGATTTGCTACGCCACTAGGGAGCTTGAACGCACTGAATATCAGTAGCTGTGGGCTCATGCAGCCAGCTCTAGACATGAGCAGACACGTAGAAATGCAGGTAAAGTATGAATACTCGTCTCAGTCACAGATATCTTTCGATGCAATGGCTGTAGATAATCTGGAAGGTAGACCAGACTTCAAGAAATCTAAAACTGCAGATACTCCCGTAAAAACTTTCATTAATGTCCAGAATCCGGCTACCTACGTAAATGAAGGCAATAATGTAAGGCCTAACGTATTCCTTGTAAAAGTAGGCTTTGAAACTGCACAGAGAGGAATTGACTATAAAGTACATCCAGAAGAACTAGTAATTCGGGATTCTTCCGCAACAATGGATGTAGAGAACTCGAGATGGGCTGATGAACTCGGTAGCGCTAACTGCAGAGGCCTTCAGAAAGTCTCCGGTGAGGAAAATCTCTACACTCTATCAGAGGAACAGAAAGAGTACATGACCAATCAGGGCTGGTATGATTACGGCCAGAGGCCTACTCAGGCTATCTGTGCTATGGTTCTGGAAAATCCTGAGGAAATCAGTCCTTCAGGAGAAACACTCAGAATGAGTATTGATGCAAACTATACTGTAAGATTAGGCCAGTCCGCTGACAACTTCAGAGTACAGAACAGGAACTGTGGAGGTAATCAGAGAAAGAACTGCCCATTCCTGGTTCCAAAGGACAAGATAGGATCCTACGAAGATGTAGATAATGATCATCTCATCAGCAAATGTGATTCTGATCTACGTGTGGCCGCAAACAATGGCTGCGACGTTAGAAAAGGAGGTGCACCCGTAGGACAAGACTGGAGAAACGTAGAACTCTACAACCACGAAGAAGTTGACGCAGATATAGAAGAAGGAGAGACAGCTTACACCTGGGAATCAATAGTCAATGACTACTCCCGCAGTAATGGCGGGGCCTTCATCACTGTATCGCCAGAGGTTACAGATACAGCCATAGGACTTTCCGACAGCGAAAGAGAATTAATGAACGATGCTAACCGCGAACCATCAATAGGAGCAGGACTTGTCACAAGCCAGAGATTCGGCTCCTCAGATGTGGAGGTCAGAGAGGTAGAAGGAATACTCTGTACGCGCGCATTCGACTTCAGCTACTCAGCTACTCTAGAAGACTACATGCAATACTGGGATGACAGCAATCCAAGAGCAGACACGCTAATGTTTACAGCAATGGCCCAAGACTGTACTGAAAGGCCTGGTCTCGCACAACAAATAATGAACGCCTTCGGCTCATCTCCTAAAGAAAACTTCAAAGAAGCAATGAACTCGTGCAGTGGAGAAGAAGGAGGAGTAGTTATAGTTGACGACGGCTCCTTCAGATGCTTCGACGGTTAGGTGAGAGCAACCGTAGACAAAATATTTCTGGTGCCTATCGCAATACCCAACAAAGCAATCAAGAACAAGTAATAATTCCTTTCCTCTCCCTCCATATTCTCAACAATATAGTAAACAACAGGAACTATAATCAGACCCTTCATCAAAAACATTCCATAAGGCCCAAACACATCAATGAAGAACTGGCCTAAAACATGTTTCTCCCGCCCACCAAAGCTCAGAGCAGTTACCGTCGTAGAAGCATCGTAAAAATGGGCAGCAACAGGAACCACGAAAGAATAATTCAATAGATCAGGCCTCAACAACTGTAAAACAGCATAACCTGCTAAAGACCACGTCAAAACAAGTGAAAGGAAAAGGCCCACAGCAGCAAAATTACTGATACTGTAGAAAGAAAGGCTTACAGCAAGAGGAATAAGGCCTGTTACTGCCAGAATATTCTCCATAGAGTAGTCCGTTCTGTCCGATAAAATCTGCGAAAACTTGATAGCAGATACAGTAAATACGAAGAGAACAATGTAGATAAACGGTGTTTCCAACAAGAAGCTGTTGACTGCGTTGATATCTTTCAATGATCTAACTGCACCGCCAAGAAAAGCATAAGGTGCTATCCCCTTGAAAAAATCCCTGTCAAATGTAATACCCAGCTTTTTCGAAAATGGATAGACCAGATAAAGAGCGGCCAATCCAAAAAGCAGAGCATAGATAGTAGTATTGTATGGATTGTAGTAGACAGATTCGTCAGCTACCGGGATCCAGAACTTCTCCACTAAAAACCTTTTAATCTGGCCTAACATAGTATGATGTATGGAAACCCGGGAGCTAGGTATAAGTATCTTGTTTTTAGCAGTTCTCGCCTCAGGATGCATCGGTCCAGGAGGCAACCAGCAAACACAGAAAGAAAATGGCAGAGCACTGACGATCACGGGCCCTGAGGTACAGCCAAGTTCTGGCTCAATATATCCTGATTCAACTGTCCGAGTATCAATAGGTGTGAAAAATACTGGAGAAATGAATGGGACGCTCATGGCAGGGGAAGACGGAGAAGAAATACTCACAAACTACTGTACAGATATATTCAAGATGCAGGACTACGATGGAAGAAGCTCAAAAACTGAAGCAAATAAAGATAGCTACTTCTTGAAACCGGGATGGGAGGCCGAATTCGACTGGGAACTAAAGCAATACGGAGATGTCCCGCTGATGGGCCAGACATGCAACCTGCAGTTCCAAGCTCCATTCAATTACTCGGTCTCAGCATACAGAGAAATACAGATAAAGAAAGGAATAGAATCCGGAGGAGATCCAGCACTATCATCAAAAACATCCAAAGGACCGCTTTCAATCCAGATAGAAACAATAGGAAGCAGCAGCGATCAAGGAGCACCAGTCTTCATTGAAGGAGACAACATAGAAATGCTTACCAGACTAAGCAAAAGAAGCACAGAAGAATCTCCATACCGAGGCCTGGTATCAGTAACTACGCCGGAATTCAGCAGTTCAGAAGGCCTCAACATCCAGATGGATACATGCAATATTCCTGAAAGACTCATAATGGATAGAGGAGATTCGCAGGTAATCCGCTGCGATATCAGCTACGGTGGCTCGATAGACTCGCCAAGTGTTAGAGAGGAGCTATCTGTAGAAGCAGATTATCAATACACGAAAGATGCGGGGAGCATCCCAGTAGAGGTGAAGTACAGTGGAAACAACTAGAATAGCAATTCTGATAGCATTAACTGTAGCAGTATCAGGCTGCGCAGATCTAAACGGAGGAAATACTACAGAACCTGGTACAGAAACTCAGGCTCCTGGAAAAGGCCTTGAAGTTACAGAACTTCGTGTAAGCGACAATACTCTAAGGCCTGGTCAACAGGCAACAATCCTTGTAACTTTGAAGAACTACCATACAGAGGACGTAACTATAACAGATAAGACATTCATCAACACTGGTTTGCTGGAGGTAACAGATAGATCCTGCAGTCCTGATACAATAAAGCCAGCTCAACAGGATATTAAGCCTGAAATGGAATGCACATGGAATGTAAGGGTGCCTGATAGCGTTCAGTTAGATGTTGAGCAGAAGCCACAGTCCATGAACTTTTACCTGCAGTACAATTCTAGCCTAACGATTGTAGATCCTCTTAAACTAACTTTCAAGCCATTCCAGCAGATTAACAGTACCAGAAAAGTTACCAAGACTTTCTCAAATGGAGAGGCCAGAGGAACCATGGCTGTTGAGGCCCCGTCCACGCTTAATGGAAGACAGGTAGATTTCTCTGTCGAATCTATTGGAGATGGGCGAGTAACTTCTCCATATAGATTTGAATACTTCCCTAAAAGTCCACAGGTATTCGAAGACTGTCCAAGCGAAGATGAACCTGTAGTTGGAGAGAAACTTGAATTCTCCTGCCTTGCAGACGTCGATAGAGACGAAACAACGACGAGAAACATCTATTTCTCCACATATTATAAATACGCGAAAGATCCAAAACTCAACATAAACATCGTGAATAACTAATGAATACTCCAGACCGTAAGTTCGGCCTAGTACTCCTAGCCATGATTGTAGTGGTTTCAGGTTGTACTGACAATTCTCAAAATACCTCAGTAAGTATAAGCCAGACGGATGGTGTCCAGATAGAAAGCTATCAGGCCACACCTGCAACTCTATCCGGCGGACAGCCAGCCACCCTACAAATGAATATCAAAAACAAGGGAGGAGTTGACGCAGAAAACGTCCAGGCCAAGCTAACGAACCCAGAATTCGGAAGCGACAGCGGACTCTGGAGCGTATCAGGAGGCCAGTGGAAGGATGCATTCGAAACTCTCAGAGGCCCAGACCCTGATGCAGGACAGAATGCGCTAACACGCACAATCCAGTGGCAGGTAACTGCACCAAACAAGAACAATGAAGTCCCAATCCCATACGACTTCAGCGCCAACCTGTTCTACAAGTATCAGACACAGGCCGTAACACAGATGAAAATGGTAAACACCAACTCCGTAGAAGGCCAGCCAACAAGATCAACGCCATCAATCGACAACACGGGAGGCCCAGTTCAGATGGGAGTACAGGCCAGCTCGCCAGTACTCTTCACAGCAGAAAGCGGAGGATCCAGCAAGACACAGCCGCTATGTATAACAATTGAGAACTCAGGTTCAGGAACTCCATTCCTGTATGAAGAATCCAAGGTAAACGGCGCGGCATACAGAGGAGTGAGCGACGATATCACAAACACAATCAACCTCACAGTTGAGACATCAAGCAGCTTCCTAGGATTCGGAGCCGATGCAGACAAGTCAACAACAGTAGAGAAAGAACTCATCGGAAGCAACCCATCAACCTGTATCGACATGACTTCCAACTACGTATCCACAAGCGAAGGCAGCAAGACAGCAACAATCACAGTCACAGCAGACTACGGATACAGGCTACAGGACAACACACAGATCACACTCAAAACAGGCCCATAAAGGCCTACACATTTTCCCTACTTTTCTATTTCTATAACCTCTATATAATCTGACATTCTAGACATGTTATTTCACTAAATCACTCTCTGAGAAGGCCTCTTCTGAAAATATTCTGCTGATCTCCTGATCAATAGCATGATTCTATGATAGCTGCTGCTGAGTGCAGTTAGTATGATGGTGAGGGATAGAGAACTGAGAATTTGGCATGGTTATTGTTTCTTGCAGTGGCCCATTTGAAATCTGGTTGGCAGATTTCTGGTAGATTTGGGATTTAGAGGGAAAAATTCTTGGTAGATTGAGTAAATGAAAAGAGAATATGAGGGAAAAAAGGAGATCATCCTCTGTAGAGGATGAATGCTACGATTGCTGCTGATACTACTAGTGATACTAGTAGCTTGACTAGCGAGTCTGATTGCTGGATTGAGTTGGCCAGGTTGGATGCACTGTTTGCGAAGGATCCTGTTAGGCTGTCTCCTCCCTGATCGCTCTTGATTGCGTCCTCAATGTCTTTTCCTATGAGGAGTTTGACTGTCTCTGATTCCTGTACCTGATTTCCTACTGCTGTTGCTGTGATCTGTACTTCTCCCTTCTTCTGGAATGGGATGCTTGCGTAGATGTAGGCTGTTTCTGATTGTCCAGCTGGTACTGTGACTGATTCTGGTTTGATGTCGATCCAGGCTGGGCCTTCGTATGTCAGTCTGTATGTGTTCTCCTGTGTTCCTGTGTTGTTCAGGCTGATTTCGTAGACTGTGCTTGAGTTCTCTCCTGCGCTCTTGACTTCTGGTACTACGTTCATGCTGAGGTCCCAGCAGTTGTGGACTTTGAAGTCTCCTGTTACTGATTTGGAAGGTTCATCGAATGTTGTTGAGGAAGCTGTCATTGTGAAGCTTTCCTGTGCTCCTTCCGAGTAGTCTGTTGCGTTAAATGAGATGTCTACTGTTGTTGATTCCTCTGGGGCTAGTTCAACTGAGTTTGTTGACACGTCTCCCTGTGTTGTGGAGAGATCGTATGTGTCTGTTGCTGCACCTGTGTTTGTTATTTCTGCTTCGTAGGTGAATCTGCTGTCTTCACAGACGTTCTTGCTTGCCTGGTTGAATGCTACTTCTACGTCGTTTCCGTTGACGACGTTGAGGTTTGCTGTCCTCTCAGCTGTGCTTGCTCCTGATGCTGTTACCGTAATTGTTTTTTCTCCTAGCTCTTCAGGGGTTACTGATAGTGTGACTGTCTGGCTTGATTCTCCGTTTACTCTTACCGCTGAGTTGGAGAGTTCTCCTTCGCTTGCCTGAATGTTGAATGTGTCGGTCTTGGTTCCCTGGTTCATTACTGTGATATCGTATGTTGCTGTGTTGAATGCTGCTACTTCCTGGTTTTCAGGAGTAATAGATACTGATGAGCCGTAGCAGGTTTCGGACTTGAAGTTGACTCTTTCAATCTGCTGTGCGTAGCTTGTGGTAGACGCTGCAACTACGTTGAAAGATTGTTCAACTGCTTCTTCGGAGTTTGCAGTCAGTGTAATTGTCTGTGTCTCTCCTTCTTCCAGTGTAACCTGGCTTCTTGAAAGCTGTCCGTAATCTGTGGTGATTTCAAATGTTTCAGGCTGAATTCCTGTGTTTTCGACTTCTACCTGGTAGTTTGCGTTCTCTCCTCTACAAACAGTCTTGGAATCTGCAATTCTCAGTTCAACTTCGTGCTCCTTGACAACATTAGCTATACCTGTTACAGAATACTGTTTGTTGGTTGCACGGGACTGAGCAGTTACGTCGAAAGAATATCTTCCGGCATCCTTGGTGACCTCGGGATCGTACCAAACATAGATTGTCTTGGTCTCTCCTGAGTCAAGATAGAAACTTGAAGGCTGAGCTGTGACTTCAGAAGTCTTGGTCAGAATACTGTAATGATCCTTCACAGGACCAGTGTTCTCAATCTCTACCTGATAGGAAGCATAACTGTCTATTGGAGCAGTTGCCTCCTTTGGGAAAATTGTCAAATCAGCCGGGCTAGCGGCCACTGTTGTTAATGATGTTAAAATTAGTAGGGTTGCAAATAGTATTTTTCCAAGACTTCGCATTGAAAGTGTCACCTGTTAATAACACCTCGGTTTAAATTTTATATATTAGTCGGTAGTAACAAAAGAAACTAACGACTAAGTACTAATAAAAAATCTAAAAGGGCCAGAAGCCCTTGATTTTGCTAAACCAGGTTTTATCGGCTTTTTCTGTCGTTCCACCGGACCAGATCGTTACATTCTCTCTGTAAATTTCAGATCCGTCGGACTCAATCACTACATCTCCGCCGTAGTTGCCTTCATCCTTCGGCATGATATAGAAGTAGACTGTCTTTCTCTCTCCCTGAGTCAGTACTACTTCCTTCTCCGAAGTTGACACCCAGTCATCTGGAAGGCCTTCAAGGCTGACATGGTACCTCTTGATCTCGTTGTGAGTGTTGTAGATCTCTGCCTTGACCAGTCCGGACTCTGATTCTACAGCTGCCAGGTTCTCTGGGAAGCTTGTGGTCTCCGGCCCTGTCTCAAGCACGTTGACTTTTGCAGTTGCTGCTGTTCCCTGGCCGTAAGTTACTGCACGGATCATGTACTCGTGCTCTCCAGGATCAGATGCTGTAGGGGTGAAACATACTTCTCCGCCCGCATCTCTTGTCTGGATTACCTCGCCATCTCTCAACAGCACAACTCTTGGAGTAATCTGCGAACTGATCTCTGCACACAGTTCGAACTCTTCTCCCTCAAATACCTGTCTTGGAGGGTTAATCATTGTTGCTGAAACTGTAGGCAGCACCTCAAGATCTCTTGTCGCACTGATGCCGTCGGCCTCTGCTGAAACAGAGTGAGTTCCTACCTGACTTACTCTGATGTATGTCTGGTAGTATCCATCAGGCTGAGTGCTTACTCTCGCAACTCTCTCACCGTCAACATTGATCTCTACTTCCTGACGGCCTGTTCCACCGTCGACATATCCCTTAACCTGTACTGGCTGACCTGAAAGAGTTCTGTCAGGGTTCAAAGTCATGGATATATCTCTGGCCTGTCCAAAGTTGCTTACTCCACAGCTCTGGACGTTCACTGTTCTAGTAGCCGATACTGTCTCCCCATTGGAGTACGCATCGACTGTAAAGCTTTCTGATCCACTTCCCTCCACACCTGTGAACATTACAGATGCTCTTCTGGATTTTCCAGCGTCAAGCACTATGGATCTGCCGCTTGGGTCTGATCCAAGGCCTGAACCGCTGATATCGACTACTTCTCTCGAGTTTCCAGTGTTTCTGACTGTGAATGATACTGACATGCTTGCTCCTCTGCAGACGCTGTCAGGATAGTTGACGTTGCTGATTTCCAGGTTCTCATCTTTGAACAGCTGGAAACCTCTAGTGAAGTCATCTCCTTCATCAATCTCGATATCTCTAGTCTGTGAACTGTATCCTGGCTTGTAGGCCGTTACCTCGTAGTCTCCTTCATCAAGATCGAATGTTGTCTCTCCATCGTCGTCAGTCCACTGAGTTCTTCTGTAACTGCTGTCAAGGCCTTCAACTCTTACTCTTGCGTCTTCAAGTCTGTCGTGATCCTGATCGATTACTCTTGCAGTGAACTCTCCTTCTCCATCATCGCTGTCATCGTCGTCTTCATCTACAAGAGTCACGTCTATTCTTCTGTCTGCGTTGTTGATGCTGAAACTTTTCTCAAAGTCTTCGTAACCATTTTTGGACACTTCTAAGTCGTAGTTTCCGTTTTCAAGGCTGAAGTAGGCCCTTCCATTGCTGTTTGTATCGTCTTCCTGTTCCTCGCCGTTGGTAACTCTTACTTCTGCGTTCTCGATGTTGTCTCCATCTTCATCCTCTACATCAACTGTGAGGTCGTAGCGGTCTTTGTCATCGTAAATATCTGCTACAAGGATTTCTCCACTGCTTGTCCACTCCTCGTAACCACAAGGAGCTCCGACGGCCTCTGTTCTTGTATGAACTTTCACAGGGCTTTCCGGGGAGATAGTTTTCTTGATTGTTCTCTCTCCATCTACAGTAATTCTCTTGTCATAATAGGTTTCTTCTTCTGTCTCTATGAGTACTCTGAAGTCTTGCTCGACATCTCCCGAATCAATTGTCAGTCTAACGTCTGTAGACTCTCCTTTAGCAATAGTATTGTCGGAGATATCTACTCTTGAGACTGAAAGATCGCAATCCTCTCTATCTGAGCTCCTTCTCTCAAGGTACAGTGTTTCTGTCTGTTCTTCTCCAGGCGCTAGATATACGCCCTTTGAAGCATCTCTATATCCTGACTTGCTGGCGGTAACCTCGTAGCCTCCGCTCTCAAGACTGAAGCTTGCGCTACTCGAACTTCCTGTGTTAACGGTTCTGCCATCTACTGAGACATCAACATAGCGCAACCTGTCTCCATCCTGATCGCGCGTCCTGATATTCAGTCTTGCATCATCGTCTCCATCACCGCCATCTCTCGGAAGGCCTAGATGGATAGTCTCTCTTTCTCCATTACTCAATGTGACGTCCTTTGCAGCATACTCTCCATTTGCTGAAGCCGAGACTGTGTAAGTATCAGGATCAAGCCTGAAAGTTACTCTATCGTCGTCGCCTGTACTCCTGCTTTGTCCGTCAACATGCACTATTACGTCTGTAGGCCCGTCTCTGTTTATTTCTCCTGTATGTACTGTGAGTCTGGCCTGTTCTCTTTCTCTGTCAAGCTGGATGGTTATTGTTTCGTCCTCTCCAGGAGCCAGGTAGATTCCTCTATCCTCGCTAATGTAATTATTCTTGCTGGCGGTAACCTCGTAGCCTCCGCTCTCAAGGCTGAATGTGGTGCTGCCATCTCTTCCTGTGTTTTTGACTGTTCCATCTACAGAGACTTGCGAATAGCTCAGCGAATCTCCATCTGTGTCCTCAACATTAACCGTTAGAGAGGCCTCTGTATCTTCAGAATTAATTCTTAGACTGTTTGGAGCAGTTTCTGTCTCTTTTACTGTGTTATCTACTCTCATCTTGCCTATCAGGTCGTAGTTTCTATCCTGGTTCAGGCCTTTTCTTTCCAGATTGTTCCATGAAATTCTGTCGGTCTCGAAAGACTTTGTGTCTCCTGGCGAAATGTATCTGTACTTGCTAGCCAGCTCTATTTCGTTATTGTTTCTTTCAGCGTACCAGGTCATAAGAACGCTTGAACCTACATCTCCTGTGTTCTCAACTTCTGCGTTCAGTGTTGTAGACTGGTCTCTATCAAGCCTGTATTTTGATGCTCCAACGTTTCTCAGATCGAAGCTCTTGGTTTCATCGTCTGGCTGAACTACTGTAACTTTCTCCGTGTTCCAGCTTTCCTTGTCTGTCTGCTGATCTCCAGAGAAAGCTCTCAGGTAAAGTGTCTGACTGCCGGTCTCCTCAAAAGTATATGGGATCTCTACTTTACATCCGGAGTCACAGTATCCTAGGTTGCTATCGGTTCCTTCTGTTGTGGACCCTCCATAGCTGGTTTCTCTCTGCAGCGTAACTTTGTCTATGCTTGTACCATAGACCTCGCCTGTAACGGTAATAGAAGTTCCTTGATCGTAGTAAGATGCCAGAGGATCGATTTCAACTCTTGAAACTGTAGCTGTTGCTGTTGAAATTGCCAGCAGGGCAAAAATTGCGAATATCAGTGTTTTGTTTAGTCTTGTTTTCATGAAAACAACGCACCTGTTACTCAATAGTGATAACAACTCTTTTATAATTGACGGCAGGGCCGAGAAAATTTCGGATAAAGTCCGTTATTCCAGGTCGCAGGTCCACTGAGCGACGGAATCTGTAATGTACAACGTCTCGTCATAATTGCCGTTTCCAGTCTCTCCCAGCACCTCAATTTCTCCATTGTTTGTAAGTTCAACTCTCACGTCGTCCTCAGAAAGGCCTCTATCATTCAGGAAGTTTCTGGTCTGCTCCATCTGGTAGTCTGCTGCACATGGCTCAACTTCCGATAGATTGTATGTCTCTCCTACAGAAAGAGTAACTCTGCCATTCTGTGGTGGCTGCTGGCCTCCGCCTCCACCGTTACCGGAAGTATGTTCTTCCCATTCCTCTGAAGCTGCATATCCCAGGGCTCCAAGAGCTCCTACAGCTAATGCTTCTTTACCCATTCCAATGAATGCTCTCCTGGAGAACTCTTCATCCTGTGGAAGAGCCTTAGCATTTCCTGAACTGTCTTCGTATCTGTGGCTGTCTCTACCTGTTATCTTCGTCCTTGCGAAAGAGCCTATGTCGTAAACCAGGTTCAGGAATCCATAGCCCCAGTTGTCGCGAGTGTTAGGGTCTTCATACTCAAAGTCGTGTCTTTCAACTATTCTTTCTCTTTCTTTCTCCGGAAGGTTTGAAAGAGCCAAATCAATCTCTCTTTCATATTCGTCTGCAACCGCTTCTGCCTCAGTAGCTATTTGAGAGATGCCTTCTGCCTTCCATCCTAGTTCGTCCTCTGAATGGTCTTCGAACTCTTCTTCCAGCCATCCTTCTACAGGGTCAAAGAATTCGTCCAAAGATTCTTCGTAAGTATCAATTATTTCGTGGCCTTCAGATCCCAGTTCTATATCCAGTTCATCTGCAATATCGTATGATCTGTCTATACGTACCACGGGCCTTGAAAGTCCTTCAAGGGCAGAAACTAGCTCTTTCTCAGTTACTACAAAATTAAATTCTCCTTTCAAACTGTTGAACGAATCTCTCTGATCTTCTTCGAGCAGCGATTCAAATGCATTTATTTTCCTCTGAAGTCTCTTCGACATTGGCCCTTTCTCCCCCTGTTGTCTTATTGGTGCCAAATCATTAAATATTGTTGTTATTATTCAGAAGTAAATCGCTTTCTTAGCAGGTTAAATATAAGACATTTGAGTCCAATTAACCTTCTTGGTGAATAAGAATGGCGGATGATAACAATAAGCAAAACACAGTAAACGTTCCGACTTCGGAACAAACAAGACAGTTCCACGAGAGCAATAAGATTGCTATGACGGACGGTGGAGGAACTGAAGACAATAATGATAGCTCTTCAGATTCTAGCCCTGAAACCCCTGAAAACGACGATTCTGGATCAACTTTCCAGAGGCTCAGAGAGCGCGTAGGCCTAGGCTCAGGAGGATTCCTGGGAATTGGTGAAGACCACGTAAGGCCTGGCGATGCAGTCAGAGAAGCACTTTCTGAAGATAGAGATGTCGATAGAGATTCTGTTGACGAAGCAGTAAGCAGCTTTGGATCGCTAGTTGATGACTTCGATGCAAAGAGATCTGATCTTGAGACTGATATGCAGAGAAGAAGACAGAGTTACGAAACTGCACTTTCAGAGCCAGCATCTCAGGTTGCCGATGCAATAAGCCAGGTAATCGAGTACGCAAACGAGCCAATTGAAGATGACATGACTCACGACTTCGACCCACATCAGGGAAGTCACAGCTTTGAGGAATGGGATGAAGAAGATCTGGGCCTTGCAGCATACCTCTCAAGACTTTCAGATGAAGTTGAAGAGTTCGACGAGAGATACACTCACAGGGAAGACAAGATTGCATCCAAGCAAGAAGAAATCGAAGAAAAAAGAGAAGAGCTTGAAGCAGCACGTGAAGATTACGAGGAGGCCCAGGCAGCAATTGAGGCCCAGGAAGAATCAGCTAACTCATCAGCTATAGGTTCTGAAGATGGATCTTCAGCAGCTCAGGCCGAGCTTGATGCAGCAAAAGGAACTCTAGAAAGAAAAAGAGAAGAATTGAATGATGTCGTCGCAGATCTTGAAGACGATATTCAGAGACACGGCGAAATCAAGAGGGAACACCTGGAAAGCTTCAATGTCAGACACGATGCAGCAACATCTGCATACAGAGAAGTAGCAGAAGACACAGAATCATTCGTAGAAGATGTCTACGAAGAGCTTGACTACCTCACAAGCTGGATTGAAGATCTGGCAGAAAACCAGATTGGCAATATGGCAGCTATGCTGGATGAGAGAGGAGTTTCTTTCGAAGGAAAGATTCTCGACGACGCAGAAGGGGATCTCCAGTCAGCTTACAACGACGCAGTCAACGCTCTTGGATCAAAAGCAGCAAGACAGTACGCACAGGCTGACAAAGCAGTCAGAGAACTTGAATATCTGGAAGATGCAATGGGAGCAGAATACTTCGAGGATGAATTCGTAGCAGAAGACCTAAGAGACAGACTATCAGAACTTACCGACGGAGAAGAATTCGAAACATATCTCGATGAAAAACTCTCAGAAGCAGTCTCAGATAATTACTCTGCAAGAGATGAAATAAGAAATGTGTTCAGAGGCCTTGAAGGCCTCATGGATGAGGAAGAACTCGCATAGAGTTCCTCCCTCCAAATTTTTTCTTTCTTTAATTCTCCATCTTTCTGAATGACTCCGCAAGCTTACCTTCATTCTCATACTCAAGAATTTTGTTCACTTCGGAATCGCTGAATCCTTGATCTTCTGTAAGAACCAGAGGTAGTTCTCCATCGCTACCATCGTAGAAAGCTAGCTCATACTCATCCTGATCTGAGTTGTATGCTGAAGCAATATCGTCGGCACTATAACCTCTATCATGGCCTTCGCCATACCAGTCTATCACGGTCTCAATATCTGTATCGCCGTTGTCTCCAAGAATCTGGTTGATTGACTCAACATCGCTGCCAGAACCATTTCCTGAAGAACCTCCGTTACTACTTCCTGACTGGCCTCCAGAACTGCCGCCTGTAGAACCTCCGTTACTACCGCCTCCGCTTCCGTCTCCAGACTGTCCGCCGGACTGTCCATCATCCTGAGGGCTCTGGCCTGTATCGCCTCCTTCTAGATACTCGGAAACGCCGTAACCTACTACGCCTCCGCCAGTAGCTGCTGCTCCGGTAGCCTTCAGGAACTGTCGTCTTCCCGGGCTTGGAGGGGTATTTCCTCTAAGATTTTCATAGCTGAAACTAAAAATGTCTCTTGCATCGTCGACCTGTCTATCGACCCAATTTCCAATTCTATCTCCTATACTCATTTTTACACCTTATAACTCAGAAAGAAATACCGACTCTTAAATACTTTTTGTTACTTGTAAGTCAAAACACATTCTTGTTGAGGTCGGGCCTCTTTCACCACACTCTACAGTATCCAGAATTTTGTACTCAAAACCTCTCTGCTCTATCTCCTTCATTATTTCGGCCTCTATCTCCTCAGTGTTGCCATCCTCAACGAATCTATAGTAGTGTATAACACCGTTATTAGAGATGTGATCTAGTGCAAGGCCCAGAAATTCGTTGGCGGATTCTGGAAGAGGCATGATAATCCTGTCAAACTCTCCCATTCCTGGCACTACTTCCTCCACATCTCCTTCAAGGCCTTCAACATTCTCAACTTTGTTTAATTCGATGTTCTCCTTCAGAAATTCTGCTCCTGCAGGATTCTTCTCTACAGCAACCACTTCATCTGCTTTTTCAGAGCAAAGCATTGCAAAAGGGCCTACTCCGGCAAACATGACTAGCACTCGCTCGCCGTCCTCTACCTGATCGGCCACTCTCTTTCTCTCTGTGCCGAATCTCTCTGAAAAGTATACTTCTGTAGGATCGACCTTGAAACGGTAGCCGAACTCCTTATGCACGGTCTCGGTCTCCTCACCGTAAAGTTTCTCGTAGTCTCCCAGTCGGAACTCGCCGGAAAGGCCTTCATCCTTCAACAGAATAGTCTTCACGTTCTGGTGATGTAGTATTCCCTCAACTGCTTCATCCCTGTTAACTCCAGCCAGATCGTTGATTACAGCTATATCGCCGATAACTTCGTAGGATGGAGTCTCAAAATCCTCTTCCTCCTCTTCATTATATATTATCGAAACATCGTTATCTAGATCTTCCTTGACCTCTTCCAGGCCTTCATCCACGAAAACCTTGACCTCTTTCTCAGCAGAAACATCTTCAGCAGAGTATTTCTCTGACGAGAAAACCTTCAATACTATTTTCTTTCCGTTAGAGGCCGTTAACTGGTTTCCATCTTTCTCAACTTTGAATCCCTGTCTCTCGAAAAGTTCTCTAACTCTGGCCTCAAGTTCTTCCTGCTTCATGCTGATAAAAAACTTTCATCTCAATATTTTAACCATATGTTGTATCTGATCGGACTCGGACTTGACGACGGAGAAATAACACAGAAAGGAATCAAGGCACTCGAAAAAGTTGACAAGGCCTATGCCGAGTTCTACACAAATACAGAAACTGTTGACCTTGAGAAACTTGAAGAACAGACAGGAACAGAAATTGAGAAACTTTCTCGCGAACAGGTTGAACAGGAGGACAAGATAATAGAATCTGCAGAGGAAAAAGACACGGCATTCCTGGTCTCAGGGAATGCTCTCACAGCGACAACTCACTACGAAATAAAGTATAGAGCGGAGAAAGAAGGCCTGGATGTAGAAGTAGTTCACGCACCTTCAATATTCACATCTATCTCGGAGACAGGCCTAAATGTGTACAAGTTCGGCCGCACAGTAACACTGCCACAGGATTTCGCACCAGAATCAATAGTAGAACACATAGAGAAAAATGATTCAATAGGCCTTCACACACTTGTACTGCTTGATATCAATTATGATGCTTCTGAGGCCGCTGAAAAACTGATTGATCTAGATGAAGATCTTGAAGATAGAAAAGCAATAGTTCTTGAAAGAGCAAATAACGAAGATCAGAGTATTTCTCTTGCTGAACTTGGAGAGTTTGTAGATTATGATTTCGGAAAGCCTCCGCACTGTATAATCCTTGTAGGAGATACTTCTCATATGGAAGAAGAATTTATAGAAGAATACAAGTTAGAATGAGGCCTCAAAGTACTGGGTTTCCCCGCCAGCTGATTGCTGCATTGTAATGCTGCCGGATGGCTCGAAGCCTGTACCTGAAAAGCTGAAGCTTTGAGTTGCATTTTCTGTGGAGTTTTCAGCTTCGTAGTCGAAACTGATGTCTGGCCCAAAGTTTGTTCCCATATCTACACTTCCATCTGGCTCTGGTTCATAGTCTTCAGTGTCGTCATAGGTCTCGTCGTCTTCTGGCTCTTCGTAGGTGTCTTCTACAGGATCTTCTGTTCCATCAATGAATGTAACTGGTTCGCTGTCAGTAGCTTCATAACTCTCATCCCCGGGTTCGTCGTAAGATTCGTCTTCTGGCTCTTCGTAGGTATTATCTTCCGGAGAGTCTACTGGAATTTCTTCACTTTCATCTTCTGTAGTATCGTTTACATCCAGAATACTCTCATCATCTGATCCAAAGAAAACCTGATCCCAGGTCTGGCCCTGCTGCTGTTGCTGTCTTCCAAATCCTTGTTGCTGTTGTTGCTGCTGGCCGCCATACCCTTGCTGTTGCTGTTGTTGACCTCCTCCAGATGCCTGCTGTTGTTGCTGGTTAGGACTCCAAAAACTGCCAGGTCCGAAACCTTGTTGCTGACCAAATAGGCCTTGCTGTTGGTACATGCTGCCCCATCCCATAGGCTGAGTCGTCGTGGCGCCTGGGAAGGCGTATAGGTTAAATGTTGTGTTATTATTTCCTACATCGAGGTTTTCGATTCTACTATTCAGATCCTGCTGTCTATCGTTATACTGTTCTGCAAAATCTTCAACTGTTCTGTAATCGTTTCTTACTTCTTCTAGAAATTGTGCAAATGTCTCTTCGGTCTCTCTCTGACCTTCAACTACGTCATCAAGGAGATCATGACCTCTGTCTAGAGTATTACCAAGATCTTCCAGCGCATCATACATATCATCCTGCGCTTCAGCAGTTCTACTGCTTCTATCTACCAGGTCAAATCCATTCGCACTCATTGTTGTTACTGTTTAATAACAAAGAAAGTTAAAAGGGTTTTGGTTGAAAGAAAAAAGGGGTCTTAATTAAGACCCATTTCGTCTCTGAAGCGGTTTCTTCTCTGATCCATTGCTTCCATGTTTCTCCTGACTTCTGCGTACTTATCGGTGTCTCTAAAGTCTTCGTCAAGATGTGCAACTACTTCGTCGACGTGTTCGTCTACGTCAGAACTAACTGCTTCGACGTAATCGCTAACTGTCTCGTAGTCGTGAAGCTGTGTGTTGAGCTGTGCGCCCATTGTGTCGTCCATGTAGTCGAGTACTTCAGCAGCTTCTCTTAGAGTTACTTCGATCTCATCGTCTACTTCCTGGAATTTCTCTTCCAGATAATCTCTGAATCCGCCAAGCTTGTCGTACATGTCCTGCTGTGCTGCATCTACGTCGTCAGATAGGTCTACTAGCTCGTCTGGACTATCTACCATATTATTGTCACCTCCGTTATTAGGTTCTGAAGGGTTTTGAGGTCCAAGATCTGAAGAGGGTTCCGAAATCTCTGAATCCGATTCCTCACTATAGTTAGATGGGTCCAAAAGCGCTCTTGCCTCTTCGGAATGAGGCACTACTCTGTAAGCTTCTCTGCCATCGTCTCTAATAGTTCTTTCTACCTCTACGTCATCTCGCTGTCTGTATTCATCAATGTCGAATCCTTCGAGGCCAGAAAGGTCAATGGTCTCTATCTCTTCTTCACCGTCTTCCATGAGCCTGTCAACGGTCAATTTAACGCCGTCCAAAGGCCCTGGAAGTAGTCCGAATGCTGTCATAAATAATACCTCTTGTTACCTATTGATAGTAAAAAGAAATAACTCTTTTATAATTATCACTGTACAAGTTCTCAGCATGGACGAGACACAGGAAAAACTGAAGGAAGAGACAGAGAAGTGGCTGAAAAAGCTGGAAGATAGGGTTGAAGACAGAGATTCAAGTGTCGAGCAGATGGAGAATGTTGAGGCCTACCGAGATGACACACAGCATTTCCTTGATGAAGAGGACTATATCAGGGCCTGGGAATCTGTAATCTATGCATGGGGTATTCTCGAGACTCTTGAAAGACTTGGAAAATTTGATTAACTGATTTAAACAAGTAGAAGCCAGTTTTCTCTATGAACATTAAAGACCCGTGGAAGTATCCGGCCTTCCCGGCCTCAGCAATAGCATCATACTTTGCCGTCAACATTCTTCTTGATGATGTTACCTCAATGACGGGTCTAACAGAATTGAACGCTCAGATAGCTCTTCTTGCGGGAATGGGCCTTGCGGTAGGGTTTCTGGTTGATGAAATGATTCCGGTTTATATTCAGAAAATTAGAGAAGGCTCTAGCTCCTCTGGTGGTGGAGGTAGCGGTGGCGGTGACTTCGGTGGAGGAGACGACGACTTCGGCGGAGGCGGCGATGATGATTTTGACTTCTAGAAAAATTCTTTCAGTTCTATTGCTTCTGGTAATATCAACTGGGGCAGCTACTTCGCAGGCCTATGACCTGAACGACTACGATGGTGCCGATTACTTTTCGGCTCCAGAGTATGACTCTCAGAGAGAGCTGGTGCTGAAGATAATTTTTCCATTTGTTCTAATCTATGCAATCATGCAGTTCACTCTCTTCAACCTGATGAAGTTTGCATTGAACTCCAACGATGACATGACAGATTCTGAGATAGGCCGCTACTCAACCATTCTCGCGGTATCTATACCTGCAATGATTATAGTCTCCCCGATGTGGAGAAGAATCTCTCAGCTAATAGAAGTAATGGGGCCTGCAATATTAGTCGCATTCGCCTGTGCATTCATCTACGTAATCTACAAAATGATGTAATTACGGCCCTAATGCTATTAAAGAAGCTAAACTCAAATTAGTCTATGCGCAAATCGTATGCAGCAGCACTTCTACTTTTACTCATAGCTGTTATTTCCGCACCAGCTGCTGCACAGATCGCTGGAGGAGGCCCCTCACAGGCATTCTACAATGAACCACTAAACTTCATTGATTCTCTAACAGTCAGCGACATCAACAATGGCCAGGACTTCCTCGTATTCGTAATCATACCTTTAATCGGAGTATATGGCCTAATGTGGTTCATATTCAGCAAAGTTCTGAAGAGAGCTGAAAACAACTTCGAGGACAATAACGGCGGCGATGATCTATCCGAGATGGGGCAGAAAGCAGCACAGCTAATGGCCCTAGCAGTAGCAGTAGTAACAGTAATGAGGCACGGAAACTACGGGCCAGGAGTCGCCCTACTACTGTTATTACTGGCCCTGCTCTTCGTACTAAGACATCTTCTTGGAGTCAATCTTCCAGGCCTTCCAGATATTGATATAGGTGGTGGTGATATTCCTGATTCTATAGATGTTAATGCTCCAGATTCTATAGATGTCAACGCGCCTGATTCTATAGATGTTAATGTCCCTGATGGAAGCGATAGCAGCGATGACTCTGGGGATTCTGGTGGAGGCCCTCCTGGCTCACCTTATCAGAATGTTGACATCGATCTAGATCCACAGATGGCTCAGCAAGTAGCAGCTGCAATGCAGCAGCAACAGCAGCAGATGGGTATGGCAATGACTCCGGGTATGATGCAGTTCATGGCCTTACTACAGGGAAGATTCGGTCCAGGTAATGGAGGAATAGTTGTGAATGCGCCTAATGCCGAGGATGTAACCATTCAGCAGCAGCAATTTAGTGGCTTGATGCAGATGATGGTCAAGGTCATGTCTGAAGGGGATGAAGAATTTGATATGGAGGTAGTCAATCAGATGATGAAGATAGTGGTCAATTATGGAGGGCCTCTAGATGAAACCCTGATTCAGAGGCTAGAGCAGTACTTCCAGAAAGTTGAGAATAATCCAAAAATTGTCCAGATCAACAATGTAGAGATCGAAAAAGTTGTTAATCAGCAGTATTACGATATATCAAACGTTCTTGTAAATCAGTTAGGCCAGTACGTCCAGCAAAATAATGTGAATGTTAACCAGCAGGCCTTCTCACAGTTCATCAATCTTCTAGAGCTTAACATCGAAGTAAATGATGGCACAGTGGTAATTCAAACTGGCAGTAATGTTCAGATTGATGTTTCTGTATTTGTACAGTTAATCTCTGTTATTGAAAATCTCCCTTCCTCAGCGGTTGGGCCTGCAGTAGAAGAAATAGTAAGCGTGTTTTTGAGCTTCCAGGGTCCTCTAAATCAGGACGCTCTTGTACAGATAACAAATATTATAGTGAACGTAGAGCAGGGTGGCGGAGGTTCAGATGAACCTGATCTAGAAGGAGATAACTGGGAGATATTCCAGAAGGTCGTTAGAAATTCAGATCTAAGAGATTCTGCCAAGGAGATGCTTCTTAGAACTCTGAATGGAGATCATCAAAGAGCTGTAGGAAACAATGGTTCAATGCTTATGGCCTTCTACAATCATATTCAGTCAGTTCCAAGAGATTCGATTGTAGATGCATCGCAGGAAATTGTTGACTACTTCAAGGAGCACGATGCAAGGAGAATAGATGAGACAGATTTCCGTGCAATAATTGATATTTTGGAGCGGAACTGGACGTTGGATAAGAGCCACATGAGGCATAATGCAGGTCAGGAATATCAGCACGACGCAGAAATTGAGACTACATTTGGCAATCTAATTGAAGCTCTAGAAAAGGATGAGCAGACCAGAAAGCAAGAGTTAAGTGTAGATGAACAAATATTAGAGGAACTTAAGGAGGCCATGCAGGTAATCGAGCAGAGCCAATTACTAAAGTTTGTAGCAGCTATTAACAAGATAGACTTTGATAGATTTGATCAGATTCTTAACGAAGAAGGTATTGCTACTGCAAACCAGTATCTTGACAGCAAATTAAGTGATCCGGAAATTAAGGATTGGCTCTCCAATCCAGAGTTTATCAAGAGCCAGCACAAGCAGCTGGAGAAGCTGCACAATCGTTTAGATGAGGCAAGGCAGGATTTAGAGCAGAACATGGAGTGGGAGGATGGTGAAATGGAGCAGGAGGCCCAGATTCTTGATGTTCTTGACAGTTTGGAGAATCAGAAACTGCCTCAAATAAGATCGGCGATGGGGAGGTTAGAGGATACTATGATTGACACCAGCCGCTGAGACAAGTTTTTTTAATGTAGATGACCTATAACTGACCATGGCAGACGACTACTTCTCAGAAAATGAGAGTTTTGATTTTCAAGAACTACATGATAGAGTACAGGAGGTAATGGATGATATACATCAAGATGAAGAGCTCAGAAAAAGAGAGATCGAGCTCGATGATGATGTAATCAACAAGCTGAAAGAAGCGATGCAGGAGGCCGAGCAATCGGGTCTACTGCAGTTTGTAGCCGTTATTAACAAGATTAACTTTGAACAGTTTGAGCAGATTCTCAATAATCAGGGAATAGCAGCTGCAAACCAGTACCTACAGCAAAATGTTCCAGATGAAGAAGCGCTTGGCTGGCTAAGAGATCCTGAATACGTTAAGAGACAACACCAGGTTCTACAGGATGTCCACGAAAAGATTGATCAGGCAAGACAGGAAGTCGAGCAGGAAATGGAATGGGAAGAAAAAGAGATGAACAAAGAGTCAGAAATGGACCAGATTCTGAAGACAATCGAGGGAAGGTACCTCAACCAGATGAAAGGATCCATGGACAAAGTGGAAACCCACGTTCACAAGAACCTATAGCTCCACCTCCTATCCCTTTTTTCTTTAGCATAAGCGTTTTGCGTGTCTTCAGCGTTTGAGAATTGCAACAAACGGCTTTAGATATTTAAACAAAGCTTCAAAAGGTATTCCTAAGAGGTTCAAAAACAAATGGCTCTGACAGCAGAAGCGGTAATGAATAATTTGATGGCCTATCCGGAAGTAGCGGCGGTAGGCTTCGTAGCAGGATTCTTGACACGTCTATTCATGAAAAGAAACAAAAAGAGAAGCGGAGGAGGCAACTGGTAAACGATGAATCGAGATACTAAATTCCACGAATTTGTATACGAAATCGAAAACATTCTAGACGAACTACTGATAGCGTTTCTATCATTTGGAGCCATAGTAGTAGCAGTATGGACTCTTCAGAGAACACAGGGCCTGACAATGAGCTCCTTTGGAGACATTATCTCTCCATGGATAATCATGCTGGGCCTGATGATCATAGGAAGAGAGCTATGGATGCTCAACCACAACATCGAAGAATATCTTCGAGAACAAGAAGGTGAATAATTGAGTGGCCACAGGATTTGCTTCCTTAATTACAACTCTTGAAGGAGTGGACTTTTTCACACTCCTACTTCCATTTCTGGTAACTTATGTAGTACTACTTTTCGGAGTAAGACAGATAGGGCACTTAGATGATTCAAACGTGCCTCCTGTCGTTGCACTAGCAGGAGCATTCTTCCTGGCATTCTTCCTAGCGAACAATCCAGGATACCAGTCATTCTTCACAGAGTACTGGGCCAGAATAGCCATCGGTATGATGGGTGTTATCGGCCTGGGTGCAATACTTGGAATTGCAGGATGGGGAGACGTACTTCAGAAATCCAAGCCAATAGCGATAGTGGTGCTGTTCGCAGGAGTAATAGTATTTGCCCGAACAGGAGGCTTGGAAGCGATAGTTCCACTACCGGATACCACTGTCAGCAGCATGGTGAATGAGGCCCTGTCCTCGCCATTAGTATGGTTGGTTCCGCTAGGAATTGTGATGTACTGGACAAGACCTTCCGATGACAGTAGTAGCGGAGATGATGACTCCTCTGTAATGTCAGCAATGGAAACACTGCTTGGAGAAGATGGGTGACTGAATAATGGGAGCAATTGAGCAAGTCATACTGACAATGCAGGAAATGGGATTCAACCTATTCCTACCCTGGCTCCTCATATTCTCGGTCAGTTACGGCCTGCTCAATAAATACGAAGTAATCAGCGAAGAGACACAGGTCAACGGAGTAGTCGCACTCTCATTTGCTTTCCTTTCCGTTATTGGTGTCACCGCTTTTGCACCAGCAGGAATGTGGACACACTTTGCATCAGCAATAGCATTCGGAATATTCGGCTTGCTGTCCCTACTTATACTGTTCGCAGTAGCAGGCTACGATGTAAATGAAATGGGCGATGCCTGGTCGCTACCATGGATATTTGCAGGAGTGATCGGTATTGTAGCATTCGTCAGCATCCTGGTAGGTTACGGCGGTGGCGCAGCATCACTGATTGGAGAAGGCCAGAATCTGTTTGATGAAGTGATAATGCCAATACTGTCGCTGATATTTGTCATAATAATTGTCCTGTTTACAACACAGGACTTCTAATTTCTAGTTACTGATTGAATTAAAGAAGAAATATGATAATAGGCCTTTACCAGTTGTCAATGTCCATTTTATCCATGTCTTGTTGAGAGACGTTGGTATCTGTCTCAATACCTCTCTCCTGTTTAATCTCCTGGACAAGACTTGTGAGATCGCGGACATTGTCAACAAGCGATGGCAAGACCTGCTGGAAGGCCTTCTCCAGACCTCCAATCCTTGACTCATAGGAATCGATGTGGTCCTCTACCTCATCTACTTTCTGGAGGAACTGTTCCTGATCCTCATCATCTCTGATCTCCAGTTCCTCAACTCGGTCTTCCAGTTCATCTACCTTGTCTGCAAGAATATCGATTTCCTCAAATATGTCGTCAAATCTCTGTTCAACCATCTGGAAGTTTTCTGAAACAATTGTTTCAATCAACTCCTCAATCTCGGGATTAACAGAACCCTGAGAAGGATTAACTTGCTGGCCTCCCTGCTGTTGCTGTTGAGGCTGCTGTACCTGCTGCTGTTGTTGAGTATTATTTTGCTGGTTAAAACCTTGATTCTGCTGCATACCTTGCTGTTGACCGTTATCCTGATTCATCTGATTATCATCTCCACCATCGAAACCTTCGTCCATAGGGCTTATCGCTTCCTCACCGCTATCGCTTTTATACGGTGTCATCGGCTGAGGCCCACCACTGGACCCGCTACTACTATTATTTCCAGTTGCAGAGCTTTTCACTGCATTATTGATTGCTCTCTCAATTTCTGTCTGAGAAAACTGGCCCTGAAGTTCGTCCTTGATCTCTTTCTCAGAGTAGCCCTGATTAAACATGTCTGAAACTCTTCTCTCTACTCCATTACCTCCAAAAGAACTTGCCTGAGAATTACCGGAATTTGAGCCGCCAAAGCCTCCTCCCATACCTCCGTTACCGGAGTTGGAGTCGGACTGTCCATCTTCATCTTTTAGTCTATCGAATAATTTGAATTCCATACGGCTCGCCTACAAATATAATACGCCTTCTGGTTTATAAACAATTAATCCTGGTCGCGGAGCTTTTTCTCTACGATTTGCTCTACCTCTTTCCTACTCAGGCCTCCATCAGTCTCCTGCTTCTTGAGAAGAGATTTAACCTCCTTCTCAGTCATGAAAGAGGAGTTGATTGGATTCATTAAATCCATGTAGTTCTCAATCTCCTCTATTTCCTGAGAAGTTACAAATTTACGTTTCTCTCTATTAATCTCCTTAATATCTACCTCAAGATTGGCTATCCTATCTCTAATCTCGCTCATATCATCGTTGATATCCTGAACATCGCTGCTCAAAGACTTGGTCTTCTTAAGCAGGCTGTCGTCAAGAGTGTTGACGCGGGCGTTGATGTTCCTAACTTTCTCCTCCAGATCACGGATCCTTCTGTTAAAGTCGTTGACCCTATCTACTAACTGATTTACAATGTCTTGCTGAGGCATTCACTTTTATTTTAGAAACGCGCCAATAATAATGCTGGGTATGACTGTAACAGACAAAGATGTTTTCGAATACGACTATGATGAAGAATCAGGCACTGTAGAGGTAAACACGCTGGGCTCAATCTACGGTGCAAGCCTCGAGGACTATCCTCAGGTCATGTCCCGAGTAATAAACATCTTGCAGGAAGTTCCTGATGCATCATCGGTAGTTCTATCCGAGTCGAGAGACTACGAATACGATGAACAACAGGTAAAATACCTTAGAGAAATCTCACAGGTAATACAGGATATATCCTCGCAGGGCCACCTTTCTCAGAACGTAAAGACAGATAAATGCGATACAGTATACAGTCAGCATCTTCCTGACGTACAGGAAAGTGTTTTCGACCAGATGAGAAAAGATCCTATCGGGGCCTATGTCCAGCTTACTCGTAAGAAAAGACATCTAAATCAGGACAGGCAAAATGCATATCCTGAGCAGCAGAGATGTCTGAAATACTTTATACAAGATGTTCTCAATCCTGTAATTGACAGAATAGAGGAATGCCAGCTAATACAGGATGCACAACAGTATCTTACAGGCCACCATGTAGGAGACCGAGAAATCTACAGAGAGTTCTTCCACCCTCTTGTAAGGCCTAACTTCATGCTTACAAAGTACATGAGTCTTCCTCCAGAAAGAGGAGAGGAAGTAGACCGGTACAAGGTCAGAGACAACATAGAAGTTTCTATATATAGGGTGCCCGATCAGACAAGGCCTGTATACCATGTCAATCCTCCGGAATTCAATCTGTCAGAGCAGAAATACACATTGCTGGATGCAGCAAGAAGATACATGGCCTCTCACCAACCTGAAGAAGGAGAATTTGCCAGGCCTGAGAGAATGAATGAGGTATTCCAGAATATCGGGAAGGACATGCTCAGAGATATAGCAAATCAGATGGGTGTTGATTTATCTCTAGAAGAGCTAGAAGAGCTAGGTTCAATTCTTAACCGGTATACTTCAGGCCTTGGTGTCTTGGAGCTTCTATTAGCTGATCCAAAAATCCAGGACGTCTACATTAACTCTCCGATAGGAGATTCTCCGATGTATATCTCCCATCAGGAGTACGGGGAATGTGAGACAAACTTAATACCTACAAAGGACGAGGCAGAGTCATGGGCCACAAGATTCAGAATCAGATCAGGAAGACCTCTTGACGAGGCCAATCCGGTACTGGATACTGAGGCTGAGGTTCCTGGAGGCCGAGCCCGTGTAGCAGTTATACAGGAAAATCTTTCGCCAGAAGGCCTTGCGTTCGCGTTCAGAAGACACCGTTCAAAGGCTTGGACACTACCTCTTTTCATGAATAATGGTATGATAAACTCTCTTGGCGCGGCCCTGATATCCTTCCTTGTTGACGGGAATCGCTCGGTTCTGTTTGCAGGTACTCGTGGCGCTGGTAAGTCCTCGATTCTTGGGGCCTCTATGCTTGAGATTATGAAGAGTCACAGGATTGTGACTGTTGAGGATACGCTTGAGCTGCCTATTCCTCAGATGAAGGATCTAGGTTACAATGTCGAGCGTATGAAGTCCAGATCTGCTATTACGCAGGTTGAGAATGAGATGGCAGCGGATGAGGCAATTAGAACCTCACTACGGCTAGGAGACTCTGCTCTTGTTGTTGGAGAGGTCCGTTCTGATGAGGCAAAGGCTCTTTACGAGGCCATGCGTGTTGGAGCTGTTGCAAACTTCGTAGGAGGTACGATTCACGGCGAAGATGCATACTCTGTTTTTGACCGTGTTGTAAACGATCTTAATGTTCCAAGAACTTCTTTCAAGGCTACAGACATTATTGTCAGTGTGAATAAGATCAGAAGTCCCGACGGTATGGACACATACCGTAGGGTTACTGGCATTACCGAGGTGAGGAAGGACTGGCAGGAGGATCCTCAAGATGAAAACGCGTTTGTCGATCTGATGAGATATGACAGCAATAAAGATGAGCTAGTTCCCACCGATGAACTGATGAACGGCGAGTCACTGATTCTGAACAGGATCGCTGAAAATATCAAGGAATGGAAGAACGACTGGGAAGCGGTCTGGGACAATATCAAGCTAAGACAGCAGATAAAGGAGAGACTTGTAGAGGCCAATCAGGAAAGCGATAAACAACTTCTGGAGGCCGACTTTGTTGTAAAAGCCAATCAGCGCTATCACATACTTTCACAGCGCGTTAGAGAAGAATACGGGGATCTAGATAATGATAGGATATTTGCAAGATGGGATGAATGGCTGCAACAGCAGGTGTAATGCTTGGATAAGAACGAAAAACAGGACAAGATAAATGAAATACTAGATGATCTAGATAGAGACGTAAGTATGCCTCCATACAACAATCAAGATGGAGGCCAAGGATATTCGCGTTCTTACAAGGACTACAAGGAAGATGAAGAGAGATCACAGGAGAGAAATAGTTATGAGAAGCTCTGCTATGAAATGGCAAACGTATTTAACATGAAGGCCGGAGAGCAGACTCACAAAAAACTGACGCCACCTATCAATCTTCTTGGATGGGATATAACGCCAGGAATGGTTATGTCTGCAACAGTAGGGGTCTTCCTGCTTTCTTTCATGGCCTGGATGATGCTTTTCATGATTAACACTCTGGTTCTGGGAGGCCTCATCCCTATATCGATCATGATGATAATGATGACTGCTCCGATGATAGCGGGAGCCTATACATACTACAAGCCCAAGTACGCAGCGCAGTCCAAGTTAATAGAAAGCAGTGGAGAAATGATTCTTGCAATTCTGTACATGGTAGTATACATGAGAAGCTCTCCTAATCTGGAGGGAGCAGTTCGTTTCGCAGCACTTAACCTGGAAGGCCCGATCTCGGACGATCTGAAATCAGTACTATGGAATCTGGAGATAGGGAAGTACAACAAGATTGATGGTGCGCTTGAAAATTACACAAGAAGATGGAAGGACTACAACGATGACTTCCTCGAATCGCTGAATCTTCTTCGTTCTGCGATGAATCAGCCTGATCCACAGAGAAGAGAATCTATGCTTCAGGACTCGATCGACAACATTCTGGACGGAACACAGGAGAAAATGAAACACTATGCGCAGAACTTGGAGACTCCTGTCATGATCCTGAACGCGATGGGAGCCATGCTTCCGGTACTTGGTATGATCATGCTCCCGCTTATCTCCGTATTCATGGGAGACGCCATCACACCTATGCACCTTTTCCTACTCTTCAACGTGCTCCTGCCAACATTCCTCTACTGGTTCATGAAAAGAGTGCTCAGCTCAAGGCCGCCAACAGTAGCAACCAAACCGGTAGATGACTCAACACTGCCAGAAAGAGGAAAATACACCTTTGATGTACTAGGAAAGACAATAAGAGCGCCAGTATGGCCTGTAGGAATAATAATATTCTTCTTCTTCGCCACATATGGCGTAGTAGGATACCTATCTACACTAGGAGCTGGAGAAGGCCTACTACTTCTCTACCCTGCAGGAGACTTCAGCGTGAGTCAGGTTCCCTCAATATACCTACAGTCTGGAGGAGCACTAGATCCACTACCGATGCTTATGAGAAGCGTGTCCATAATTTTCGGCCTCGGAGTAGGAATAGGGGCCGTAAAAACGCTTGGAAATCTTGAACGAAGAGAAGCTGAAAAAAACCTCTCCAAAATAGAAGACCAGTTCCCAAACGCACTATTCGAACTAGGAAACAAGATTTCAGGGGGAACACCAGTAGAAATTGCACTACAGGAAGCTGCAGAGGCTACTTCAGAACTTGAGATATCTAATCTGTTTGGAAAGGCCTCAGAAAACGTCAAAGACATGGGCATGACCTTTGAACAATCCATAATGGATGACCGTTACGGCGCACTGAGACAGTTCCCAAGTCAGATGATAAGAACAGTAATGAAGGCCATCATCGAATCCTCCAGAAAAGGAACCAATATGGCCTCTACAGCAATGCTTACAATTTCAAAATACTTGAAGAATATTCACAAGACTCAGGAGCAGCTTAACGACCTGATGGAAGATACTACAACAACTATACAGATGCTGGCATACTTGCTGGCACCAGTAGTTTCAGGGGTTGCAGTAGGCATGTCTCAGACAATCATTACGGCCATGACAACTCTTTCAAAATCGGTAACAGAATCCGAGATCGGAAACCAGCCGGGAGCCTCAGCAGGCCTTGGGGGAGTAATATCTGGTTTCGATTCAGCTATTCCTCCAGAGCTACTGCAGTTTGTAGTAGGAGTATATCTAATCCAGCTTCTTTACATACTGGGAAGTTTCTTCACGAAGATCAAGAAGGGAGAGGATCCTACATACAAGAACCTCTTCATAGGAAAAATAATGATCTCGGGAATGTTCTTCTATACGATGACTCTTATAATCGTAGGAATGCTATTTGGAGGCATGGTAGGATCCGTTACACAGGTGGCAGGCTAAATGAAGAGAAAAGGAGAGTTTTCAACACAGGAGCTAGTACTGATGGGTGTTGCCGTGATTGCAGCCGCCGCAATTATCGGAGCAGTAAGCCAGGGAATCGACAACGTGGTCACAGGAATTATTGAAAAATTACTATAAACAACAGAACACAACTCTCTAACATGAAGACTTTTCTCAAAACCCTCAACTTTTACGCTAAAAGCAAAGGAATGGGCTGGAGCATGAGAATAATAATGGCTCTATTCCTCTCAATAGCCTTCGGGGCCTTAGTCATGCCATATCTTCTGCCAGCACTTTTCGGCGCAGAAACCACCAGCAGCTGCCAGAGCCCATACATGAAGGCAATTTCAAGTGTAGTAGCGGACGCAACAGATGGTAGCATATGCTAAGAAAAGGAGCACTAGAAGCAGGCCTCGGAGAAATAATGCTTACAGTTCTGGTGGCAGCAGTAATATCCGGAGCAATGTTTGGGCCTCTAGGAGCTAAAGTAGGAGAAGGATTCAGAGAAGCTGAGAGGTTCACAAACGTGAACACTACGGTTGTAGTAGATGATAAAGAGACATTTGGAGAGCTTCTAAAGTACAATTATTGGCGCGCCTGGAGCTGCGATGACATTGAAGGAGAGACTTTTTCTGATTTAAGATCAACCTCGCTCACAGATGACGGCGCGGTTCCATGTGCTGGAGCAGGTAGTACCCTAGCAAAAGGCGCTCAAGAGCTCTACAGCAGCAGCGGAAATGATATGGAGGGGAAGTATGGCCGGATAAAATTCAAAATTAACTCCTCTATCTCTCCATTTAGATTAAAGACTGGCCTAGCATTCGGATCGAACTCAGCAGCCACCCTTGCAGGAGTCTCTACAGGAGATGGCCCGAATGGAAAAGCAGGCTACAGTGACTGGCTTTTCGGTCCTGGATGTGCTGACTGGAAACCGGTTGTAGGAGATGGTTATGCTTCTCAAGCTGTTACTCAGAATGGACAGAAAATAATAAACAAAAAGCCTTACAGCTTCTTCACCCTGTTCTTCAAGAATGGAGGAGGAAGTTCACGAGTTAATACTGAAGGAGGCGGAAGGACTATCGAGCAGAGATATCAAGATGGTGGAGAGAATGATGGACTCTACTGTGATGAGTACAATGATGGTCCATGGCTAACCAAACCTGGTGAAGAAAATGGATTCCCAAAAGATGAAAATAGTGTAACCAATAATGGCCAGGATCACTATGTAGAAGTTTTAATCTGTCCTGGAGATGAAGGGTACATTGAAACCCGTAAAGGATCTCCACATAACGCAGGTGAGGCCTCTGGAGATATGCTCGGCGTGCTCAGTACTGGAGACAACGAGGATAACTTGTATGGCATGATACAGATAACTGATATGAACAGCAGCTGTACTCTGAGTAATAATCCGACTCCAAATCAACGCATAATAAACCAGCTTACCAGCCCCCCAGACAGCTACAACTTTAACAACGATAGAGTTTTGTATGAAGAATCTGGAACCAACGTCTTTAGGCCAGATGACTCCTATGGAGACGATCAGATGGTCTGGAATCTTCCTTCCGGCCAGAAGAGAATTGAATTTGATGTATACTTCGAAACGAGAGGCCACTTCAGAATAGATGTGATAGATTCATCTAATGACAGAGTAACCAATATCAACACTGATGCGACAGGAACTGATGAACTATGGATGTACTGCAGAACTTGCAATGAAAACAACGATCCTCCATACCAGCATCCAGGAGATACCGCGGGAGATAGTTATGGCGTGGTTGCAAACTATCAGACTGGCGAGGAGTATACGATCGTTCTGAGAAAGACAGGAACTAATGTAGAATGGGAGATGACAGATAGCTCAGGAAACGTCGTCTGGGAACACTCAAAGAACATGAACGGAGACTTTAATCGGGTAGAACTAGAAGCATGGGAATCATGGGCCTCAGGAACAACAGAGGACGCGGTGATAAGAATAAATGATATCAGAATCAACTAGGGTGACAACATGGAAGTATCAGTAAAGACAGTAGCAATGCTCGTACTTGTAGTCATGATAGTTTCAGTCATATTCATGGGCTTCTCAGGGTGGTTTGACTCAATGGCAGGCAACTTCGCAGGAAACGTAACCTATCCAACCCCTTAGATTATTTTAACAGGCTCTCACAAAATAACCATGTGTCAACGCGGAAAGGCCTCGAAATCAGTCTATCAATAGTAATGGCATTCATGCTTGTAATCATTCTAATCGCAGTTCTCGGAGTTCTTACAAATAATTACGCGGGCAGATTCGTTGATTTCGGAGGTAATGCAACAAACACCTCTCTCATAAAATCAATAACAATAATCTCAGGTATCCGATATGCACGCAGCAATTAAAGTAGTTGGAGCTTTAGTACTGTCAGTAATACTGATTTCGGCACTCTTTGGAGCAGCAAACACTATAGTGAAAGACTCTGGCAACAAAGGAGCTGAGGCCGGAAACAATAGATCTGATCTTCTCGGATGTATAGGAAGAAATGCCCATCAGGACAACCCTGAGGAATTCTGTAAGAACACAGCATATCAATCTGACAGAGGTGAACCAGCAAATGCATAAAGGCCTTGCAGCATCTGCAACGGTATTTACACTCTTGGGATTGATGGCGACGGTTTCAAGTATTAGTGTGGGTGTGGGATCTCTGCAAAATGTTCTGGGTATGAGCGCTACTAGCAATGATGCACAGAAACTTGAGGAACAGGTCTTCCTACCTACAAGGAATGTATGTGTTCAGGGAAGCTCGGCAGATCAGAGAAGTAATACCTTCCAGCTCTCCTCCAAGATGAATGTCACTCTTGTTTCGGAGGAAGATGATCCAGACAATGATCAAAAGTTCCGTGCGACAAAAGTTCAGGATAGCACATTACTGGCTGAAAGCGATTATATTGCCAGCTGCAACATTCAGTTCCATTCAGGGCCTCGGCTACACCATGTATTTGAGAAGAGCGAACCGTACAATGTAACGGTTTCCTACGATACAGAGGTTAACGGAAAACCTGCAGTACTTGTTGAAGTGCAAGAGAATTAGTCATGAAAAGAAAAGGAGTGTCAGGAGCAATGATTCTTAGCCTGGTAGGCCTAATGGTGATGGGCCTTCTAATCGTCTTGACTAATGGTTCGGCTGGACAGAGTGTTGACTACACAAGCCACCAGGCCGTAGATCTTCAGGCAGAGAGAGTAATAAATGCCATGATGGTCATGGAGACGGTACCGGAAGGCCACATAGCTCTTAGCATGGAAAGATACCAGATAAAATATGATCAAAATGACAATAATCTAAGTCTCAACTTCTCAGGATCTGTTGGAAGCAGTCAGATAGAACCATACATGATCAGTTATGACAATATAATAGCACCATCTGTTTACGAACCGGTTAACGGATCTCTCTGTATTCAGAAAGAATACCGCTCAGGACAATCAACCCTCATACTAAATGAATCTGGGTGCCCTAGCTAGATGGCTATTGAACTTGACTCAATCTCCTATATAGCATATGCAGTAATGATTTTTCTGGGTATAATGGTAATATTTTCATTCTTCCTTGGAGGCCTAACACAGATAAATCACAACATCGAAGCAACACAGACAGAAGACTACAGAAAGGCCATAGTACTAGAAAATATACTGTCTCTAGATGCAGATACAGAGGATCTTTATGGCTACGAGTACACTCAAAGAAGAGGAGTAATACCTGTTGAGTACTTCTCTAACTACAACCCTGGGCCGAACGGAATAGGATACAATGTATTTAGACGAACAGACCACTGCTACATAGAAGAAGTTGAAGGCCTCGATGGCCAAAACTTTGCCTTCGGTATAAGAATCCTTGAAAATGAGGCAGTAGATCCTCAAGGGAATGGCCTAGGAGATGCAAATGAAGATTTCAAGTCTGTTACAGTTAATGGTACCAATAATCAGGCCACGAGGAGTAAATGTATCTCAATGCATCCAGCAGTAAGACAGAGAGCAGTAGTATCCACAGCTTTACTAGTAAGAAACGACAAAAACCATTCAAAACTCCCAGTGAGAATCTACGTCTATGACCCATACCCAACCTCGTAAAGGCCTAATAGAGGCCCTAGGATTCACCATGGTCTTCATCATAGTCACAATGATAGCAATCTACATTTTCTCACTGAATGCAATGGCGGAAAACACACAGAACGTCAATGTCGATAAAAATGTCAACTTCAACGCCGAAAAAATCCGGATCAGAACCTCAGCCACAAGGATAATGGTTGACAAGCTATGGAGAGCCGACAGCGTCACGTACGGAAAATACCAGGATCAAAAGGCCTACACAGTCATATCTAAATTCCTTTCATCAAGTCCTGGCGAAGATATATGGCTGAACGGTACCAGAGTAGACTACAACGACACGGAAACCGATATCTCTAACTATATTGGAACAGTAATGAACAATAGCTACGGCAACAAACCTTACATGGTACAGCTATACGATCAGAACGGAGCTGTCCTGAGTGTAGGCCAGGTATCAGAATATTCAAGAGTAAGCTACCCAATAGCAGTTCAAGGAGGCCAAGGCAGAATCACAATATACTACGAATCAGGAGGTGTACTGAATGTACGATAGAAAAGGAGAACCATCAGCAGTACTCGCAGCAGTAGGCCTCCTAGTGCTCTCTCTAGTATTCGGAATGATGTCCCTACCAGTAAACAGCTACTTCTCAGACAACCTGGACACATCTGTAAAAGATCTAGACAGAATGGCGGATACCAAGGCCTACGGAGAGCTATATTTCTACAACTACGTTCCAACAGCAGCACTCTACACTACATACCAGAATACCTATGAGATGGCGAAACAGGGAGGAGGCCCAAACGTGGACTGGGACTATGAAATCTACAAATCCAGCTCAAACAATATTCCATACAACAGAATACCAGGAAACACCTGTTCAACGCTGCCAATAATAGGAGAAATAAGCTGCAAACTAAACAATGAGGTAGAACAGGATCTAAACAATATGGTAACTTCCGGCCAGGCAGGAAGATGTGAAAGGCCTGACTACAGTCTTGGAGTCTGGTTCGAAGAAAATCCTTACTCCCTAAAAGGCAATATTTTTGCCGCAAACCCGATACAGGTTAACTGTGATCTGCCGGATGGACAGACAATGTACAAAGCAAATGACTCTTTCCTAAATCTTGAATTCGATGCTACTGGAAACAGATATCTTAAAATGGCTGAAGAAGCTAACAGAACGCTTTATCAGATTTATGATAATTGGCAGTCTGTCGATAAATATGTCGGCAAGAGCACAAAACAATGCTCTATAGGCCACAGTGATTTCTCAACTGCGGAAGATAATGCTCTGTCAAGCGCTAACCAAAAAGTTAATGAGGGGGTCTACAACGTGATTTCCTCTGGCACAAATTACAAAGATATGGTGTATGATGAAGTAGTCTTGAAAGGGCCTAGCCAGAATTTAGACTACGGCGCTACTTCAAACAATTTTTCCGTTAAACAAACACATAAGACTAGAAATGACGTTGGCTCGTGCTGCGCCAGCACAAATGGCACGTGCTATGACTGGGAAGATCAGGCTAAAGTTACTCTAACTGTGCAGAAATCAAATCTAAAGCTGGTGTTAAAGGATAAGTTCTCAAAAGTACCTGTTAACTCTGGAAAAAGATACATGGAATTCATAGTCGACCCTTACAACCACGATTTCACCGATGACTAGACCTATCTAATTTAAATTTCTAGCTTCCAATAATAAGTACAGGTGATTACTAGTGCCAGAAGAACAAGAAGACGACAACACAGTATACGTAGGATCCAAGCCTGCAATGAGTTACGTTCTAGCAGTTGTAACTCAATTTAGCGAAGGCCACGAAACAGTACACGTCAAAGCAAGAGGTAAAGCAATCAGCAGAGCAGTAGACGTAGCTGAAATTGTAAGAGACAGGTTCGTTGAAGACGCAGAAATCGAAGACATCTCAATAGGAACAGATGAAATCGAAACAGATGAAGGAGACCAGCTAAACGTTTCCAGCATCCAGATCGATCTCTCACAGCCTTAGAGAGCAAATATACTCTCTATTTTCTTTCTATTTATCTCTGTTTCAAAGCGAAGCTAATTTCCAAGTATTTTTATACAGGCCTAACCAACAAGTTAGTTATGAAACGTAAAGGCCTTTCACAGGTTCTATGGCTAATAATTGCAGCAGCAGTACTAATGATGGTCTCAATGGCCCTCACATTCACAACTCAAGGAACGCTAGGAAACTTCGCATCCAGTACAAGCACAAATGCCTGTACTACCTCAATGAGTAACCAGCTTGCAGGCAGCGTTCAGGGAGATGACTTCTCGCTACCGAGCACCTGTCTGTCTAACGACGGTAATCCAATAACAGATACAGTTAGAGGTGCCGATGCAACTTCAAACGGTATTAGCGACTGGCAATCCGCAGAAGTATGTGTTACAAGCGACAACCCTGAATACTCCGGTGCCAACGGATGGCAAGTAATGGACTCTTGCTAAGAGTTGATTAAAAAATGGACATGGTCCTTGAGCTCATAATGGCTGCAGCAGTGATCACGGTAACTGCTCTAGCAGTTCTTTTCGTGCTCAATGGCCAATCCACTGACTTTATTTCTTTCACAGATAACCAGTCAACCGATGCCCGCTGCGATCTTCAAAAAACAAAGTGGGAAGACGCCTACTGCGCAGGAGACACAGGAAGAGCCTCCACAATCAAGACTGATACCGCCTCAGAATGTACTGACAGCTGGCCATCGGCACCTGCATGCTAGAGCAACAGATCCTCCAGAATATTCTCAACCTTCCATATTTCCCCATCAGTCAACTCTTTATCCATATCTACGCCGATTAAAGGCACAGGATTCAAGCTGTGAGATGTATTAGGGCTGTCCTCTGTACCCATGTTCTCGCAGTTGCCATGATCAGCGGTAATCAACATTGAATACTCGGTATCCTGAACTTTCTCAACTAAACGGCCAATATTTCTGTCTACAGTCTCAACAGCGGTAATAGCTGCATCAAGATCTCCGGTATGGCCTACCAAGTCGCAGTTAGCAAAATTCAGCAAAATAAAGTCCTTCTCACCTTTATCCAGGGCCTCAAGCACCACATCACAGATATCGTCGGCATGCATCTCTGGCTTCTGATCATAGGCCTTGATTTTATCGGACTCGACAAAGTGGCGCTCTTCGTGCTCAAACTCAAGCTCTCTCTGACCATTGAAGAAGAAAGTAACGTGAGGCCTTTTCTGAGATTCTGCTACACGCAGCTGTGAAAGACCAGCCTCCTCAATCTTCTCCCCAAGAGTTCCCTCAACAATCTTCTTCTCGAAGATAGCAGGGTTGTCGATCTCATGCTCGTACTGGAACATTGAGGTGAAATTAGGGTGGACAGGTTCCTCGTTGTCATCGGGATCGACATCTGCAACAAGCTCCTCCTCGATCTGCCTCTCCCTATCAGCCCTGAAATTATAGAAAACAACCTCGTCATCATCGCTCATACCCTCATAACTTTCCGCGATCGAAGGAATGACAAAGTAGTCGTAATCTCCGTCATCATAGGTCTCCTTCAGGGCCTCGCGTGGATCAGAGAACTCGAAGCCCTCTCCCAGAGCCATAGCTCTGTAAGCCTTATAGGTACGATCCCAGTTATGATCACGATCCATAGAGTAGTAACGGCCCATAACGGTAGCAATCTCACCACCAAACTCGGAAGTCCAGCATTCAATCATCTCAATAAACTTCTCAGCAGACTTCGGAGAAACATCCCTTCCATCTGTAAAGCAGTGAACTTTGACATCAACATCATACTCCGAAGCGATCTCAAGCAAGGCCTTCAAATGATCGATATGGCCGTGAATACCGCCGTCAGAGATAATCCCTGCAAAATGCACAGTAGTATTATTTTCCTCAGCTCTCTCCAGGGCCTCTTTCAAAGCTTCTTTATCCCGAAGTTCGTCGTTCTCAATAGCATTGTTTATTCTGGTGAGTCGTTGATCGATTCTTCGACCAGCTCCTAGGTGCAGATGGCCTACCTCAGAGTTGCCTGTATAACCTTCAGGCAGTCCTACAGCCGGGCCGGATGCCTCTAGCTTGGCGAACCCTTTCCTAGCCATAAGTTTTCCAAGATTTGGTGTGTCCGCCTGTTTGAAAGCATTGCCTTCGGTCTCTTTCCTGAGGCCTACTCCATCCATAACCACTAGAAGTACTGGTTTCATACCTGAATATTCGCGTTGATTGAATTTATTAACAACGCCAACAAACCAGTTTCTATGCAGGAAATCGAGCAAAACATCGAGAACGTAAGGAGAAACCTCTCCGACATGGACGCTGTCTCCAGAAGCACGCTCGATGGAAAGCTCAATGAACTCAACAAGAGATTGGAAGAACTGGAAGTAGAGGTATTCAATAACGAAGGTCAGGAGAAAGACCTCTCTGAACAGGTTGAAGCTATCAGAGCAGAAGTAGACAAGTTAGAGTCTTCAAGCACTTCCGAAAGAATCAACGAGTTCGAACGCGAATTAATGGATCTGAAACAGGAAATTGACGAAATCAAAGAGGCCTCTGGCGGCGAAGAAGTGTCAGATGAGAAACTTGACGAACTATGGGAAGGCCTTGACGAGGAATTCGCTCAGCTAGAGAGAAGGATGCATGACAATGAACAGGAGCTTGACGAGCTCAGAGCGGACGTTGCACGTATATCAGAGATTCTTAAGACAGCTCTCTCCAGAACTGTAGGTTGATGTTGTTCTTGACAGGTTAAAAAAGGCTTTTAACTTTTTGATCACTTGTAGGTATTAAGTGGTAACAAAATGGCTGAAGACGTAATTTTCGGAGGAGACAACGAACAAGACAATTCTGAAGAAGAGGAAACACTACTGGAAACAGAAGAGAAAGAAGTAGAGGAACAGGAAGACAACCAGGAAACACTTTTCGACAGCTCAGACGCCGAAGAAGACGTGGAAAGCCAGGAAGAAGAAACAGAAGATGACAACACACTTTTCGACGGAAGCGACTCCTCAGACGAAGAAAAAGAAACAGAAGATGCAGAAGATGACAATGAATCTGAAGAAGAATCAGAAGCAGATGAAGAAACTGAAGAGGAGGTCCAAGACGAAGAGGCCGAAAAAGAAGTAGAACAGGACTTCGACAGCGAAAGATTCGAGAAAATAGAACAGAGGATAGAGGAAATGGAGGCCCACCTCGAAGAAGTAAACTCAGACAACGAAGTAGAAGGCCTTGAATCAAAAATTGATGAACTTGAAGAAGAACTTGATACTATAGAAGAACTGGAGGCCCAGATAGATGAAGATACAGATGAAGGAGTAAAGGAGGAAGTCGAAGAAATAGAGGAAAACTTCGAAGAAAAATTTGATTCTCTCAGATCAAGAATCTCCGATATAGAAGATGAAAAAGAACTTGAAGAACTCAGGACAGAATTAAACGAAGTAAAAGACAGAATTGCAGAGAAAACAGATCTCATCAATGAAATAAGAGATAATAATGAAAGAAAGATCGAAGATCTGGAAGAAAAATTGGAAGAGGCCTCATCAGCAGATGTAGAAGGCCTTGAGGAAAGACTTGACGAACTGGAAGAACAGATTTCCGACAAAGACTTCTCAGAAGAAATAGAGGAAATCAGAGAAGAGCTTGAAGAACTCAAAAATAATGATTTTGAGGACCAGCTACATGATCTGGAGGAAAGAGTTGAGAACGTCGCAGATGAGGATGACGAAGAAATTCAGGAACTGAAGAACGACCTGGAGGAGTTCAAGACCGAGATCAGCGAGGAAATAGAGCAGAAAGTATCGGAAGTAGAGGAAAACACAGATAACGAAGAGCTCAAAGAAAGACTCTCAGACCTTGAGGAAAGACTGGAAGAAGCAGAATCAGAGAATGAAGTAGAGGGCCTCGAAGAAGACATAGTAGAGATTTCAGAAAGAGTAGATGATGTGGTTGAGAGACTTGACGAACTTTCACAGTCAACCGATGATCAAGATGCTGTAGATGAACTAAGAGTAGATCTTGAAAACGTAAAGACAAACTTGGAAAAAATTGAGGAAGAAGTCGAGGATCAGGATGTTACAAAACTTAGAGAGGAAGTTGACCAGCTAAAAGGCATGGTGGCGGATTTCAGCTGGATCTTCAACGACTTTGACGACCTAGCAAATCTCAAACTTCTATCGGAAGAAGAATATCAGGAACTCCAATCTGCGGACGAAGAGAGCGAAGAAGATCAGGACAGGTTCGCAGAACTTGTTGAATCACTGAACAGAAATGTAGAGAAATTAGCCAAGACACAGAGCAAGGGCGGCAGCAACCTGGAAAGAAAGATTCAGAATGTGGAGAAGAAACAGAACTCCAGAACGTCAAAACTTAGAGAAAGAATCTCACAACTTGAAGATCAGGCAGTAGAACAGTCGGACATTGAGGCCATAGTAAACGAAATGGAAAGACAGGAAGAAGCAATCGAAGACATCAGACAGGGATACCAAGAACTTGGAGAAATGATGGAGCTTATACTGAAAGACTACAGAAGCCAGTAAACTAGGTAAAGCTATCAAGGCCTGACTGACGCGAACTCAACGCGTTGGAAAGGTCTTTCAGGCCTGATTCTACTCTATCTTCGGAGAAATCGTGGTCATCCACGAGAATCTCCTTAATCTTCTCCTCATCAGGATCACCGAACTCATACTCGATATCCTCAACAGGAGGATTCTTGAAAAACTCAATAATTGTCTCCGGATCGTTATCCGACTCCCACTCAACCTTATCGTCTTCAAACAGCTTATCCCAGGAATTATACTTTTTAACAAGCTTTAGAGCGGTCTTAGGCCCGATACCATGTACTCCATCAGGGTTGAAATCCGTGCCCATCAGAACTCCCATCCAGATCAGCTCTTCCTGAGAGACTTCAAGCTGCTCAAGAACACTATCAAGCCTGATTAGCTCTGTGGAAATCTCCTTTCTACCTCCACCAGAGGTCTTCCGAGTCTTTCTTGTAGTAAGATTCTTCACCATCTTCTCAGCGCCAAAAAGCAGAGAATCCCAGTCCTGAGAACCCGCAGCATAGATACTACCAGGATAATCTTCATGAGTCATGTAAGCTGTCTGGGCCTCGCCCTCGCTAGGAGCCTGAACATAGGGAATACCCATAGCATCAAGAAGCCTCTTCGACTCCTTAATCATATCACCAGTCAACTTACTCGATTGAGTGGCCTTACTGTAAGCCTCAGAAACCTTGCCCTCATCCTTCAACTTCTTCCACTCCTCACGGGCCTCTTCCCGCTTCTTCCTTCTCTGCGTGGTCTCTTTCTCCTTGAGATCAGGAGCCTCGCCGTCAAAAACGAAGACAGGCCTGATATTATTGTCAAGGAGATTAATGTTTCTGTAGAAGAGGCCTGAAAGATGAGAAGTAACTTCTCCGGACGAATCCTTCAGTGGAGTACCGTCTCGCTGACGGATAATAGAGAGAAACTGGTACAAGGTATTCATAGCATCGATCGCTATCTCTTTATCGTTTAAATCTGCAAAACTTATTTCCTCGCTCTCAACCAGTTCTCCAAGGTTAACTCCCATAACAAAAAACCAATTAATCTTCAAAGTTTAAACACTAACTATGGAAGGCCTCTGCGACTACTGCCAGAAAAAGAAAGCTGTCACAAGCTGTGAGGTATGCGGCGCTAACGTATGTCAGGAACACAAGAAAGAGAATGGCTGCGCGGTATGCAACGGCGGAGAAAGAACATTCGAATAGAAAAATAAATATGAAAGAGCAACAAGCCTAAAGCTTGTCAAAGTGCTCAAGCTCATAACTCTGAACGTTATCAAGCTGTTCAAGCTTCTCCTCAACGGAATCAGTTCCGCCTTCCTCATCAGTAGTAATGCAAGAAACCTTTACAGCCTTCAAACCGAAAGCAACATTCTCCTCACCGATATCCTGAACATCCAGCAATTCCTGAACCTGCTTCTTAATATCCTCTAGATCGGTTTCATCATCTTCCGGCATAATCTTGTAAACACATGAAATCTTTCCCATTTAAAGTCACCTAGAAACCAAATACGAAAGAAAAAGTTAAAACAAGAATGGAGAGAAAAAAGAAGGGTTAAAACCCTAAAATAGTTCTCAGACCACTAAACCAACTCTAAAGGCCTAGCTTGTCCTTGATCTTCTGAATGTATTTTTTCAGCATGATAAACCACTACAGAAACGTTTAATGACGAAGGTTGTTAAAAAGGTTTGCACTACCCTCTCGAACCGGTTTTAAAAATAGCCTACTTAAACCAATACAGGCCCTCATGGTCTAGTGGAAAGACGGCACCTTGCGGAGGTGCAGATCCAGGGTTCAAATCCCTGTGAGGGCGAACTGGTTACGCTCAGATTCACACGCAATAAGCCACACAAGGTGGCTTTCAATTCTCTTCCTCAAAATCCAGGGCCTTCGAGTTAATGCAGTATCTCTTGCCTGTAGGCTCAGGCCCATCATCGAATACATGGCCCAAGTGAGATCCACAGCCCGAACAGCATACTTCTACACGGTTCATTCCATGGCTAAGATCTTTCTTCAACTCTATATTGTCCATGATCGCATCCTTGAAGCTAGGCCATCTATCGGAGTCGAACTTGTCATCTGACTGAAATAGTTTCTGGCCGCAGGCCTTACACCGATAAACTCCGGCCTCACTGTGATTCAGAAACTCTCCGGTACCAGGAGCTTCTGTACCGCTCTCACGTAAAATCCTGTACTCTTCCTCTGAAAGCCTCTTCTTCAATTCTTCTTCGTCCATACCAAACAATTAACCGCTCAAACGCAAATACTTTTTGCATGAAGATCGAAATCAACGGAGAACAACATGAAGTAGAGGTAGCAGATTCATTCCTGAAAAAGGCCAGAGGCCTGTCATTTCGTACAGAAGGAAAAATGCTGTTCACATTCTCTCGAGACACAAGGGCCTCAATAGACATGATGCTGGTCAGAAAACCTCTACATCTCTACTTCATGAACTCGGAAAAAGAAGTCATCGACATCCAGAAAGCAATGCCCTGGACACCCAATCCGAAAACGTGGAAAGTGTACTCTCCGGGAAGGCCTTACCGTTACCTGCTTGAAAGCTTTGAAGAACTGCAAATAGAGGAAGGCCAGAAAATAGAATTTGAAAGAAAAGAGGATCAAATGTTGTCCTCTGGTCTTTCGTAGTCCCAGGCTGCGTCTTCTGTATCTTCAAGACGCCCGATAGTGTCCTGCATTGGATCTATCACGAAGGCTTCGCCAGCTGAGTTCTCGTATCTGACCCATGCGTGACCGTATCTTCCGCGTGAGTTTCTGTCCACGCTTACTTCTCCGGTCAGTACTCCGTCTTCCTGGAACTTTTCAATCATTGCTCCAGCAGCCAGAGCTCTGTGACGGCAGACACCAACTCCTTCTTTCGCGAAAACATCCAGAGCGATCTTTCCATCGTTCTGAACTCCGTAATGTTCTGCAATCTTACTGGAAAGATAGGCCTCATCTCTCATGTCTCTCTCGGAATCAATATCTTCGTCAGTAATGTCTCCGTACATGTCAACAAGCCTGTCCATATTTTCTTCGGACGGAGTAAACTCTTCCATAGCTACCTCGTGAACCGCATTAAGGGCAAAATTCTTGTTCACATTTCCTGTGGAATCTGTTGCCTTACTTCTGGCCTTTTGATACATTCTGTCAACTTCATCGTACTTCTCGGAATCAACAACGATGGCCTCTCTTTCTCCACTGCCAAGATAAACTCCGCCATCAATATCTGTATCTTCGTGAATCATATGCCGGCCTGCAAAGTGAGGTTCGCCATCTCTCCACTCAACTTCTCCATCAGCCTCTTTACGTTCCAGCATCCTATCCGTACGATCCCAGGTTGCGCTTGTCATTTTTGTTGTCACCTTATAGTAACTAATTTATTATCTGATTAATAAAAAGGTTGGGGTTTCGGCGTTAAAACCTTTGCCACACAACCAATCCATATGGAACTATCAAAATTCTGCCCAAGATGCGGCGAAGAAACAAAGGCCCTCTACGGAGACGGGAAAAAGCTGTGCGCAGACTGCTACACAGACAAACACGATCTCCTGGAAGTCCCTGACAAAGTAGAAATCGTGGTCTGCAGTGTATGCGGAAGAATGAAACACAGAGGCCAGTGGATCGAGGCCTACACAGTACAGGACCAGCTAGCGGAAAAATTCTCCGACTTCTCAGAAGAAGACGTGGAGATGCAGCTACAGTTCTGGGAGGAAGAAGATCAGATGTATGTCAGAGTACACGCCGAAAAAGGCCCTATGAAGGACTCATATGACACACAGGTGGTCTTCAAAAACCATCAGTGTAAGGACTGCTCAAAATTCCAGGGAGGATTCTACAAGGCCAAAATACAGCTCAGAGGAGATGCCGAACTAGAACCTATATCAAATGATATTGTCGATAAGGCCGCAGAACTGACGAATGAGACCAGAAAAGACTTTCTGGCCAACGTAGAGAAAAACAAACACGGCATCGACTTCTTCCTGTCAACAGAGCCAATGAACAAGAAGATTCTATCAATGCTGAGAGACAGATACGACCCGGAGATAAAGAGAAGCTACGAACTTGTAGGAGAGGAAAACGGGGAAAGAGTATACAGAAACGTAGTGTCGGTAAGAATTGACTGAAAACAGAGGCCCTGTCGTGGTTTAAAAAAATTGCTTTAGAAATAGTTTGTATGCCAGAAGATGAAGAAGAACAAGTACAAAGAGTACGCAGGCCGCAAGGCGACGAGGTACTTGGAATAGTTCTAAGAAAAGAAGGAGGCGGAAAATACCGCGTATACTGCACAGATGGAAACGAAAGAATCTGCCGAATCCCAGGATCAAAGAAAAGAGGCCTATGGGTAAAAAGAGATTCAGTAGTACTAGTCGATCCATGGGACATCCAGGGCGACGAAAAAGGAGACATCGTCAACAGCTACTCCAACGCGGAGACAAGATGGCTGGAAGACAGAGACTTCCTAGACGAAATAGAGGAATTCCTCTAAAATTTTCCCTTCTACATTCTATCCTCCAACTCAGCAAAGCTAAGGCCCTAACAACTTCTACTGCAGACTTTGGATTATTAAGCAGAGAGTCAAAAATATTCTGTGATGGCAGGAAATCTTCCTGAACAGAACATAGACTACTACGCAATTTATGAAGGCCATATCAGCATGCAGAGCGGAGATAAAACAGTCAGAGTAGTAAAAGGCGGAGAATCAACGGGCGAAAAACTCTCTCCATCAAACAATCTTGAGAATACAGGAAACTCATTTTCATGGGGAAGAAGAAACACAGAAGGCCTGACAACAGCAAAAACAATACTTAAAGATGTCTACAACGAGGAAGTAGCAGAAGAATACGGCCGAGAATTTCTGGAAAACTTCATAGCCAAAGAACTCAGAGAAGCAGAGGAATGGAGACTGAAAGCAAGAAACATACCTCACTACCTGAACACCTAGGCCATTTATCTCTTCATCACTCAGAACATTTCTGTGAAAGACGAAAACATTGACTTCCGCGAAAGATGGAAGGAAGAAAGCCGGAGAATGTTCGACTCCTCCGAAGGAAGAAAGGCCTTCAACAACGTATTCGACCACGAAACAAAGAAGGCCCTGCTCAAACTAGGAGACAGAAAAGTTCTCGACAGACTCTACGGCACAATAGAATCAGGAAAAGAATCCGCAGTCTTCCTGGCCGACACATCCGACGGAGAAAGAGTAATAGTCAAAATCTACATGACACAGGCCGGATCATTCCGCGAAATGGAGAAATACCTGAGAGGAGACCAGAGATTCCGCAACTTCAAATCCGACAGAAGATCAGTAATCAACGAATGGTGCAAAAAAGAGTTCAAAAACCTCAAAAAAGCTGGAGACATCGTAAGATGCCCGGAACCAAAGGCCTTCCAGAAAAACATACTGGTAATGGAGTTTATCGGCGAAGACTTCACGCCATACCCCAAACTCAAAGATGTACAGATAGAGAACCCTGAAGAGGCCTTCCAGAAGATCAAAAGAAACATAATGGAGCTCTGGAGAGAGGAACAACTTGTACACGGCGACCTATCAGAATACAACATTCTAATGACTCAGGAACAGGAGGTATGGATTGATTTCTCCCAGGGCGTCCACAAATCACATCCAGAGGCCGTAGAACTGCTTAAAAGAGATGTAAAAAACATGGCTGCATTCTTCAACAGGCAGGGAGCAGACATCGAAAAACACGACGCCGTTCAAGAGGTTTTAGACGGCCTAGAAGACCTGTAAAACAGTTTTAAGGTATAAAAAGATTGTTAGGTCCATTAATATTAGAGACAATATGAAGGAAGTAATGGTGCCAGAAGAACGAGTAGGAGTTCTCATCGGTTCTGAAGGAGAAACAAAAGAAGAACTGCAAGACCTGACAGACTGCGACGTAACAATCCAGGACAACCAGGTCGCACTCGAAGGAGAACCACTAGACGAAATGACGGCCCAAAAAATAGTCAAAGCAATAGGCAGAGGATTCAACCCAGAAAAAGCCTTCAAACTAGTCGAAAGAGATGTAACACTACACTTAATGGATATCGGCCGCTACGCCAACACAAAAAACGCTGAAGAAAGACTAAAAGGCCGTGTAATCGGCAGAGAAGGCGAGGCCCGAACACACATCGAAAAAATAGCACAAGTAGACATCTCAGTCTACGGAACAACAATAGGAATAATTGGAAAGGCCCAGAATATCGAGGTCGCAATGGAAGCTATCAACATGCTTTTGAACGGTAGCTCTCACTCAACAGCATACAATTATCTGGAGAAAAACCAGGACAAGATAAAAAGGTAGATTTGAAAAACGTGATATTATGGCAAACGGAGTAGAAGAAGGCATGGAAGCAAGTGGCGGAGACCATAGAGAGATTTCCGTCGCCGAATTCTTTGAGAAAAACAAACACCTTCTAGGTTTCGAAAACGCACAGAAATCCATTATAACAGTAGTAAAAGAAGCTGTGGACAACTCGCTGGACGCATGTGAGGAAGACGAGATTCTTCCGGAAATACACGTCCTTATTGACGAGTACTCAGAAGGCAAATGCCGAATAGAAATCAGGGACAACGCAATAGGCCTTGATAGAGAAACAATTCCAAAGGTATTTGGTAAACTTCTATACGGTTCAAAGTTCCACAAGCTCCAGCAGAGCAGAGGTCAGCAGGGAATCGGTATCTCCGCTTCCGCGATGTACGCGCAGCTGACAACTGGAGAGCCAGTAACTGTATACTCAAAACAGGAAGGAGAACCATGCCACCGCTTCGTTGTCAGAATTGACACAGAGAAAAACGAACCAGAGATTCTAGAAGACGAAGTAGTCGATCCGGAAAGCGATGAGTTCCCGGGAGAGAAAGACTACTACTTCGACCACGGAACCAGCATCGAAATGAATATCGAGGCCAAATACACAAGAGGCCACCACTCCGTCTACAACTACCTCAAGCACACGGCAATCATGAACCCGTACGCAAGAATCGTGCTAAGAGAACCAGACGGAAACAAGGTAGAGTTCCCAAGAGTCTCAAAAGAACTACCTGAAAAACCAAAAGAGATCAAACCACACCTGCACGGAGTAGAACTAGGAGTAGTCCTCAGAATGATCGACAACTCCAACGCACGAACAGTAAGCAGCTTCCTACAGGAAGAATTCACAAGAGTAGGAAGAACAAGCGCACAGGAAGTATGCGACGAAGCAGGAGTAGACGACGGCCGAAGACCAAACACTCTCGACAAAGACGAAGTCGAAGAAATCCTCGACGCAGCACAGAGAGTAAAACTACAGAGCCCTCCAACAGACTGCCTGAGCCCTATCGGCGAAGACCTGATGGAGAAAGGCCTCACAAAAGAACTCAACCCAGAGTTCACAGAAACAATTACTCGAAAACCAACAGTATACAAAGGAAATCCATTCCAGGTAGAAGTAGGCCTAGCATGGGGAGGAGACATCGAAGACGAAGGAAGCTTCGAAGAACTCCGATACGCAAACAAAGTACCGCTACTATACAAGAAATCGGCGTGTGTAACCACAAAGGCCATCGAAAACGTTTCCTGGAACCGATACAACATTTCGCAGACAGGAAACAGGCCACAAGGCCCGCTCTACATCTCAATCCACATAGCATCTGTATGGGTTCCATTCACATCTGAAGGAAAGGAAGCCGTAGCGAACTACGATCCAATCCGGAAAGAAATGAAACTGGCCCTGCAGGAAGCAGGAAGAAAGCTAGGAAAATACCTGAAGAGAAAAGAAAGAAAGGAAATTCAGGAGAAGAAGAAGAGAAAGCTTACATCCTACGCAAAAGAGATGGGGCCTGCAATTACAGAGCTAGCAGGAGAAGGAGATCCTGAAGAGATCGAAGCTCAGATTCAAAAACTCGTAGAAGCTGACTACAACCCGGAGCAGCTTTAGAGGTGATTAAGTAATGCCAAAGAAAGAATTCGAGAACGACGAAAGAACATTAGAAAGACTAAAACATCTAGGAAAAAAGATCAGGAACCAGTTGAACGATCCTGAAAGCGACAACCTGACAATAGAGACCAAAGTCAGATCCAGAAGCAACGTCAACTACGATGAGGAAGACGGAAGACTTGAACTAGGAGACTCTTACTCCACAAGAAAATTCCTCAACATCAGTCACGCCAGAAAGTTCATGCAGACACTGATGGTCGCATCAAAAACCAAAGAACTCGTAGAACGCGGAAGAACAGCATCAATCAGAGAGATCTACTACCAGCTAAAGCACAGCGTACCAGGCCTCGACGAAAATACATTCGAAGACCAGGACGAATCCAACAACGTGGTAGTCGACATTGAAACAGCAACAGGAGCAATCAGAGAAGACCTCCACCTTTTCGCAGAACCAAAAGGACGACTATTCGGCCCAATCAAGATCGACGACTCAGGAGACATCATCGACGGAATGAACATGGGAACATCCGGAATGGCAATCAACTCCATCGTCGACCACTTCGAATTCGTCGAATGTGAAGCAGACTTCATCCTCGTAGTCGAGACCTCCGCTATGGTTAACAGACTGGTTGAAGAAGACTTCCACGCCGACCACAACGCCGTAATCATAGGGACAGGAGGACAACCAGCAAGAGGAGCAAGAAGACTCATCAACATGATGCACAAAGAACTAGACCTCCCAGTCTACGTATTCACAGACGGCGACCCATGGGGATACTACATCTACTCAGTCCTCAAATCAGGATCCATGAGCCTAGCATTCCAATCAGACCGACTATCAGTACCAGACGCCAAACTCATCGGTATGACAATGGAAGACATCGAAGAATACGACCTCCACCACGTCACAGAAGACCTCAAAGGAAAATCCAAAGACAACGGAGGCCCAACAAAGGACTACAAGAGAATCCACGATGTCATGGACTACGAATGGATGCAAAACGACGACTGGCAGAAACAATTCCAGAAAATGCTCGACATGGGAGTCAGAGTAGAACAACAGGCCCTCGCATCACAAAGCCTGGAATTCGTAGCCAACACCTACCTACCAGAAAAAATCGAGCAAGACAAATTCCTCGACTAGAACTGCTGACAGATTCACACCAGGGCGCCTGCAAACCGCAGGCCCCTCACACCACAGATTTACTACATGTTTAAAAAACTGAAAGGTCCGATATAATTCACAGCTTAAAAGGCTGCCCAGGTAGCTCAGCAGGTAGAGCGCCACGCTGTTAACGTGGTGGTCGCAGGTTCGAGCCCTGCCCTGGGCGCTAAACTTCTCTAAAAAACTTTTTAGTCAAACAAACTCAAAGGCCTTCATGTAAATGAAAAAGACCTTTATCGCAGTTACCGGTCTTTTACTGATTCTGTCAGGCCTTGCAGCATTCTACACAGCAAATGCAACAAGTTACGAAAAATTCAGCGCTGATTTCGAGAACGGAACTGAAACAGTCTACGCAGAATGCACATGCTACGGGCCTCTTTCCGTCGCAGAATCCTATCCACCACAGTACAGCTGCGAGGGGATTGAAATGTGTACGGAAGCAAATTATACAAGAGAAAAATAGAAAGAAAAATAGAGTGAAGGCCTTATTCTACAATTACTGTTCCTGTATCGCCAGGCCTGACGTGGTTGTGGTAGCTCCATTCTCCGGTCTGATTGAATGTGAAGCTGTATGTCTGACTGGTTTCACACTGGTCGAATGTGTCTGATTCTCCGTTCTGACAGTGTTCATCTAGACTGGTGCCGGAGTACTCTGTGTGGGATGGGTGCTGATCTGAACCAATCCACATTGAAGGACCGGTACTGGCCCACATAACTGTCTCTCCCTGCTCAACAGTTACAGTTGAAGGCTGGAACCCGGAGGAACTGTACTCAACTACTGTAGCGTTCGTCGAGTTAGGAACCATGTCGTCAATATCATCTGGTTCTGAGGAATCGTTCTGGGTGAATGTAGCGCATCCTGAAACAATTACTGTCAAGGCAAGTATAGCTGTAATCGAATACTTCATAGCTGTAAATAGAATGGCCTGGCTTAACTGTTTTTCTATCCTGAGGCCCTCTATTATAAGCAAGCGGATATAATTATACTGTATGACTGTTTCAAGTATCTCTGCAGGCCTAATCGTTCAATCCAAAAAATTACTAGTTTTCTACAACGAAGAACATGAAGCATGGGATGTACCCACTGTAAGGCCTGAAAGAGGAGAGCTATCAGCAGACGCAGCCAGAAGGGTTTCCGAGGATTTCTCTGGTGTAAACTGCAGCATCAAGAAGTACCGTAAAAAACTGAAGACCACGGTTTCAGGCGAAAACTGGAATCCGTATGTCCTTGAAATAGATGGAGAACCTCAGAGAGGAGAATGGGTATCCAAAGCAGAACTCAAGGAAAGACAGCTAGTACCTCACATCGAGGAAATGAAAGAAAAATTCGCCAAAAAAATATAGGCCTCTAACCTATCTCATTTTCCCCTTTTATCTAAAATTTCGATATCATAATCCGCTATTTCAGGAGCCATGCGCATACCAGCCGCGAAGTAATACTCATCTGCTTCTCTCTTCTTCCTACCCCGTCTTACAGGATTATCAAGTGGCCCTGGCCCAGACTCAGGAATCATATCTCGCCCATGCGGCAGATCAGGAGATTTCCTCTCTCTTCTCCGCCTCGAACGAGACTTTCTACGATTCTTAGGCCCTCTCCTGTAACCATAATTGAATAACTTCTCCTCAGGCCAGAAATAATCATTACCTGAATTTTCCTCCAGGATCCACTGCAGCTGCTTCATCGCTTCTTCATCTACTTTTGCAGCGCCGGCTTCCTGTCTATAGGATTCACGGAATGCACTATGAAACACTCTTGGATGAAAATCCGCGTAAGTTTCACCTACAGTATCGTACTCTCCATCAATCAAGGCATCGATAGCATCAATATTCTCTTCATAAGTATCCTGAGGCCTTAGATCCAGGTATTTCTCTGGTATTGGGCCGGAACCAACTTTAGGTGCGTCCATAAGAAATCTATCGCTGAAAAATGATAAAAATAGAATTGAAGAAGGATACTACTCTTCAGGGTCGTACTTCTTGAAGGCCTCCGCAACCAGTAGCGGGAATACCAGTGTGGCCTCGGCTTCTACCTGGGTGTAGTTTCTGTTCTCCTCTTTGATCTTCCCCCATGAAACTGCTTCCTTCGGAGGCGCTCCCGAAAGCGAGCCATCGCCTTCCATCCCTGTTGAGATGTAGACAGCATAGTCGGTTCCACCTCTGAAGAGGTTGGACATGATGGCCTGGTGTTTTGGCACTCCATCCCCTACTGCAATGATGCCAGTCTTCTCGGCCTCGATCGCTTCATTAATCAGAGAATCCCAGTCATCCAGAATCTCGATTCCTACATCAGGATCTTCTTCCTGTCTGTAGTAAAACATGAAGTCTCCGATCTCGGCATCAATCATCGCAGGACAGTAGACAGGAATATCGTTAGCCGCGGAGTGATAGATGAAAGAATCTGACTCATCAAGATCCTCGTCCTTGCCAACAGCAACTCCAAGGGCCTCGGCAAGCTCAGAAGGAGTTCTAATCTTCTTATCTGAGAAAAAGTCCTGGAAAAAACCATCATTCAACCATGACTCAAGCCAGACATAGTTATCTGACTCAACATAGATGTTGCCCAGTCTATTGATTCCTTCCTCGCGGAGCTGGGCCTCATCAGCCTCCCATTCTCCCATCTTGAACTCTCTGGCTGACTTGATAACATCTTCTGTATGAGAGCCCGCGGAGGTAATCATTACATCGACATGCTCTTCACGGGCAAGGTAAGCAACTATCTCTCTAAGGCCTGAACTGATGATATTGGAAGTGAAGGTCAGAAAGATTTTGGCATCCTCATCTCTCATCTCCTTCACAAGGTCAACAGCCTCTTTCAGGTGAGAGGCCTGGAAACCTGTAGTAGCATATTTTTCAATCATATCTTCAAGATCAAATTCGCCTCTAAAATCATATCCTTCAACTCTCTCGCCTTTATGGCCTTCTTTTGTACCAGGAATCACGTGTTCGCGCGTGTCAGAACTATCTTTTCCGTCAGTCATAGAGTAAGGATGTGAAGAAAAACTTTTATTTTGACGAACTACTTCGAACCTCTCTCAATCAAGACTGCTAGTCCGAACGCTGAAACACCTAAAACAACCAGAAACCCCTGAACAAGATGAACTCCTATCAATTCAGGCCCGGTCTCAACAATAGGTGTAATCCATGTAGCCTCACCTGTCCTCCGCGTATAAGGAAATGCTGCCAGAAGAGAGACGAGAGCTCCAACTACTGCAAGAACTTTTGCTGGGGTTGAATTCCAGTTCATACCAGACATACCGAAGAATTGCTCAGGCCTCTATATAAATAGTAGACAGGGTTCTGACCCAGAATGGGTTTCAATTATTAAAACTCATCCCTCAATTGGTTGTACACAGGCGGCCGAATAGCTCAGCCTGGGAGAGCGCTTGACTGAAGATCAAGTTGTCCCCGGTTCAAATCCGGGTTCGGCCAAGTTTCTTCAATCTAATTTTTAACCTTGAGCGAGCAATATCTAGTGTGTCAACTAGGATTCCGTCCAGATACGATGAACTTGTTGAGTCAGAAGATTTTCAGGCTCTCGAGGGAGGAGAGTATGCTGAAAGGACAGGAGTCATAGATAATTCTGTCATAAAAATTCTATCAGAATCACAGAGAGGCATTATCACTGTGTTCTCAAGGCTTGATCCTTCTGAAAGAGGTTTCAGTATTGAGGATAGAGTAGATAGGGTTCGAGAGTTCAGTGAAGATCAGGATGGCCGTTTATACAACGCTCCTGAACTTATAGGATACGATAGTGCTGGGGCTTTAGAGGTAGAGTTTTTAGATAGCGCTGAAGACTTCATAGAGTTTGTTAAACATGAGGAACCTGAAGCAGTCAGAGATGTTTCTAGAGAAGTTGGTGAAGCCCTAAAAGATATGCACAGTAATGGCTGGGCCTACAGAGACTTCAACTACGGCAACTTGATGGTAGAAGATAATAGCTTTGACAATGGTTTTGAAGTGTACTTCACGGATCCAGAGTTTGTTAAAAAAGATCCAAAGCCTCAAGACAAGGCCTTTGACATAGCTGCATTCTCCTATACATACGGTACTCTGGGAGATGTTTCAGAAGAAGTAATGAGTGGGTTTAGAGATGGTTATGGTCTGTCTGATAGGGAGGCGAATCTTGCAATGCTTTCTGGCTCTGCCAAATCTTTAATAGTTGATAGAGATATTTCAAGAGCGTTAAATGGCCTGAAAAACATGTAGTTACCAGGGATCGTGCTCGAAGCCTTTATCCTCAGCTCTCTCAATCATGTCTTCTTCGGAGAATTTGCTGCAGGGAGCCATCTGCCAGTCCTTGAAGTCGTCGTTAATCTTCTTCATGGCCTTGGCCTCTTCCTCGCTCATAATTGAAACGTTAGCGGTCTCGTCGTCGTAAAGTTCTATAATCCAGTAATTGTTTGCCTCTTCTGTCACGAATTTTTCCCCTTTCTCCTAACTCAAACTATAGCTCCCGAACTTTAAATGTCACATCTCTTCTAGGGCCTGAATGCCAAGTAGATCAAGGCCTTTGTCAGTAACATCTACAAACAGTTCGACCAGTTTCAAACGATGAGACTCTCTACCAGAGTCGAGTACCGGGCATTCGTGGTAGAAGCCGTTGAACTCCTCGCACAGCTCCGAAAGATAATGCGCGATTTTTGCAGGTTCACGGTGCTCTGCAGCGGCCTCAACCTTCTCCGGGAACTCGGAAAGCTTCTTCAAAAGACGGTACTCTGCATCGTCAAAGTCATCTCCAAGTTCGCCACTGGAAGAGGCCTTACGCAGAATACTTTTGGCACGGACATTCGAGTACTGTAGGTAAGGCCCGGAATCTCCCTTGAAAGATAGAGCGGTGTCCCAGTTAAACTCCATGTCCTTCTTGCGCGAGACCGAAAGGTTTGAGTACTTCACAGCACCGATTCCGATGGCCTCAGCGTTCTCCAAGTTACGGTTGATTTCTTCTTCTGCCTTTTCTTCTGCCATTTCAACAGCCTTGTCAAATATCTCTGACTGTTCAATTATCAGGCCTTTACGCGTTGACATACTGCCTTCAGGAAGCTGCAGCATACCATAGGAAATATGTTCGGATCCTTCTGTCTCAATTCCCATGTCTTCGGCAACCTGGAAAAGCTGTTTGAAATGCAGCTCCTGCTCCGAGGCCACAATGTATAGATTGTAGTCGAAGCCCTCCTCATTTCTCTTCTTCAAATTGTAGAGATCTCTCGTAATATACAGTGTGGAGCCATCAGCCTTCAACAGTACAACTCCGGGCATCTCCTCATCGTCGAACTCGTAGAAGATTGAGCCATCGTCATCTCTCTCAACTTTTCCTTCTTCAACCCAGCTCTCAACAAGCTCACGGGCCTCCTCAAACACTTTGGATTCTCCGGTAATCCTGTCAAACTTGATATCAAGTCGATCATACTCGTCCTTGTGGTACTCGAGTGTGGCCTCCCGGAACTTTTTCCAGAGTCGGACGGCCTCATCGTCTCCGTCCTCGATCTTTTTCGCCCATGCACGGGCCTCTTCCTCAACTTCTTCGTCTTCTTCAGCCAGTTCGTGGAACTTGACGTAGATATCAAGCATGTACTCAATCGGCTCTTCCTCAAAATTCTTGTTGGAATCAATGTTTTTGTGGCCGTAGATAACCTTTCCGAACTGTGTTCCCAGGTCGCCGATGTAGTTCTCGGCTGTAACATCGTAACCTGAGAAGGAAAGAATTCTCCGCAGAGAATCGCCTAGCGCGTTGTTACGTAGATGGCCCACGTTCATAGGCTTCGCAATATTGGGTGAAGAAAACTCCACAAGAACGCTGCCATCATTCTGTACAACACCAAAGTTCTCAGATTCAAGGCCTTCTACAACTTCTTCACCGTAAACAGATCGGTCAAGGAAGAAGTTCAGGTATCCTGGGCCTGCAACTTCTACTGATTCAACTATGTCTACTTCTTCAAGCTGTTCTGAAAGTTCTTCTGCAAGTTTACGAGGGTTTTCTCCGAGCTGTGACGCAGCCTTCATAACCGGGTAGGCAAAGTCTCCGTGCTCTGGCTCCGGCCTCTCAATGTCTTCATCAGATACTTCTACATCAAGTTTTTCCGAAAGCTTCTGCGCCAGCAACTCTTTAACTTGGTTCATACAGACAAACTGTGAAGTCAAGTTTCAAAACTATTACCGCTTCACAGCCGAATCCGCCAGCTTCTCAAGAATATTCCTGGCGGCCTCAATAGTCCTGCCATTCTCATCGAAAGGAGGAGCAACCTCAACAAGATCAGCGTGCACAGGCCCCAACCTTTCGATAACTTCAAGAACCTCTTCCAGCTCCATCTCTCCATCCCGGTACCCGGTTCCAGGAGCAATCTCAGGCCTCAGAACATCGATATCAACACTCAGATAGTAATCTCCATCAAGTTCCTGCTCAAGAAAATCATCTACTTCATCAGGCCTGTAAATAGCAAAGTCATGAGATTCCAGAAACTCCTCCTCGTCGTAGTCAACTTCTGTAATACCCAGGAAAACTATTTCATCCTCTGAAAAACCGTGGTCAAGAAGTTCGCGCACCACGACATCGTGAGATACATGGCCGTCAACCTTCTCCTTAAGATCAAGATGAGCATCAAGCCAGACCAGCTTGAGATCAGGATTCTCCTCCTTCAAGGCCTTAATCACAGGAAAACTGACGGAATGATCGCCGCCAACAGATATCAAAGGCCTATCGTACTGAAGAAGTTCCTCGGTATTTTTCTCTATTCTTCTGTGTGTCTCCTCGAGGTCAAACTCCTCTGGGAAAACTTCATCGACAAGAAATCTTTCTTTCAGGTCAAGGCCCTCCATAATCTTTTCCGGCCCGTTCAAAGTTCCTTTCCGTGGGTTTCTATGTATTCCCATGTCGCACGGAATTTTCTGTATGACTATGTCTGAGTCTTCTGGGGAGTTTACTTTTGTCATAACTGGTGTTTTTCCTCCAACTGTTTTTTAGTAAACTGTCTAAAATGCAAAATTAACTTAAAAACAAGTTTTCAAATTGTTGCTATGAAAGAGTACTTACATATGGATGATCTTGTTGGAGAACTTGATGAACAGTATGATGATCTGTCTACTGAACAGGTTGAAACAGCTGTAGATGTAATGGCCCAGAGATACGGCGATGACCTGTACGTATCTCCAGATGATGTAGAACTTGAAGAGGTTCACAATGGAGCAGTCGAAATAGATATTGAAGAGGTAGAGGACTCTCCTATCTATGCTGATCCTAATGCTGCAGAAGGAGAAGACCATCTATGCGTTACATGGGGTAACCTGGGTAACGATGGAAGCCCTCCCGAAGGCCGTGCCCAAGATGGTTCGGGCGATGACCTGTTCGGTATAAGATAACACTCTTCCTTCTATTCTCTATTATTTCTTTCTTCAGAAAAACTGTAAAAACTAGGTACGGACCCACAGGGATTTGAACCCTGGACCTACCGGTTAGAAGCCGGTTGCTCTGTCCAAGCTGAGCTATGGGCCCTTGACAAGTTTCTGTTTCTGGGAGAATCTTAAATACCAATTATTCCCATGTGAAGGCCTATTTCGAATACTGATACCAGTAGCCCGAACGCGATAATCATTTTAGGATCTATCTCTATCCCTGAGTCTGCGTCAAAGTACTGTACCAATCCTCCCTGACCGGAAGGTAATTGGCCTCCTTGCTGCTGGTTATTGGCCATAAACTGTATTCACACTGAAAACTTCAAAAAGGTTTGTCGCAGAACAGGAGATGGTAGTAAGCCCGATTCTGTTTCTGCGGCCGTATTTCACTGCACCACATCTCCTCTGAAGATTGTATGGTAAAAACCATTATCCTTCAGAGAGACATGGATTGCACCATTTTAGGCTTGCTCCATGCGTCCGGATCTCGTTTCAGCGCTGCAAAAACTGCTAACGTCCAGCCTTAAGGCCTTCACTCTGTAGGCAGTTGCCGTGTCGTTTCTGCGATCCACAGGCCTTCCTACCCAGGATATTACTCTTGGTTGTGGTTGGCCTTAACCCTCTCGGGTTACAGGTTTTGACACCTGCTGCATTCACCGATTGAACGGTGTTGGAGTCGGGACTTTCCTCCGAAGAGTCTCGGGGGACAGCCACTCCATCTCCTGTACTACAATAACTAACTCATGTCAGTAAAGCTTTTATTTGTAGAATGAATGCGTAGAAGGCTCTAGTTTCTCAAAGAATAATAGAAAGAAAGTATTAGACTTGAGGGACATCAAAGTATGGTTCGACCAATCTAAGGGTTCTACAGAGAAAAAGTACGTCGCTTGAGTTTAATGTTAGAGCTCAAGCTGGTACCGTCCACTGAATTGGAACCCACGATTAGTAGTGGTCGGCTGAAATCCTCGTTGCCTTGGATCTTACACCGCCACTCTATTGACTCGTCTTGTGCGAGAGTGGAAGCGGTCTCTTTTTGAGGTGGCTTTCAAGCTTAGATGCTTTCAGCTTTTACACCTTGAGGCATAGCTACTCTGCAACACCCTCTCGGATGACAGATACACCAGAGGCCTCAGTTTGGGGTTCCTTTCGTACTGTCCAAACTTTCCTCTCAGACCACCAAACACTCCCAGCAGATAGCAACAGATCTGGCTCACGCCGATCTAAACCCAGCTCACGATCCGTTTTAATGGGTGAACACCCCCACCCTTGGCTGCTGTTGCACAGCCAGGATACGGAGAGCCGACATCGAAGTAACAAGCCTGAGGGTCGATGTGAGCTCGCGCCTCAGACAATCCAGTTATCCCTGGAGTACCTTTTCCGTCAGGCCTAAGCCTCACTACTTGGCTGTAGGCGTTCGCTAGACCACGCTTTCGCGCCTAGTCTCCGTGCTGTCGAGAGACCAGTCAGGCAGGCTTTTGCTCTTGTACTCTACACTCGATTTCTGACCGAGTTGAGCCTACCTTTGGACCCCTCTGATTCGTTATCAGAGGGATACCGCCCCAGTTAAACTGCCCAGCTAACGCTGTCCTTCCGTAGAAGTAAGCAGCGGGGTTCCAGGAGGGTAGTGTCCCATGGTCGACTGGGCGACATGCTAGCGCATGCACCTCTGTAATGTCTCCTACCTACACTTCACACTTGGAACCCCACCGCAACGTCAGACTGCAGTAAAGGTTCACAGGGTCTTCGCTTCCCACTGGGAGTCACCGGCTTATGCGCCGGTACAGCGGGTTCACCGGGCCACGATTTGGGACAGCAGAAGCCTCGTTCCTCTATTGATGCGGGCCAACAATTAATTGGCAAGGGACTACGCTACCTTAAGACGGTCATAGTTACCGCCGCCGTTTACCAGCCCTTCGTCTCCTTGTACAGAGTGTTCAGGTACTGGCACTGGGCAAGAGTCGCCGACTATACAAATCCTTTCGGACTAGCAGTCGGCTATGTTTTTAGTAAACAGTCGAGCTTCTCTGGTCACTGCGACCTATCCTAACGAGAGGATAGGCACCCCATATTGCGAACGTACGGGGCTAAATTGCCGAATTCCCTAAATCGCGTTTTACCCGAGGGCCTTAGCTTACTCAGCCTGGATACCTGTGCTGGTTCTGGGTACGGACTCTTACATCTTTTTAAGAGTCCCAGGACTCGCGGAGATCCAGGATTATTCCTAGACCCATAACAGCTTCGTGTGGTCGATGCATTACGCTCGCACACATAAACATGCTTGGACTGCGCGAAAACGCAGCCTCCGATATCCCGAGACGTCGATTAATGTAAGGAGGTTCAGGAATATTAACCTGATTCCCTATTCGCTAGTCTCGAATTACGGACTAGCTTAGGACCGACTAACCCTCTGCTGATAAACATTGCAGAGGAACCCTTATCCTTTCGGCCGATAGGATTCGCACCTATCTTAATGCTGATACTGCCGGCAGAATCTTCATATCCACACGGTCCACACGAACTCACGTCCATGCTTCCGCCCATGCGGATCGCTTCTCTACCCATTGTGAAAACAATGGTAAGGTCTCGGCTCCTGACTTGAGCCCCGTCCATTTACGGCGCCCCGGTCCTCAACGAGTGAGCTGTTACGCTATCTTTAAAGGGTAGCTGCTTCTAAGCTAACCTCCTCGCTGTCTGAGAACCGGGACATCCTCGATGACACTTAGTCAGGAATTGAGGGGCCTTAACCTTACTCTGGGTTGTTTCCCTCTCGGACTGGTAGCTTACCCACCAGCCCTCACTCCCAGTATCTACGGCGTTGCACAGTTCAGAGTTTGACTTCGGGCCTGAGCGCGAGCTCAGGTACCCAAAATCAGTCGCTTTACCTGTACAACTACCTCCACTGAGGCTGGACTTCGATCCATTTCGAGAAGAACCAGCCATCACCGATCTCGATTGACATTTCACCCCTTGACCCAGCTCATCCGAGCGCTTGTAACACAGCACCGGTGCGGGCCTCCACGGAGCTTTCGCGCCGCTTCACCCTAGCCAGGCCAGGATCGACCGGTTTCGGATCATTCCGCGGTGACTTCACGCGAGTTAACACGCGGCCCCTGACACGTCAAAGACGTGATGCGGGCTTCTTGCTTTCGCTGTGACTCCCCACCGAAACGGTGGTTAGCCTCGCCACGGCAGAAAACTCTCTGCCCCGTTTTTCAAAACGGATGATACAACACTGCTCCGGTTGATTCATACTACCTCCTCTCGGAAGGATTCTTTCACAACCATCGACGCTTAAATGCTGTATCTAGCCTATTACCAGATAGTTTCAAGCTCTTTTAACCCCCTTTCTAGGGGTACTTTTCAGCTTTCCTTCACAGTACTAAGTACGCTATCGGACTCGAGAAGTATTTAGCGTTGGAAGAAAGTAGTGCCTCCCAAATTCACACAGGATTTCCAACCCATGTTACTCTTGGCACGTCCCAGAACGTTTTGGCAATCGTCTACGAGACTATCACTCTCTATGGTCCTGCTTTCCAGCAGAGTTTGACTGAACCAATAGGTTCCTACGGACGGCCGAACCACATGTCCACATCCTCTCGGAATGCAGATTCAGTTTGCGCTATCCCCCTTTCGCTCGCCGCTAATAAGGGAATCTCCGTTGATTTATTTTCCTGCGGCTACTAAGATGTTTCAGTTCACCGCGTTCCCACTCCGTAAGGAGCAGGTCGCCGAAACGACCTATGAAGTCACATTAGGAAATCTTGGGCTCAAAGACTGCATGCGTCTCGCCCAAGCTTATCGCAGCTTGCCACGTCCTTCTTCGGCTTCTCGAACCGAGCTATTCGCTACCTGGCATGGCAGCAATTCAGATTCGGGTACCAGCTTGATTTACTCCATAATGCAGCAAAGCTGCAGAGATGTAAACCAAACTAAAGTAAAAAATTTCCTCGGTAAAACCCGGAAAATTGGTCGAACCATACTTACGCCAAATCCAACAACCAGATAACAGGTTGTACACATGGCAATGTGTTCTTCGGCGTGCAGTACTATCGCCCACATTGTGAATTCAGGCGACGTTTCTTGCTGAGGACATCCCCAATAGAGACGCCCCTCAGATCTAATATGAATAGTCTAAAACGACCAGTCTAGGTCGTGAAAGACTGTTAGGCCTTAACAGTTTTAAACCCCCTCATCAAGGAAACCCTATCAAAGGAGAGTCATAATCGCCTTCAAGCCCGTAACCTAAATCCCATCTTTAAACTTTATATAGGTAGTTCCGGGCCGATTTTCAACAATTTCTCAGAGCTCTCCCATTTAAAAAAATAGTCATCAAGAAAGTAGTTTACAGAGGGGCCCTTAGTTCAGTCTGGCAGAACGTCCGCTTTGCAAGCGGAAGGCCCAGGGTTCAAATCCCTGAGGGTCCAAGTCTTTTCGTCAAAATTTTTTCTAAGAGCTATTGTTGTTTGCATGTCTCTTATTGTATTTGGAGAAGTGCGGGAATGGGCCTAAAGAATCAGTACAAATGTTCCTGTAGGAGGGGATTGAGAAAATGGCAAAATTTGTGTGTCCGGAATGTGGAGCTGAGATGTCGAATGGAAAGAGCTCTCTGGTAAGTGATGGTAGAGAGCACATGGATAACGAGCATGGAAAAGATGTTTCCAGAGATTATGTGAGAGGGATTGTCGACGCGCACAGCTCCTAGGCCTTTTTATTCTACTTTTTCTTTATTCACAGATTTCTTTAAACTGTCCAGTCTCTCCTTGACTTCCTGTTTGCTCATTTTCACCATGCATAGTTCGTGGCCTTTTCCAGCCATTGATTTCTCGTAGTAAAACCATAATTCTCCGTTGACTTCTACAGTTTTCACGTATCTGAGAGAGTTTGTTCCTGATGAGGAGCCAATAGCTGTTCTTCCAGACATCAGGCCCTGGATTTTTCCATCTTGCTCTACCCCAATCTTTGTCTTCTCCTCTCCTGTGAAGATTATTGATGGCAGCCAGTCGTAGAAGTAGTATTTTTCTCCGCTGATCTGAAGGGTTGACGTGATTCGGCCTTCAGGACTTTCATCTGTGAATTCTATTTTCTCAATTTCTGGCTCTCCTTCAGGATTTTTGACTCTGAAGTTGCCGTGTCTGGTAAAGTTTTTCGAGGCCGTATGCACTATCAAGTCTTCTCCATCAACTACAGGATCTTTTACATGTGTGAATCCAGTTGAGAGATCAAGTTCTTCTCTTTTTTCTGAGTTAAGGCCTTCTACTGTTTCTGATTTTATTCTGTCGATTTTCCACTGGCCTGAAGTTTTTTCGTGGTAGCTTATGTATAGAATGTATTCTCCGTCTTTTTTCTGTAGTGCTCCGCCTTCGAGAGAGTGTGAGTTAAATTCTTCTGCTGTGAAGCTGTTGATTTCTTCGAATTTTTCTCCATCACAGGTTTTTGCTATTACTGATTTCCATCCTCTTCTGTATGGATCTCTTAACCGGTAGTAAAGCAGTATTTCTTCGCCATCTTTCAGTATGGATGAGCCTCCTATCCAGTATCCTTCTTGGTCTTTTTCTGGAGTCATCAGGGCCTTGTTCTGGATGGGGTCGAATACTGGTGTAGAATGTGTGTATTCTGTGCTGACTGTTCCGTATATTTTGCGGCCTAGATTGCGTACCTCGGTTTCTACAATGTTTCTGAGGCTGTTCATTCCTATTCTATCTTTCACAGAGAAGTCTGTACTGTGTAAATTTTTACGTTTTTGCTTTATCCTTGTTTGTCCTTTATCTGTGTTGCTTGCTGGAAGAGTTCGAGGCCTTCCTCTGTATCGAACTTTTTACCGGTGGATTTGTCTATGTATTTTCCGTCTTTCTCTACGGTTTCTTTTTCGTCTGTATTCTCTTCTTCTGTGTCGTCGTCCTCTGGTGTTGTGACTGATGTTTCTTCTGGTGTGGAGCTTTCTTTTTCGATACTTTCTATGAGGCCTTTGATTTCTTCCTCTGTCTCTCTCAGTTCGTTCTCCACGTCCTCATCTTCCGGCATAAGTATTTTTTCTGGCCAGGTAATCTTATTTCTTTGTATCGGTGGTCAGGCCTTACCTGTTTTATTTGCCTGGTTCTATAGTGTTTCTGTGGTTGACAGAGTAGAGGCCGAGGAAATGTTTCAGAAGCTTGAAAGCGCTCAGGAAGAGCTGGAAGAGTTGAAGGAGCAGAGAGATAATCTTCTTGAGGCCAACAAGAAACTGGTTCGTGTACTTGTTAACATGGAGGATGTTCTCCGTAGAGAAGGTGTTAAGATCGGTGAAATGGATGAATTTAGCTATTCTTTCCACAAGGGTTGGCAGGATCATCAGGACAGTATTTCTATAGATGATCTTGATGAAGATCCTGAGGAGCAGATCCGTCAGCTCAGGAAGCTTTTACGTGGTCTAGAAACTTTATAAGCCAGCTTTTATCCATATTTACTATTGGTGAGAAACTAAAAATGGCAGACGATGACCAGACATTCACATGCGATATCTGCGGTGAAGAATTTGATTCTCAAAAAGGCCTACACATTCACGAAGGAGAGGCCCACCCGGATAAACAGGTTCAGGAACTCAAAAAGCTACTAGAAAAAGTTGACAAGGAGGCCGAGAAGGTTTCCGAGATTAAACAGGAGAAACAGGATCTTGAGGAAAAAGTTGATCGTCTCAGGGATGAGAAGAAGAATCTCAAGAATACTGTTGAGAATCTGAAGGCTACTAAGGACAAGCTGAAGGATAAGCTCGATAGTAAGAAGGATGAGATCGATGATCTTGAATCCGAGCTTGATGATGAGAAGGAAGAGGAAGCAGAGTTAGAGGCCAAAGTCAGTTCCCAGCAGAGAAAGATTCAGAAGCTGAAAGAGGAACGTGACTCTCTTGAGAACTCGCTCTCAGAGACGGACGATCTACTCACGAAGCTAAGTCATCAGGTAGATCAGTTCGACGAAGACATCGATGAGTAAAGGTTAGTGGAAAAGTTCTCCACGGAAATTCTTCAAGGCCTCCTCGGCCATTCCCTCTACTTCTTCATTTTCTACAGAAACGGACATTCTTTCTCCAGGCCCACTGTACTCAAGTATTCTTGCATCTACCTGATCATACGCTACGTCTGTATCAAGTCTCAGATCGGCCTTTCTCCATTCCTCGCCGTCGTACTCCACTACCTGGCCGTCAGAGTATTCTTCAACCTCCTCATCTGACAGGGTATCCAGAAGTTCGACGTCTCTAACACCTTTTCTCATATTCTGTCCGAAGGCCTTTGCCGTCAATCGACCTCTCAGAAGATAGTTGTCATCTTCAGTTTCCATTATGTATGCTGGCGTTGTTCCCTCTAGGCCAAAGTTCAGCTTGAATCTTCTAACACTCTCGGTTTGGTTTGTCATGAATAAGTAACAACAGATAGATATTATAAATACTTCGTTAGAACAGCTTGTTTTCCAAATAAAGTAGTCTATTTGAGTTAGAAAGTGAAATATGATAGGAGAGACGGTGAAATGATGAACTATGTTTCCTGGATTTTGATCCCAGGAAACTATGTTTTTGTGGAGGTGATCCAGCCGATGGTTCCCCAACGGCTACCTTGTTATGACTTAGCCCCCCTTGCCAAGCTCAGACTCGGGTCTGGAAAACCAGATCCTCGTCTGAACCTGACTCGGGTGACTTGACAGGCAGTGTGTACAAGGAGCAGGGACATATTCGCCGCTGAATGATGATCAGCGACTACTACCGATTTCGCCTTCACGAGGACGAGTTGCAGTCCTCGATCCGTACTAGGGCTGGATTTAGGAGGTTAGCTTCCCCTCTCGGGGTCGCGATCTCTTTGTTCCAACCATTGTGGGCCGCGTGTATCCCAGAGCATTCGGGCCATACTGACCTACCGTGGCCCGCTCCTTCCTCTGATTTATCACCAGCGGTCTCTTATGAGTCCCGAATCCCCGAAGGGATCCTTGGCAACATAAGATGCGGGTCTCGCTCGTTACCGGACTTAACCGGACACCTCACGGCACGAGCTGACGGCGGCCATGCAGCTCCTCTCAGCGCGTCAGGTAAGCTCTTCAAGCTGACCGTCATCCTGCTGTCGGCTCTGGTAGGGTACTCTGCGTTTGATCTAATTAAACCGCAGCCCCCACCGGTTGTGGTGCTCCCCCGTCAATTCCTTTAAGTTTCAGCCTTGCGACCGTACTCCCCAGGCGGTGCGTTTATCGTTTTCACTTCGGCACCGGACAACCTCGGAGGTTGTCCGACATCAAACGCACATTGTTTACAGCCAGGACTACGCGGGTATCTAATCCGCTTTGCTCCCCTGGCTTTCGTTCCTCACCGTCGGATCCGTACTCGTCGAACGCTTTCGCCACAGGCGCTCCTCCCGGAATTTTAGGATTTCACTCCTACTCCGGGAATAGCTTCGACGCCGTCCGGTCCCTAGACCTGCAGTATCCACTGCACGCCCACTAGTTAAGCTAGTGGATTTCACAGCAGACTTGCAGGTCCGGCTACGAACACTTTAAGCCCAATAATAACGGCTACCACTTGGGGTTCTGCTATTACCGCGGCGGCTGGCAGCAGTATTGCCCACCCCTTGTTCCGGCACCTCCTTACAGTGCAGAAAAGTAACCTTCCTTGTAGGAAGATTACACTCGGAGTCCCCCCATCGCACTTTCGTGCATTGTGAAGGTTTCGTGCCTGCTGCACCCCGTAGGGTCCGGCTTCTTGTCTCAGAAGCCGACTGGCAGCTCCCGCTCTCACGGCTGCTACTGATTATCGGCTTGGTGAGCCTTTACCTCACCAACAACCTAATCAGCTGCGGCCCCATCCTGTAGCGTCGGAACATTTAACAGAGAACACTCTCCGGTAATTCTCTGCTATCAGGCATTAGCCTCACGTTAGCGAGGTTATTCCTGTCTACAGGGTAGGTTAGCCACATGTTACTCAGCTGTCTGCCCCGGGCAAGCCCGGTAGACTAGCATGGCTAAATCGGACTCCGATAGCGGTAGCCTCTGGCAGGATCAACCAGAATTGCTCCAAGTCAATGGAGGGTTCTTGACGGGTATTTCTAAAATGTAAATGCGGAAAGTTCCAAACTTTCCAGTCAAGATAACTGCACACTATGAAAAGTGTGCGGCTACATGTTGAAGCGCAATATGAAAATTGCACTTCGGGTCCGTCTCTCCTACATCACGTAAAAGTATTACGCTCATCAACGCCCTTCCAGGCTTTATCCCACACAAGTCTCCTTGGCGGGTAACAATACAGTCACTATTAACTCTTATAAATGGTCAGACTGTATCCGGACTGAGACCAAGTCTCATGCCCGTGTCCACAAAAACTACTCTAAACTTTAAATAGGGTTCGATCCTCTGAACTCATAAGCTAGAAAGTAGATAATTAGTTGAAAAAAGAGTTGATCCTGGCAACAATACCTTCAATAAATCCTTCTTCGTCTCTGCTCTCTGCAGTACTGCTTGGCGTCCAGTAAGACTCCGCTTCCTCGCTCTGAACCTTGCCTTCGAGAGAATAAACCTTCTCAGATCTGTGCTCAATATCAGAAATATCGGATTTCTCCATACTCCAGATCTCAGAACCTGTGCTATTCACGGCCAGAACCTCGCTTGAATCAGAGATAATAGTCTCATTATTCTCAAGCCGGGATACCGCAAGGCCCTGATCCAATCCTCGGTACGACCAGACTTCAGAAAGATTCTCTCTTGCTATATATTCTGAGGCCTTCTCATCATGCACTGCCAGAATCTTTACAGGGCTGGTGTCAATTATCTGTATATCGGAGGCCTCTGACATATTGTATTCGGTTCTCTGATCATTCCTGAATACTACAAGCTTTCCAGGATTGCTGAGTGAGATGAAAGTAGTATCTCCACGGGCCTCGAAGTTATTTATCTCTCTATCCTCGCTTAGATTAAGATTCACAAGTTTTTCGTCAGGTTCTCCTGCTCTGTGTATCGAGGTGGTATTTGAGATGAATATTTTCTCATTTACTATTTCCAGATCGTTTACAGAGTTTTCCGCGGTGATATTGCGGATCTGAGAGCGGTTTGTAGTGTTGTAAAATATTATGCTTGATTTAAGGCCTTTTGATGTGAATTCTCTGTAAGTGTAGGCTATCTGAGAATTATTCAGTATTTCTATATCTCGATAGTGGCCCTCACTGCTCAGTTGCGATACTTTTGTACCGTTGGCTGCTTCTGCTGTGAATATTTCTCCTTCTTCTGACAGTGCTGATCCGAGGGCTGTTTCTCCTCCTGATGATGCCATGTAGATCGTGTTGTCGGAGCTGATATTTGTTGTAGAATTGGTGTTGATTTCTTCTATACTGTCTGCTGCGATAGGTGATGCTGCTGACAGTACAGCTAGTACGAGTAGTATACGGTATTTCATGAGTGGTTAAACCGTGGAGGGCGGAGGGCGGGATTCGAACCCGCGTCACGACCGCCACAAGGTCGTAGTATGGACCGACTAACCTACCTCCACCATTCTAGTAACAGGGTTTAAACCGGGAAACTTTTTAACTATCCCCCGGACCTGAGGTTAGAAAAGTACAAGGAATGTGGCTATGGCGACTTCTGCGATAAGTATGCAGGCTATTCCTGTATGCATTAGATCTCTGTATTCTTTGCCCTTGTGTCTTCGGATTGCTGCTGCTATTAGAAAGATGAATCCGAGTACGACCAGGCCGTATGCGAGTAGTATCATTGTTGATCAGTGGGTGTTTTCGTCATCATCCCTCTTTTCGAGGATCAGACGATGTCGAAAGAGTTTTCATCATCTCAAAAACTGTCGACAAGAATGATTTAATCGGCCAGAGTTAAAAATACAGTTTATGAAGTTCGCAGTTATCTCGGATATACATCTTCTTGAGGAGAATAGGGAGGAGGCGCTACGTCTTCTTGACCGGACAATTGATGAAATTGAAAGAAGAGGGCCAGAACTGGTTATAGTGCTGGGAGATTTAATTGGAGGAGCAGTTACTACAGGTATCGAAGCACCTGAGGAAGATGAAGGCCTTGAAGAACTGAAAGAGATTAGAGATAGGTTTGATAGTCTTGAGGCCGAAAAGCTTTATCTTGCTGGCAATCACGAACAGGATGTTGGGCCTGAACAGTTTTCGGACCTGTTTTCACAGGAAAACTTCGGTATTAGAGAGGTTGGTGGCGAGAAATTTGTGTTTCTTGATTCCTCTGCTCCCGAGCTTTCAGGATCTCGCGGCCAGGTTTCTAGAGATCAACTGAAGTTCCTGGATGAAACTCTTGAGAGTCTTGATGAGGCCTTTCTGGTAATACATCATCCTGTTCACTTTCGAGATCTGTCTCACAGTTATTTCTGGGATGTGTATCCTGAGAGAGCTTTCTGCGGCAACAAAAAGGAGATTAACAATGTTTTGCAGAAGCATGACAATGTTAAAGCGGTCTTCAATGCTCATATCCATGATCTTGATTTAACAGAGTACAAAGGTAGGCCCCACTTTACCAATCCGCCCTTCATTTCTGAGGATAGAAAGGAGGGCTTCAATCAGTACTTTACAATGGTTGACGTATCTGATGCAGGCCTTGAGTTAGAGGTATTCGTGGAAGGAGAGGTTGAGAGAAGTTTTTCAATTTGATAAGAAAATAGAGGGTTTAAGGCCTTTACTGGCCCTGTCCCTGTGAAGAATTGTTTGGTGTTGGCGGCTGCTCTGTCTGGTTCATGCTCCGGTTTCTGTCTCTTGTTCTCTTCCTCTCGACTTCTACGTCCCGGCCTGCGACTCCTGATTCGGAGGTTACGGGTCTGAGGATGTATCCCTGGTTGTTCTGCTGGTTTCCTCTGAGAACTACCTGGATGTCGAATACGAAGCTTGTTGTCTCGTTAGGCCTTACTTCGAAAGGCTTTGTGATCATCAGTTTTCCTGGCGGTATCTTTACATCCACGTTTTCGCCGTCGACAGAGGCATTGATTCTCTCAGAGTAAAGTTCGATCTTGCTGTAGTTTCCTGCTGGCAGCGTTGTGTTGACAAGTGACTCTGCGGTAAGATTTCTGACCTGAGTCAGATCGACTGCAGAAGTGTTGTTCAGTGAAACCTGTTGCACGTTTACGCTACTGTTGTTTACAGCAAAGATATTCGCGTGAGAGAACTCGACGTTAAGATAGTCAAAGTCATCGATAGCGGCCTGTTGATCTGAGATAAGTAGCTCAAACTGGCCTGTATCGCTTGACGTAGTGGAAGTACAGCCTGAAACAGCTATAACAGCTGCAAGCAATGCAATTGCATAAATTCTTTCCATATCTGCTCTTAGGCCTTGCAGTGTTTAATCATTTGTGGCACTTATGGAAACCTATAACTGCCAAACTTATCTCCAAAACGTTCTTTTGGCCTCTTCTATCCATCCAGGAAGAATTAAATGCAGGCCTGTCCAGAAATAATTTGTGAACAGGCAGCTGAAGATTCTAAATACGGCCTCTGCATTCAGTATTTTTGCGGCAGCACTCTTTGCACCGTTTTATGCAGTATTTGTAGATAAGATTGGTGGTGGAGCATTTATTGCCGGAAGTTCATACAGTATCTATGCCATAGTTGCTGGAATACTGATTTTTATTTCCAGCAGGCTTGAGGATAAAGTTGTTGATACCAGAAAACTTGTAGTGCTTGGTTACTTTATTTCTACCATAGGATTCTTCGGCTATCTTCTTGTTGATAATGCTGTGCAGCTTTTCGCAGTTCAGGCCGTTGTAGGTATTGCAACAGCGGTGAGATCTCCGGCTTTCGATGAGGTTTATTCCCGAAATCTTGATGAAGGCCGTTACGCCTATGAATGGGGCCTCTGGGAGTCGATGTACTGGATTGTCTCAGGTATTTCCGCTATGGCCGCAGGCTACATTATTCAGAACCATGGTTTCGATCCGTTGTTTACGATAATGGGGTCGCTGTCCCTGGTTGGTGCTGTGATCTCTACAGCTCTGATTATGAAGGAAGAATAGTTTTTCTGAAGAAGTTAAAGTAGATGAGTGCGAGAGCGACGCACAGCTGAGACGTTCTGAATCAAACTCTGTTGTATGCCTCTGCGGGGTTTTTATGGGTGTTCGATCTTCCGCAGAAGTTTTAGTGTTTGATGAGATATCCAAGCTATGCAGAAAGTAAAATTTGAGAATGGTCGGGGACGGAAGCTGGTTGGAAACTACCACGAAGCTGACTCAGATGCTGGAATAGTGATGAGTCACGGATTTACTGGCGATAAACACGAATGGGGTTACTTCGATAAAGTAGCGGAAGCACTGAATGAAGCAGGTTATAATGTGTTAGCTTTCGATTTTTCAGGTGGTGGAGAAAGCAATAAATCTCCAATTACAGCAGAAAAAGAGATTGAAGATCTGGACGCAGCCATTGAATACATCCGATCTCGAGATGTGGAGAGAGTTGGTCTATATGGTCACAGTCTCGGCGGCTACATTTCGCTGAAGAATTACAGATCTGAAGTCAAGGCGATGGTATTAACGGCTCCTGTAACTAGCAGCATCGACTTGTCGAAGAAAAACTTGCTCTGGACGGTACTCGCTAGGTTAGTAGGCAGAGTTCCGAGTGTTAACTACTGGAAGAACAAGAAGCAATTGATGTGGATAGGCTCGAAAATAGTAGACGAAATGAAACATGTAGACCAGGAAGAACTCCTCTCAGAAGTGGGTTGTCCTGTGTTGATTATCCACGGCAGTGAGGACGAGGTAGTAGATTTAGAAGACTCCAAGAAAGCTGTAGAAAAACTGGAAGCGGGGGAACTTAAGGTAGTTGAAGGTTTAACTCACGACTACGATAAAAATCTGGATGAAGTTATTGAGGCTACAGAATCCTGGTTTGATGAGAATCTTTCAACGTGATTGTCTTGCTCTCGGTTATGGAGCTGACTTCCCTATAAACAGAGAATCGCGTGATTCGTAGGAATATGGACTTGCGAGAGCGAGGATTCGAACCCCGGAACCTCTACAGGACAGCGCCCTCAACGCTGCGCCTTTGACCACTTGGCTACCCTCGCATCTGTTTTGCCAGTTTGTTTTTGGAGGGTTGGCAATCAACTTGGCTACCCTCGCAAATCATAGATTTGCTTGTGTCGAGAAGATCTTAGAGATCTTCGACCCTCGCATTGGAGTAAAGATTGTCTGTAGTAGAATTTCTGTAGGCCTAATTTTTTAACTGATCGGTTGGAGGTCCGAAGACTCTTAATGAAGTAGTCCCAATAATCGGTTACAGATTATGGGGAGAATTGAAGGGGGAGAATTTTTCTATGAGCGCTGAAACAGCGGTTGATCTAGATGCTTTTTTCGAGCAATCAGATTCTAGGTCAAAATCATACTTCAAGACAAAGGCCTTTGCAGTCACCGCAGTTTTGACAGCTACCGGTGTTGCTGGTAGAGTGGCCTTGCAGCATGTGCCGAGTGTAGAGCCTTTGATCGCTGTAGCAGCTGCTACGGGTTTCTACTTTGGTATGCGTGAAGGCGTTGCTGCTGGAGCCACTGGATATTATATTTCGAACTTTCTTGTGTGGGGAGGTCAGGGCCCCTGGACGTTTTTCCAGGTGCTTGGTGCTGCAGCAGCAGGTGTTACAGGAGGCCTTGCAGGAAATATTAGCAAGGGTAGAAATGCTTTTCTTGTATCGACAGCTGTAGGCCTTGTGGTTTACGAGGTTGTTATTAATCTGGCTTCTGTAGGTTTTATGGCCTCGGGCTTCAGTTTTGCGTTTATGGCTGCGGCCCTTCCGTTTGCGTTCGCTCATCTTGTTAGTACAGTTGGTTTTGGGTTGATACTCTATGGATCTAAAGAAAAAATTGGACTTTATCGGTAAGAAAGACGTATTTTACATCTTTGCAGGCCTTTTCCTGCTTGCGCTTGCAGCTTCAGGAATGCAGTTCTCTAACTCTGCGCCGGAGGTTACTTTTGGTGAAGAGCATGTTGTCGTGAATTTGACTGTCGAGAAACCGGACGCTGTTCTGAATGAGAATGTTTCTGTAAGGCAGAACTCTACGGTTTTCCATGTCTTAAACAGCACTTACGATGTTGAGTATACGGAGTACGACTTTGGCTACTTTGTAACTTCTATTAATGGTCTGAGTCAGAACGATACTCATAGCTGGCTTTTCTACGTTGATGGAGAAATGCCTTCGACATCTGTTGACAACTACAGGCTCAGTGACTCCGCAAACGTCACGTTCAGATATAGTGCCGAGCAGCCTTACTAGCCTCTTTCCAGGAAACAGGCCTTTCTTTCTCTTTTTCCTTCTTCCTCAAGAAGCTGTTCTGAAAGAGTTCCTGGTTCTATTCCGTGAGCTCTGAGAAACTCACCTGAATCCTGTGTTTCCTCAACTCCAAATTCTTCCATAACTGTTTTGTAAAAGTCCTGGCCTCCAAGTATTTCTGTCGATTTTTCCATTGCTCTCTGGTGTCTGTTCATTTCTTCATCTGAGAATCCGTCCCTATACATCAGGCCGTAGACTTCTGGAAGGTCCTCTGCCCAGTAAGCTCTGACAACTGCTGAATCGCCTTTCAATCTCTGAGAGACTCCTACGATCTGGTCTCCTCCCGTGTAGAGATCGCGCGCACCTCTCTGAAAGCACTGATCTGTTCTATCATCAATAAAGTCGTGAACTCCTTCCGTAAGGGTGTCGGCATTCTTACTTTCGAAAGGTTCTACGGGCAGGCCAAAAGTTAGGGCGTATTTTGAATCATCTGAGAAAACAGTGTGACCTCCATCAGGCCTTCTGTAAACCTCTTCACCAGCTATAAGATCGCCAGTACTCTCGTAACGGCCTCGCATTGCGTGAGGTTCTTCCTGATGATCCAGGCCTATAATTACTGGTTTGTACTGGCCTAGTTCCTGTGTAAGCGCGACTAAATCCGGTATATGGGCTGCATCTTCTACATTTATGCTGTAGGCCTCTGTCTTTTCAGGTTCGATGTTCATTCTCTGTACAACCAGTCCTCACTAGAATATTTATCTGCTAGTTCTTCAGCCCTTTCAATCTCTCCTTCTTTGAGTTCATCGACGCTGTATTTTCTGCTCTTGGTCAGGCCTTTCTTCAGCGCTTCAATTGTTTCATCAAAAGAGGCCTCTGATTCTTTTTTTACTGATGAAACTCTGTCTCTGAAATCCTCTATCTGTTTATCTTTTATTTTGTCTTTGTCTGGTGTTAGAAGTGAAAACATTTCCTCTGCATCAACTTCGTAGAGTAAAGTGCCCCCGATGTATACTACGCCGTCTTTTCGTTTCAGTGTGGTGCCTGATATTTTTCCTTTTTCAGTTACTATGTCGTTGATTGGCTGGTGTTCGGCATCAATCCCTATTTCTTTCAGGCCTTCCGCTATTTCTCCGCAGACCTGCTGATATATCTTGTTGACGTCGTCGGGGAACTCTTCTTCGGGAGCTACTATTCCCCATGTTATTTCTCCGTTCTGTGTCAGGTATGTAGCGCCTCCACCTCCCTGACGTCTTACCAGCACTACGTCTCTTCGTTTCTCGAATTCTTCCTGGTTTACTTCTTCCTCGAATTTCTGGCTGTATCCGAGGTTGATCGCGTTAGGTTTCCAGCCTGAGAGAAATATTACTGGTTCTTCGGTCTCTCTGACTGACTCCATCAGGGCTGTGTTGAGGCCTGTTTTGAAGTAGGGGTTGTAGTGCTGGAAGGGTATGTATCGCCATTTCACTGGTTGTACCTCGAGAAGATTGCTGTGAGTACTGAAAATCCTGCTGTCGCTGCCAGTATTTTGAGCCATGCGTTTGCTGCGAGTGAGGCGGTGCCGAATACTTCAGCGGCCGGTGTGTAGAGCAGTAGCATCTGAAGTGTTAGTGATGTGCCAAGTGCTGCGAGCACCCAGTTGTTGCTGAGTATGCTGTGGCCGTACCTGTTTCTGATTACCTGTACTCTTGCGGTTTCAGCCAGGATTATGAAGCTGAAAAGCGCTGTCTGAGCGATCAGCAGATTTTTACCCAGTGCAAGGAAGAATACTGGAAGGCCTGCTGCTGCCATGAGAGCTCCTATGTACAGTATTGATTTGAGGACTGATGAGTCCATCAGGGATTTGTTGCCGTATTTCTCTGTCTCCTGCATAATTTTTTCCATCGGTGGATCGGTGCTGAGCGCTAGCGCAGGGAATCCGTCGCTGATGAAGTTGATCCAGAGAAGCATCATCGGTGTAAGGATCAGGGCCTCTTCATGGGATTGGAATACTTCTGGGAATAGAAGGCCTCCGATGATAAGGCCGAAGAATACTATCATTACTTCGCCCATGTTTCCTGAGAGGAGATAGTTGACTGATTTTCTGATGTTGTCGCTTATTCCTCTTCCTTCCGCTATTGCATCTCTTATGCTGACGAAGTTGTCGTCCTGGACTATCATGTCGCTGCTCTGCTGTGCAACATCCGTGCCTCTTTCTCCCATGGCCACTCCGATGTCTGCATTTTTCAGGGCTGGTGCATCATTTACTCCGTTCCCGGTCATGGCCACGTTGCTGCCGTTCTCCTGGTGGGCCTTCAGTATCTTGACCTTGTCCTCGGGAGTGACTCGTGCAAATATTTCTTTATCCACTATTTCTTCTTTCTCAAGGCTTTGTAGTTGGCTGCTTTCCAGTGAGAGTTCGGGGTTGAAACCTGTTTCTTCTCCGATGGCCTTTGCCGTAGTTATGTCGTCACCTGTAGCCATTACTACCTGTATTCCTGCGTTTCTGCAGTCCTGTACTGCTTCAGGAACTTCTTTGCGCGGAGGATCAATCATGCCCTGAAGGCCTAGGAAGATCATCTGATTCTCTATTTCTTCAGCTTCTTCTGACTCTACATCTTGTTTCTTCGCGAATCCAAGTGTTCGCATTGCGTCGGAGCTGAATTCGCTGTTTTTCTCTCTTACCGTTTCTCGAACGTCTTCTGTAAGTTCTTCGACTCCGTTTTCTGTAAGTATTCTGTCGCATCTTTCCAGTACAACTTCCGGAGCGCCTTTCATGTAGGCCTCTCCGTTCTCTGTTACTACGGTCATTCTTTTTCTCTCGGAGTTGAATGGGATCGTTTTCTCTCTGCTGGATCTGTTGCTGAGGCCTGCGTCTCTGGCAGTCTGCAGAAGGGCTACTTCGGTAGGATCGCCGTAGTATTTTGAGTCCTCGTCCTCAGGTGCTTTCTCTGCATCGTTGCATTCGAAGCCGCACTGAATCAGAGGCCTGAGGTGATCGATGTCTGTTTCATGGCTATGGCGGTGGAATAATGGTTTTTCGTTGTCTTCTACTGAGGCCTTGAAGGTTTCTCCTTTGAAGAATAGTTTTTTGACTGTCATTTTTTCCTCTGTCAGTGTTCCTGTCTTGTCTGTTATGATTACGTCTACTGATCCCAGGCTTTCGATTACGTTAAGTCTTCTGACAAGTACGTTTCTTTCAAGCATTTTTCTGGATCCCATGGCCAGTGCAAGTGTTACGGCTGCTGGTAGGCCTACTGGGTTTGCTGCTACTGCGAGGCTGAGTGCTGCTAGGAATATTGTGAGTGGAGCTGCCGATGTGAAGATAAACTGGAAGACTGTTACCAGGCCGATTACTCCGAGAATTACGTATCCGAGTCTTTTGCCTAGCTGGTTGACCTCTCTCTGGAATGGCGTGAGCCGGTCCTCGGCCTCGTTTAACTGTTCTGCGATGCCTCCAACCTCCGTTTTCATACCTGTTCCAACTACTACAGCCTTGCCTGATCCATTAACCACGTTCGTGTTCTTGAAAACCATGTTGGATGTTTCTGCGATAGGAGTGTCTTCTTCAAGTACTTCAACTGATTTATTGGCCTCGCTGCTTTCGCCTGTGAGAGCTGATTCGTTTGTGGAGAGGCTTTCGGCCTCGATCAGTCTTGCATCCGCTGGAATGGAGGTTCCGGGCTCCAGAAAGATTATGTCTCCGGGCACTACTTTTTTCGAGTCGATCTCTCTTTTCTCTCCATCTCTCAGTACCATGGTGTCGGGATTGCTCATTTCTTTAAGGGCCTTGATTGATTTCTCTGCTCTGTAGTCCTGGAAGAAGCCGAAGAACCCGTTTAATACAAGTATGAAAACTATTAATCCGGCCTCTGTGATTCGGGCCTGTTCACCAGGTAGAATCCCAACTCCGATTGATACTGCGGCTGCTGCAAAAAGCATGTATACAAGAACATCCTGGAACTGTGATAGAAAGATTCTGACAGGAGATATGCTGTTTTCGTTCTCTATACTATTCTTTCCATATTTTTCCAGTCTTTCATCGGCTTGAGAAGAGGAAAGGCCTTCTTTCTCCGCGCCCAGTTCTCCCAATACCTTGTCTAATTTCTTGCTGTGCCACTTTTTGTCGCTCATAGGTTTTATTCCTGCACATCTAGAAAATAGGACTCCTTGTTGATAAGTTCTGCAGATATCTACAGCAGATTATTTATCCTGATACAGCCACGTAATATGATTATGGAGAAGGCCTCGTACAAGGTTGAAGACGGCAAAATGCTGAAACTAAAACTTGAGAAGGAGAACACAGTGATTAAGAGCGCGGAGCTGAGAGGAGATTTTTTCCTTGAACCTGCGGAAAAACTTTCCGAAATAGAGCAAGCATTAACAGGTATAAGTGAAAAAGCCAGTGTAAAAGATGTTGCTGACCGAGTCAGAAATGTTGATGTAAAAATGATAGGTTTTAATCCTGAAGATCTTGGAAAGGCCTTTGAGAAAGCACTAGGTGATAACCGTGAGTAAATGGCGGATTATAAATAAGGGAGAGCACTCTGAGGCAATGCATCACGCAATAGATGAGGTACTGACAGAAAAAATGAATGAGGGCGAGTTAAGGCCTACGCTACGTTTTTGGTACCGGAAGAATCCGAGTGTGCCGATGGGCCGTTTCCAGGCCTACGAAGATGAGGTTGAGCACGACTACGCTAAGGAGAAAGATATTGAGGTTGTCAGAAGGGTTACTGGTGGCGGAGCAATGTTCTGTGAGCCAGGTAACGTGATCACGTACTCGATCTATCTGCCGGTTGACGAGGTTCATGACGATATTGAGAGAAGCTATCAGGAGCTTGATTCTTTCGCAGTAGAGGCCCTGAAATCTCTGGGAGTAGACGCAAGTTATGCTCCTATGAATGATATCGAGCATCCGGATGGGAAGCTTGGCGGAGCAGCCCAGTTGAGAAAAGACAACGCGGTTCTTCACCACACGACTATGAGCTACGATCTAGATACGGCCGAAATGCTGAGAGTGCTCCGTATCGGAAAGGAAAAAGTATCTGACAAAGCCGTCAAGTCAGCAGAGCAAAGAGTATCACGTATATCTGATCACGCAGATCATTCTCGTGAAGAAGTAATTGAGGCCTTGATAGAGAAGTTTACAGAGGATAAAGAACGTGAGGAGAGTTCTCTGACGGATGAAGAACTGGAGGAGGCCAGAGAGCTGGCTGAGAAGAAGTTTTCAACAGATGAGTGGAATAGAAAGCTCTAGTATTTCGGGCTTTTCTCTTCCACATCTTCCAGGAAGTTTTCATGCCGGGCCATGAGGAAGAAGAGATCGCTTAAACGGTTAATGTAGGCTAGAACTTCTTCTCTTAATTCTACGTCTTGATCAAGTTCTACAATTCTTCTTTCAGCTCTTCTTGCAACTGAACGGGCCTGATGCAGGTGTGCCGCGCTTTTTGTTCCTCCTGCCAGTACAAAACTTCTTAGCGGTGGACAGGCCTCCTGGTATTTGTCGCAGAGTTCTTCCAGTCTGTCAATATTTTCCTCTGTAACTTTTGTGTCAGGTTCACGGTTTGCTAGCTCGGCCTGTAGAATATGGAGTTCGTTCTGAACTTCTTCGAGTTCCCCGCCTTTTTCATCAGTGTATGTTCTGCAGAGACCTGTCAGAGAGTTTAGTTCATCTACTGTTCCGTAGGCCTCTATTCTCTCACTGCTTTTCGAAACTCTTTCTCCAGAAGAAAGATCGGTGCGGCCTCTATCGCCTCTCCCCGTGTATACCATAGTTTCCAAAGAAATTCTCTACGATAAATAACTTGTCATAGCTGTCTGACAGAGTACCATTCCTCAGGGATCTCTGTGCCTACAAACTCCATTTCTCTTTCGGTAGGGCCTGGAGCCATATTAGAGCCTACATAATACAGTTTTCCAGGCTCAACTTCGACATCCCCCTGTTCGATATCGCTTTGTTCGCTGTCCAGAATCTCCACATCCTCGTAAGGAACTTCTATCTCAAGAACCAGTCTGCCGGAGTCATCGAACTTTCTGTCAGCATACACTTCAGCGGCATCCTCTGAATCCGTAAAGTAGATAGGGAAATCTCTCACCAGATCTCCATCCTCAAGTAAATCCTGGAAAACTTCCTCTGTATCTCCTCTGAAAACTGTCAGGTGATCTTCCCCGAAAGCAGTACTGTATCTAGGCCTAGTACCATAACTATTCGCGATATCTTCCGCAACATCAGGATAATCTCTTCTGTAAAGCTCTTTCCCTTCGGCCTCAACCTGGCTGTCAACAGCAACTTCTGAAAACATTATACTCCTACAAAGGAAAACCTGAGCACAATCTTAAATTATTGCAGAGAAATTAGCTTGCTGTGAAACTCCACGAACAGGAAGCCAAGGAGATAATAGAAAAACACGGCCTGAAAACACCGGAAAAAGGCCTTCATGAAGACGACAAAGAGTACGTTGTCAAGGCCCAGGTACTTGCCAACAACAGAAAGGAGAAAGGCGGAATCAGGTTTGCAAAAAACAGGAAGGAGGCCGAGGCCGAGAAACAGGAGATGATCGGAGGCCGAATCGACTCTGAAGAAGTCAAAAACGTTCTAGTGGAAGAACAACTAGATTTCACAGAGGAATACTACGTATCATTCATGTACGACACAGATACTCGCAAACCAGCTATGATTTTCTCCCGGTCAGGAGGAACAGGAATTGAAGACAGAGAGGCCGCAAAACTGGCTCTGAAAGATAGCTCACAGTTCCGTTTCCGACAGTTTCTGAAGGAGCAGGGTTTTGAGGGAAAGGAAATAGTAAAACTTGGAATCGCACTGCAGAAGCTTTTCAAGACCTTCCTGGAGGAAGATGCAAGGCTTCTGGAGGTCAATCCTCTGGCAAAAACCGAGGAAGGTTATGTTGTTCTGGATGCGATGATGGATCTGGATGACGACGCAAAATACCGACACTCCAGAGATCTGCCTGAAAGATCTGATCTAGGCCGAGAAAAGACGGAAAGAGAGCTCAGAGCCGAAAAAATCGATGAGGACGACCACAGAGGGGTGGCAGGAAAATACACAGAACTTGATGGAGACATCGGCATGATGCTGGCCGGGGGCGGAGCATCACTCACAAACATGGATGCGCTGATAGAATACGGTGGTGAACCTGCAAATTACACGGAGTACGGAGGCAATCCACCGACAGAAAAAGTATACAGGCTTTCCAAGGTAATAATGTCGAAAGAGCTGAACGGCCTCTGGCATGTAGGAGGAACAGCCAACAATACAGATATACTGAGAACAATGAAAGGATTTATACAGGCTCTGGAAGAGGAAAGGCCTGAATATCCTATAGTAATCAGAAGAGATGGACCTCACGCAGATGAGGCCTTTGAACTACTTAGAGAGAAGAAAGAAGAACTTGATCTAAACATGAAACTTTACAGAAACGATACGCCGATGACCAAAACTGCAGAAACACTGATGGACATGGTAGAAGAGTTCAAAGGTGGTAGAGATGAGTGAGATTGCAGTATTCGATATTGGCGATACTCTGGTGCCTTCGCACTCAAAGATAAATGAGTTAATACAGGAAGTGATTGGAGACGCCCCGCAGATGGATATCAACAAGTACAACGTCTACGTACCTGAAGAAATGGATCAATGGCTGGAGGAAAACAACCTCGAAGGGTCAGGCAAAGAGATTACAGAAGAATACCTGGAATGGAAGACACAGTACCTTCAAGAGAAAATGATTCCAAAACTGAAAAAGATAAACAGGGAGTACGGCCCGATCGGATTCATCAGCGACAACTCCGCACCAGCCAAAAAATTCTACGCAGAAAACTTCCGCGAATCAGGCCTTGAATACGAAGGATTTGTGGTCTCCGCAGAAGTAGGAGTTGAAAAACCTGACAGAAAAATATTCGAAACCTTTGTAGAACAGAGAGAAGAACCTCCAGAGCAGATGACATACTTCGGCAACTATGTAGACCGAGACAAGGCCGCAGAAAAAGTAGGAATGAACTTTGTATGGGTAAAACAGTTCCACAGCTTTGGCTCATCCACAGAAGGCCTACAAATCGAAAAAATAAATTATGAAAACGTTTCCAGAGCACTCCAAGAGGTGAAAAAATGAGCATCGTAATAGATGAAGACACAAAGGTTCTCGTACAGGGAATTACAGGCAGAGAGGCCTCTGAAAAAGTACCGGACATACTTGAATACGGAACCGAAGTCCTCGCAGGAGTAACTCCTGGAAAAGGAGGTCAGGAAGTATCAGGCGTACCAGTATATGACACAGTCTCGGAGGCTCTGGAAAATCATCCAGAGATCAACACCTCGCTGATCTACGTACCGCCGTTTGCAGCGAAAGATGCAATACTTGAAGCGCTTGAAAATGGTATAGAGACTCTCAACGTGATCACAGAGAGAATTCCAACGCGCGATGCATGGAAAGTTCACCAGAAAGTCGAGGAAGCAGACGCAACAATGGTGGGCCCGACATCAGTAGGAATAATCACTCCTGGCGAATGCAAACTGGGGCCTATCGGCGGAAACCAGCCAGAAAAAGTCTATCAGTCTGGCAAGATAGGAGTTATCTCCAAGTCAGGAGGAATGACAACAGAAACATCCTGGGTAGTAAGACAGGCAGGATACGGCGTCTCTACAGCTATGGGCCTGGGAGGGGATGTTATTGCTGGAACAACATTTGAGGACGCCCTGAAAATGTTTGAAGAAGATGACCAGACCGAGGCCGTGGTTTTATTCGGGGAGCTAGGCGGAACATATGAGGAAAAGGCCGCTGAACTGCTTGAGAAAGAAGAGTTCACTAAGCCGCTGGTTGCATATATTACAGGCCGTTTTACGGAGTCGATGCCTGAGAAGAAGTACGGTCACGCCGGTGCAATCATTCGAGGTGATCGTGGGAAGCCATCTCACAAGAAAAAGGCCTTGGAGGATGCTGGTGCGCACGTGGCGGATGTGCATCATGAGATAGGAGAAATCCTTCAGGATCTGGTTTAACTTTTCTTCCTTTCTTTTTTCGTCATTTATTTACTGTTTTGTATGTAATTTATTGGTATAAGGTGAACTTTACTGGCTCTTGATATCGATAAGACGACGTACCATGAAGCAGGTGACAGAATCTGGAGAATTGATTCCGGAACTGACTACGCCGAAGTTTGGGATACCGAGTTCTTCGAACAACACGCACTCGACTATCTGGACGAGGGTGGTTCTGTCTCACGCAGCGAACAGGGATCACAGGAAGTAGTTGAGGCCGATTTCGGCAGCAGAGGCTACAAACTGTTCAAAGACCACAGCTCCGACGAATTCACTTTGATGTTCTACAAGGAAACTGACGGCGATATTGAAGAACCTGCCAGCTACCTGGACAAAATGTGGGATAACGAGATAGAAAACCTTCTCTCCCGCACAGCAAGGGCCAAAATGATGGAAAGACATGAACTCAAAAACAGCGACGACACCTACCGGCAGAGACTTTCCGAAACCATCTGAGATTCCGGTAAATTGATTAACATAGATCCAACTTCTAACAATATGACAGACTGGAAAACATCAATTTCCTCCTCGGGAGAGGACGCAGTAATCAGAGGAGAGGCCCTGCAAAACGTAATGGACATGGACTTCGCAGACGCCATCTGGCTGCTTCTAAAAGGAGATAAACCATCAGAGGCCGAATCAGAGCTTTTCAACACAATTCTATCATCATCGATCGATCACGGAGTAGGCAACCCTTCCACAGTCTCCGCAAGAACAGTACAGAGTGGAGGCAACGAAATGAATACTTCAGTGGCCGGAGGAATACTTTCCCTAGGAGATGCACACGGAGGAGCAATAGAGGAATGCATGAAAATACTGCAGAGCGAGGAAACAGCTGAAGAATTAGTAGATCGGTATCTCGAGGCTGGAGATAATATTCCTGGGATAGGCCACAAAGTGTACGATGACAAAGATCCTAGGGCTGAAAAAATACTTTCTAAAGCTGAGGAATTAGGCCTTGCAGGAGAAAAAGTCCAGAAAATGAAAGAGATCAGAGAGGTCTTCGCCGAGAAAAAAGTTCCGCTGGTAATGAATGTTGATGGCGCTATTTCTGCAGTAATGAGCGACCTTGAATGGGATCACAGACTGGGTAAAGGCATCTTCATAATTGCAAGAACGCCAGGCCTTGTCGCACATGTCCACGAAGAGATGGATGAACCTGATTTCCGCAGGGAGGATGGAGAATATGTCGGAGAGTGATGAGGAAAACGTAGACAGGTTCAGATCAGATCTGGGGGAGGTAGCAGTAACAAAGAACCATGTTGAGAGACGCAGAAGCGAATCAGACGACTGGGAAAACATTGACAAAAACTTTTCAGAGCAGAAACTGGTTGATTACGTATCTTTCGATGAAATAGAGGATCTCGAGTTCGAGGAAGGATCGATTTATCCAAATATCAGAATCAAGACTGATGGCGAATGGAAGCGGCTTTTCTTCCACGTAGGGGATCAGGCCTATGAATGCTTCAAAACTCTCAGGTATAGATGGAGTTCCTACCGCCAGCTCTACTGAAAAAACTTATTTACAAGGCCTGAGAAATAGGCAGTATGGTAAGCGTACTAAGCAGAATAGTTGACAAATTCTCACATGACGAGGAAATAAGTATTGAGGAAATGGATCTTGAAGAGCTCAGACACGAAAGATCCGAGATCAAGGCCGACATGGAACTGAAAAGAGACAAGCACGAAGGCCTGGCGGAAAAAAGAAGGGCTAAATTCGAAAAACTAAGATCTTCAGAAGACGAACTCATGCAGGAAGAACTCGCTGAAGAAATTGCATCAATCGAGGACGAAATGAGCGTATACCACAACGAGCACGCACACATGATGGATGCACTCAGAGTCATCGACGGCCTGATCGCAGTCAAAAGAAAACAGAACTTGATGGAAGATCAGGGAATTGTCCAGGAACTGGAAGATATGGATAGAGAAGAGCTTGTAGATGCCTTGAAACGTGAAGAGGTACAGGAAATGATCAAAGACGAACAGTGGAGCGACCTAAGAGACCTCTTCAGAGGACAACTGGAAGCAAATCACTCAGGAAGCAAGAGAGTAAATGAGATCATCCAGTCAGCTGAACAGTCACAGGATCAGTCCGTGGACGAAGCCCTCAACAAGAGAGACAGGGACAGAGGCCACGACATCCACTAACTTTTCTTCATATTCTACTTACCTGTGAAGATATCAAATCCGCGAAGAAGTAAAATCAGTATGCGGCGGCCGGGATTTGAACCCGGGTCTTCGGCTCGAAAGGCCGAGATGATTGGCCAGACTACACTACTGCCGCTTAATCCGTATTCTAATAGACGGGGTTAACACTTTTAAGGGTACTCTAGGTGCGGTTTGCCGAAAACATCAATAAGCCAGAAACGCCAATAAACAGTTATGACAGACGACTGCATCTTCTGCAAAATAATCGAGGGAGAAATACCTTCGCACAAAGTATACGAAGACGACAAAATGATCGCATTCCTCGACGTCAACCCTGTATCCAAAGGCCACACACTCGTAGTACCGAAGAAGCACGTAGAAAACATTCACGAAGCAGAGGGCATGAACTATCTATTCGATGGCCTGGTAGAAGTATCAAATGCAGTAAAAGAGGCCTTCGACGCTGAAGGAGTAAACATCGCTCAGAACAACGGAGAAAAAGCAGGTCAGGAAGTCTTCCATCTCCACTTCCACATCACGCCAATCTACGAAGGAAATGAACTAGACATCACATACAACAGAACAGAGCTTGACGAAGGCGAAGAAGTAGCGGAAGAAATCCAGAAAAGGCTGTAAAAAGGCCTCAACAGCTTTTTCCTTTCTCTAAACCAGCTAATCTATTTTTAGGCTGGCCTAAACTTTTCTTTTCTCAAAAAGGTCTTAAACCTACAACTCACAAATTTGCGCATGGTTACCGCAGAGGCCTTAATACTGGTATTCGTCGCCGGACTGATAACAGATCTCGCAACAGGAATCGGAGCAATACCATTCTTCTTTGTCAAAGACTTCAGCAAAAAAATACTCGTAGGCCTCTGGGGCCTGGCATCAGGAATAATGCTCTCAGCATCCTTCCTTGGTCTCATACCGGAAGGGCTTGCGGCCGCACAGAAATACCCTCTGTATAATTCGGAATTCCTGGCCGTAGGCTTCGGACTTTTACTTGGAGGCCTTCTTGTAATCGGTGCCAGAAGAGCAGTCGACGATATCGACCTGGATCCAGGAACATTCGAGGAAGCAGACTACAAGAAAATGATACTAATTCTAGGAGTACTGACAGTACACAGCTTCCCAGAAGGAGTAGCAATAGGCGTCGCTTTCGCCGAAATGGGGCTTGAATCAGGAATACCGATCTTCGGCCTTGCAGTGCCGGCAATCGCAGTCACAATGACAATAGCAATCTCAATCCACAATATTCCTGAAGGAATTGCAATCTCCATACCTTTCAAGGCCTCAGGGGTATCAAACTGGAAGACAATGGGAGCAGCAATTTTCTCATCTGTCCCACAGCCGATCGGGGCAGTACTGGCCTTCATCTTCGTCACTGAGGCCCGAGTCTTCCTGCCTGTAGGTTACGGTTTTGCAGCAGGAGCAATGGTCTACCTGGTGCTATCTGAGTTTGTGGAGGAGGCCTTTGAAGAGGTAGAGGATCTCGATACTACTGGATGGCCTGAGTTCCTTGGTGGAAACCTCGCAGGATTAATAATCATGGTACTTCTATTCACATTCGTATGAGTGAAGAATGTGGGTTCTGTAGAGGAGATTTCGCGCATGAAATAGTGAAGCAGTATTCTAACTGGGAGGTCCAGTTGTTTGAAGATCAGAAATACTTGGGTCGATGCCTTGTCAAACTTGAACGGCACGTAGAGGATCTCAACGAACTGACAGAGGAGGAGAGGAACGAGTTTTTCGATAAAGTTCTGCCTGAACTGGAGAACGCTCTAGACCATCTTTTCCAGCCAGACTTCTACAATCAGGCCACACTAGGAAACGACTGCCAGCACTTCCACTTCCATATAATTCCGCGGTACAGAGATGAGAGAAGTTTTGAGGGAGAAACTTTTGAGGATGAAAACTGGGGCCAGCACTACGTAACCAGTAAAACCAAGAAGCTGGATGATGAAACAATGATTGAACTGAAAAGAGAACCGGAGGAGGCCCTGAAATGATAGAGCTCGCCGGAAACTTGATTATCAGAGATGGAAAAATACTGCTTCTATACAGAGAGGATGAGGGCCACTGGGAGGTTCCTGGTGGAAAAGTAGAGGAAGAAGAATCGCCGATAGATGCCGCAGTCAGAGAAGCAAGGGAGGAGATAGGAGTTGAAGTCGAACTGAAGAAACCTTTCTATAGCGGAGAATTCCAGAAAGATGGCCAGATGTTTCTCTGGCATGGATACATTGCAGATACCGACGGAGAACCAGAGATACAGGAGGAAAAATTCGGAGAACTTGAATGGGTTGACCCGCTTGAACTGGATGACATGGAGATAGCTCCAAACCTGGAAATGGTGCTGCCGGCGTTGAGAAGGATTAAATAAGGCCTGCGAGGAACAAATACTATGCTGGAAGTATTCAAGGAATACGAGATCAGCCAGATATATGCATACGAATTTCTGCAGAAGATGGCGCTAGGCCTAATCAGCATTTTCATCCCGATCTATATACTTCAATCATCTCTAGGCCTTTCCTGGGCATTCAACTATCTACTGGTTCAGTCAGCAGCATTCGTGTTGGCAGCATTTCCTATTTCATACGTCATTGCACGAATAGGGTTCAAGCACAGTCTTGTAATCTCATACTTTTTCTATCTTCCAGCAATACTATCTCTACGAATATTTAATTTATCTCCACAGGTTGTTGTAGCTGCAGCAGGTTTGATGGCATTTGCAAAGGCCTTCCACTGGATTGCACTTCACGCAGAGTTTGCAGTTGACTCTCAAAGTAAGACAAGAGGAAAACAGACAGGAAGGATGCTAGGCCTTCCAAGAGTAGCGAGGGCACTGGCTCCTGCGATCGGAGGGGCGTTGATGGCCTACGTAGGGTTCGGCGCGCTTGTAGGAGTGTCTGTCTTTTTCCTTGCGGTTTCAGCTCTCCCGTTGATGGCTTCGAAAGACCATCGGGATCCAATGGATTATTCTATTAGAGGCCTTATCGAGAAAAAACACGCACTTCTTGGCTCACTGTTCTTTTTGAGAGGGATTGGCTCTGCTACCGGAAAATACCTGTTCCCGATCTACATTTTCTATATTGCAGGAGGATCTCTAGATGCAGGAATTGTCGGATCGCTTGCCAGCTTGGGCTCGGTTGTATTCGCCGTGTCAGTTGGCCGTATCACCGACAGGGTAGATGAGAAAAAACTTATCATAGTCGGCACAGTAATCTCCGCAGCTCTTTTCTCGGCACGCGCACTGGTTGAAACATCCTTACAGGCCTACCTTGTATCCTTTACCGCAGGCCTAATCATGATGATATACTTCATACCTGTTTTCTCGGATCTTGCCGATCTCGCTGAGAAAGAGGATATCCTTGAGTTCTACGCTTTCAGGGAGGTATTCCTTGCACTGGGCCGTATAGCCACGTTGCTACTGGGTATTTACCTGATCAAGACCTCAGCACTTGGGGCCCTGAGGACTACCTTCCATCTGGCGGCGGCCGCGACATTCTTGATTGCGTTCTATGCTGGCTGGCTTTCACGCCATTGAAATAAAAACCAGGTGATCGCAAAGATGCTTGAGGACACAAAATGCATAGCATGTTTGGAAGATTCCGGGCCGTAGAAGTAGATCAAATTTACGCGTACGAACTACTTCACAGGTTTGTTCTCAGCCTGATAGGCATCTTCATCCCGATCTACATTGCCTCCAACGGCATGCAGATCAACTGGGTCTTTAACTATATTCTTGTTGCGACAGCGGCCTTCGGCCTGGCATGCATACCGGCCTCATACATTATAGCTAATATAGGGTTCAAGCACAGCCTGATACTTTCATACTTTTTCTATCTGCCGGCCTTCCTATCTTTGAGAAGCTTCAGTCTATCACCGACCCTAGTAGTATCAGCTGCTGTAGCCTATGGTTTTGGAAACGCTTTTCACTGGATCTCTCTTCACGCTGAGTTCGCTACAGACACTGAAGACGGCGATCGTGGAAAGGCCTCAGGAAGACTGATAGGTTTGCCGAAGATTTCTCAAGCCATTGCGCCTCTTGCAGGAGGATTTATCATGGCAGCCTACGGTTTCCATGCACTGGTAACGGCCTCTATTGGAATACTTGTTCTGTCTGCTATTCCTCTGTTCGCGTCGAAGGATCACAGGGATCCTCTGGAGTACGATATCAAGTCTCTTTTTGATTCGGAGCACAGAAAGTTTGCAGGCCTCTTCATTTTGAGAGGTGCTGATATTGCTGCTGGCGCAATACTGTTCCCGCTTTTTGTCTACTATGTTGTAGGTGGGGAGATGAATGCTGGTGGCGCAAAAAGTATTGCATCAGTAGGGTCGATCGTGTTTGCCCTGACGATAGGCCGTATCTCGGGAAGGTTTGACAAGAAGAAACTGATGGCCTCCGGTCTGCTGCTTGCCGCAGGAGTCTATGTGGCTCGAGCGTTTGTCCAGACTGCGACACAGGCCTTTGGAGTCTCGTTCCTTGCCGGCCTTTTCTTTATGATTTACTATGTTCCTCTTTACTCTATCTATGCTGACGTGGCTGAGGATGAAGATATTCTGGAGTTCTATGCTTTCAGAGAGTTCTTCCTTAACGTTGGTAAAATACTGACTTACGGCCTTACTGCGTATGTCGTCTTGAATTACTCTGTGAGAACAGGGTTTATGGCTGCGTTTGTCTACGCTACTGTGGCGGTAGTCGGCATTACGGGTTATGTTAGGTGGATTGAAGAAGAGGATGAAAAGAAAAGAGAGGATATGTGATTAGGTAATTTTGTGTTCTGCGACTTCGTCTATTGTGTCGACGTGGCCGATGAACATTGTTCTACAGCAGTACTTCTCGATTCCGAGATCGTCGAGTACCTCTCCTGGGTCCTCGCCTTCTTCGGTACGTTCCTCGTACTCTTCCCAGTGCTGGCTGATTACTTTGCCGCAACTGAGACATCTTACTGGAAATTGCATTGTTGTATTGACACCTCTTGAAAGATAGCAGAAAAAGGTACCGGGTTAACGGTAGGATTTCTGCTGTTTGTGTCGAGCTCCTTTGCTCGACTGTGATGGTTTTCTGGTCTCGGTTCTTCTCGGATCCTCAACCATCATGTTTCTATCATAGTCTCTGAAGTCTCTCTCAAGATCATCGCTGTCAGTGTACTCTACAAGGCCTCTAGCAATAGCCATTCTGATGGCTTCGGCCTGTCCCTGAATTCCGCCACCTTCACTGGTAACTTGAATATTCAGGTCTCCGTAGATTTCTTCGCCTGCGATGATGAGAGGCTCCTTTACTCGCTCCTTGATAGCCTTCTGCTGAACATGCAGAGGCCTGGAGTTGATTCGAAGGGTGCCTTCTCCTTCTTCAACTGTTGCGCGTGCCTTTGCGGTCTTACGCTTTCCTGTGCTTGTAACTGTCATTATTGATTAACACCCCGTTTTCCTTTCCATCCGATATGTTTGGATACTTCGCCAAGCTTTACATAATTCCTGTTAAGAAGATCGTCTCCTTCCTTAACGTCAACTTCCTCATAGTCCTCAAATTCTTCTGGAACGTCCAGGTAAGTTCTTACGTTGTCAAGAGCTTCTCTTCCGGAAGGATTGCTTGGAAGCATTCCTTTAACGGTTCTCTTAAGAATTCTGTCAGGTCTTTTCGGGAAGTAAGGGCCTCTGTCTCGTGCTCCTCTATCTTTCTTCTGTTTGTAGTCTGCGAAGATCTTGTCTTTGTCTCCTGAGATTACTACGTCTTCTGATTTGACTACTCTTACTGTTTCTCCGTCTTTTGCCATTGATGCGATCTTTGATGCTAGACGGCCTAGAATTTTTCCTTCTGCACTGATTACTTTCATTTTACAATTCTCACCTCTGTTCCTTCAGGGTTGTCTTCTACAAGATCCTGGATGAACATGAAATCTCCGTTCTCCATGATCTTCTTCTTTGCGCCGTTGCTTGCCTGGAAGGCTGCGACGTCAACATCTTTTGTGAGTCGGCCTGTTCCAAGAACTTTTCCGGGGACAACGATTGTGTCTCCGTCTTCTGCAACACGGTCAATATCAGAAATATTGACTTCTGCGCGTCTACGATTAACTTTTCCAAGATTTTCAGCTACCTGATTCCAGATAGCAGCTTCTTGCTCCTCGAGCATTTCAATAGTCTCAAGGAGTACACTGTTGGTTGGGTCTGCGTGTTTATCCATTGTTTATGCACCTCGCGGCCTTTCAAACTCCAGCAAAAGAGCTGGCGCCACTTTTCGGTATATCAAGAAACAGAAAACAAACTTTATAAATCAGGTTTTACCTGTGATCGGGTCGAGGATCAGGGACTTCTTTGAAGTTATCCAAGAGGCCAATCCTGTACTGGTCATCCAGAAACTCTGCAAGACTCTGGCCTCCGATTTCTCGACCCATCAACTTGAAAGCCTCGCGGTAAAGGCCTTCTGCTTCACGGTAGTTCTCAAGAAACTTTTCAGCCCTATTATCTGAATAATCGATTGTATCTGGTGTACGGCCCTGAATATTTTCCTCGATGTCACGTGCCTCTTCAAGTCTATCACCAAGCTCCTCAACTGCCTCAGGAACGTCCTGAGCAAGAAGATGCACAAGTTCCTTATCCAGCTCTCCATCTTGGATACCTCTTCTTTCATAATTGCGCTTATCAATGGCTTTCTGGTACATGTGATCGATAGTATTGCAGACGGCCTCCGCATAAAGAGCCAGATCTTTTCCCTGATTAGGCCTTAACTCTTCAAGAGGGGCGTTGAAATTCGTGTGTGTTTGTCCTTCTGGTAGTGCTGGTGTTTTCTCGCTCATTATTTCATCTCCTGTTCATTCTAGGTTCTGCAACCTCGGGCAGTATGTTGTTCAAGTTGATGTCGTACTTTTCTTCAAGAAACTCTACAACATTCTGGCCTTCGACCTCCTGATCAAGAGCTTCGAAAATACTTCTGTAATGGCCTTCAGCAATTCTGTAGTTTTCAAGGAAGTTCTCCTCTTTTTCAGGCCGTGCATCTCTGGAAAGAGTCCATTCAAAATCGTTAGACTCGCCGAACCAGTAATCTGTACCTATCTCTGTCTCGTATTCTCGGGCCTGTTCGATATGCGTGGAGGCATCTTCTATGGCTGCCTGAAGACCATTCAACGCCAAGTTTCTGATTTCAACATCAAGAAGCTCAGGATTATCTATTTCTTCAAAACTCCTTTTCTCTATAACCTTTCTTCTAAGTCTGGAGGCTGTATCATAGGCGGCCTCAGTAATTCTTCTTACATGCTCGCCGTAACCATTAGGAATCTGCATGTAGCTTGCGGCCTCAATCTCGGAATTATAGTTATCTGCCAGTTTCAGGTCTCTTGATTGGCCGTCACTCAATACATGCTCACCATTGTTGTCCAAAACATACAACACGCTACAATTCTTTTAACTTTTACGTGGCAACAGAAAGTTTCTGCGTAACTTGCTCAAGAAATAATCTATGTAAAATAAAGAAAAGAAGAGGCCTGTTAAGGCCTCAAAGGAAAATGTCTTACTCTACTAGCTCGTTTGTGTCGGTGTTGACCTGTGCGGTCGTCTTACCTTCTAGAGCTGTGTCTGTGTCTGCGTTGTAGTTAACTAGGTAGTCTGCTGCAGCGCTTGTGTCTTCAGCATTCCATCCTGCAACTACAAGTGCAGAGTAACCTTCGTCGAAAGCGTCGTTGACTAGGTCTAGGACGCCTACGCCTTGGTTGTTCTCGTACTGAGTGGAGTTCCAGGTCTGTCCTTCGTCAGCTAGATCAGCTGTCAGGTCGTTGACCTCTGGTCCTCCTACGAGGATCATGTTCTGACTTCTGTCAGAGTTGGATACATCTGTATCCATTGTTCCAGTTCCAGCTGGGAATCCTGTTGGAGTCATGGAAACTGCTCCATTTGTGGATCCTCCTTCTGTGGAACCGAATGCTGCAACCTGATATCTCTGCTCATCAGGGTACATTACCTCTGCGCCTGTTGCGCTGTTGAGTACGACTTCTGAACCGAAGTGTGTGAGTGTCTCGTCTCCATCTTCAACGTCTCCTAGGTTGGTCGTGGTACCTGAAGCTTCGTCTTCTGCTCCAGCGTAGTAGACTGCTCCAATTTCGCCGTCATCAGCGTCATTGAAGTAGTCTTCTCCATCGTCGTCTTCATCGTAGAAGACGTGGATGTCTCCTGTATCTGCGCCGGATTCATCTGTTCCTTCTGCTTCGGAGATTCTGATGTTCAAAGCATCTGAGCCAGCATTGCTATCGGCAATGCCTAGTCCACCGCTACTTGGGTCGTTGGTTTCTAGGCTTACGTTTGCTCCTCCCTGTACTGTTAGGGAGTCTGTTGTTGTTCCTGTGATGGATGCGTTGTCTCCACCGTTTGCTCCAAATGTAACTCCGACGCTAAATCCGTATCCTGTTGAAACGGATCCTGTTGTTCCGGTTGTTTCGAAAGTTTGCTCGAAGCTAGCGTGCTCCAGTGTAACGGCATCTACAGGTCCGTTTGTACCGTCTGTAGATACGTCTGTAACTTCTACTAGGTAGGAGTCTGAAGTACCGTCGTTTCCTTTATCGGAGCCTACCACTGCGAAGTATGTTCCATCGTCAGAGCTAGAGATGTTTGTGTCTCCGTTGGTTCGCAGTTCTGTCATGTCAAGACTCTGTTCCTGAGCGTTTGGATCTGTGTATGTCAGATCGTATTCGCTGCCAAATTCAACTGTGCTCATTGCTTCGCTTGTAATTCCCTGGTTTGTTAGACTGAAGTAGTCAGCTGGTCCAGCGAAGGACTGATCAGTTTCTACGTAAGGAACTTCATCTTCATCTTCTGCTTCTTCTACAGTTTTCACTGTGTTTTCTAGAGTGAAGCCTGTTACTGTTGTAGTGCTGTCTGCTGTGGCGATTGTATCGACTTCGTATCTGTCATCCATTGGCAGATCTTCTCCTTCTTCTAGGGTGGTGTCTGTGTAGGTGGACTCTAGGGTTACGTCCTGTGTCCCATCGCTGTAGAAGATTACTGTGGATGCTGTGACTGAGAAGTCATATTCGTCGTCTAGCTCTAGTGTTTCTCCTTCTTCTAGTGCTTTTGTGTCTAGGACTTCTTCTCCTTCAGAAACTCTTACTACTACTTCTGAGTTGTCTCCGGATGTCTGTCCTGTGATCTCTACTGTGTAAGGACCGTGCTCGTAGGAATCTCCTACAGTCATGTCCTCTTCCATTGTTGAGCCAAGTTCTACTTCTCCTGAGTCAACAATGTTGACTAGCTCGTATTCGTTACCGAGCATAGTTACTGTATCGTTCTCCTTGAATCCTGGGCTGTAAGTTACGTCGTATGTGACGTCGCCAGGCTGAACGTTGAAATCTGTAGATGTTCCGTTGATTCTGGAAGCGACTCCTGAGATCTGTGCGGATTCAGTGACAAATACATCTTCTCCGTCGTCATCTTCCATTGTTGTTCTTGTGAATGCTGAATAATCGGATGCATCAATTGTTGTAGTTGTTAGGTCTAAACCGAGTACTTCCTCATTCAGTTGTTCTCCATCTACTGATGCTCCGCTTGGACCATCTACTGATTCTTCGGAGAATGCTTGGTTTCCTAGGTCTCCTGCGATATCTACTGCGGAGACTACGTCGGCCTGTTTTCCGTCTGTGCCTACGACGATGGATGTATCTACGTTCCCTTCGTCATCTACGAAAGGTGCTGGATAATCCTGTAGTGTGTAGTCAGCTCCACTGGACCCATTGTTTTGTGCTGCTGCTAGACCGGCTGCGCCGGTTACAGTAGCTCCAACAAGTAGTGCGGATGCTGCTACAGTCTTTCCATAAGATTTGAGTTTTTTGATGTTCTTCATTGGTTGATTCACCAAGTTTGTCTCAATATTTTCTTTATGTGGAAGCGACGTTGAGACCGAGGGCCGCTTCATTTTTTGTTGACGGAGTGTGGTTTCTCCGCGGGATCCCGATTCCCAAAAAAATTACCTCCCGTTGAGGGATGGTTGTGAAAGGGGAACCGGGCCGAGTCCAGTCGCTATCGTGGCTCGTTCTTATGCATGTTTTATGGTAACCACCTTTAAAAATGGTTTGGAGAAAGGCCTGTTCTAACCGTTCATGAACGGTTTTTGAACGTTCTACAATCGACTTGTTGTAATATGAGTGTCTTAGAAACTGTTTTTGTGTATATGGTATGTTCTTAAGAGGGTAAAGAATTTCTACAGGAGATTTCTGGATTTTTGTTCGACGGTTTTCGAACAATATTTTTGTGGAGGCCTTATTGTTTTAGCAGCCTATTGCGTCTGTGGTTACTGGTTTGCAGCCTTTTTTCCATTTTATTTCGCCTTCTTTGAATGATATGATTATCATTGTGTTGGTCTGGGCCTGTGGGAAGTTTATTCCTGTTTGGCAGCTGTATCTGGTGTTTTTGCCCCAGGTTCCGTTCTGGGTGAAGCATGTGTTGTTTGCTGCGAGGTCTGGCTGTGCTTCTTTGAGTTCGGACTGGTTGTATACCTGGCCATTTATGTTGTATTTTACTTCGAACTGTGTGAAGTTTGCTGGAGTTCCCTTGTTTTCCATGTTGAGGGATAGTTGGCCTGCATCGTTTTTGTACATGGAGTTGAACAGTATTTCCGGTTGAGGGTTGTTCCACTCGTTCATATCCTGTAGTAGTGCTCCGGCCTTGAATGTTAGTGTTAGAAGTACTAGTCCTAGTATTATTGTGGGGACGCGTCCAAAGTCCATATCAATTTTTTGTAAAGCTCTTTTTTTAGTTTAACCGCTTTCCGTGACCAAAAACACTGATAGGTAATTTATTTTAATCTAAAAGATTATCTAGCAAGTTAGAGCATGATCTAGACTGTAGAAATATTTTCTAGATGTTGTTTGGCTGTGTAGAGTATTTTCAGTAAATTGCACTGCTGTACCAGTCTTCTGCGGCCTGCCTTATTTTTTCAGGTTGAAATCAGGGCTTTATTCTTCTCCGGTGGCCTCTGTAAGGTGATCATGGAATATTTCTCTATCTTTTGCATTGAAGAAGTCTTGTTCAATAGAAATTAGATTATGCCGGGGACGAGATTTGAACTCGTGAACCCCTGCGGGACAGGATCTTAAGTCCTGCGCCTTTGGCCACTTGGCTACCCCGGCAATTGGTTGCGCTCGATTGATACGCAATAGGCCATGCTGTGCATGGCTTCGGGGTTGGCAAGAATTAACTTGGCTACCCCGGCGAACTTACAAGCTAAGTTCGATCAAGCTTAAGGCATTTTGATAATGCCTTTCGGATCGTTGCTTCATTTTTTCTCTGTGGTTAGAGGTTATGGCTGTAACTGTTTAATAGCTCATATCTCTGCTGCGGTTTTGAAGCCGGAGGCCTTTTCTGGCTCGTTCAGCCATGGGTGTCTGTCTCTGTATTCTTCCTGTAGCTGGCCGAGGTTGTTCTGTTCCATTATTTTGCTGAGGGCTTTGAACTGGGCCTCCAGTCTGTCGTATCTGTGGGATAGTTCTACGGCTTTTCTGTAGTTGTCCTGGTTCCAGGTTTGAGATTTCGTTAGACCTGACTGATTGCAGAAAGAAGTTATGAGATAAGAAGTGGTGAGAAATATTTGTTGTTTAAAGTTCGTCTGCTGAGGCCTCTGCGTTTTCTAGTTCTTCCTGTACTACTTCGATTGCTTTCTGCAGTAGTTCTTCGTTTGTGTATCCTGATGTGGATTCGATTCTGAACTGGAATTCTCCGTCGCCGAGTTTTTCGTATCCTACTGTTCCGCCCTGGTGTTTGGCGTGGTCTCTTCCGTTTTGGAGTACTGCTGTTGCTTCCAGTTCGATGTCCTGGTCTTCTTTGAGTTCCACGATCAGTGCGTCGTGTACTGGTTCTGCTTCGTCGTTGTCGGCCTGCATGTTTTCAGCTGTTACGCTGGTTGGGCCTTCCTGTTTGAGTGCGAGGTGTAGTTCGTCTTCTTCGTCGAACTTCTGTGGGATTGTCCATGGTACCTGGCCGATTCTGTTGGCTAGGATTTCGTCGAAGAGGCCTGACTCGTTTTTCACTACGTCGATGTGTTTGACGGCGAGTGTTGGTACTCTTGCCATCATTGCTCTTCTTAGTGAGTTTGCTACTGCTTCGTTTGAGTCTTCCAGTTTGACTGTTAGAACGCCGTTGTCTTCTTCGACTTTTTCAAGTTTCATAGTCTTTCTACCTCGCGAGTGTGTATTAAGTTAAGAGAAAATGTTGAGAGATGGATTTTATACTCTGCGGCCTCTCTTTCCGCCTTTTTCTCTGCAGCCGTCGTGCGGTACTGGTGTTACGTCTTCAATGTTTCCGACGTCCAGTTCGGATCTGGAGATAGCTCTGATTGCTGGCTGTGCTCCTTTACCTGGCATCTTCATCTTCTGTCCACCAGGAGCTCTTACTCTGATGTCGACTTTCTCAATGCCTTTCTCCATTGATTCTTCGACTGCCTGCTTGGCTGCTTTCATTGCTGGGAATGGTGAGCCCTGTAGTCGGCCTTTATCTGTTACCATTCCTGCAGAGATTCTTGAGATTGTCTCTGCGCCTGTTGCATCTGTTACGTGTACGATCGTGTTGTTGAAGCTTGAGTAAATGTTTACGATTCCTTTCTTCATTTATTCTTCACCTTCCTGTTCTTCTGATTCTTCTTCAGTGTTTTCGGTTTCCTCGACTTCTTCAGCTTCCCCGGTTTCTTCTGGTTCTTCAGAAGGTTCAGGTAGCTGTACTTCAACCTTTTTCTCCTCTTCCTGTGTAAGCATGTATCCAGGAACAGTTACTTTCTGGCCGTCTACGTAGACGTGGCCGTGGTTGACAAGCTGTCTTGCTTCGTTTGCAGTGTCTGAGTAACCTCTTCTGTTTACTGCTGTCTGAAGTCTCCTGTCGAGAATGTCTGTAACGTTTAGTGTTAGTATTTCTTCAAGTCCTGCATCTTCTCTGATGAGGCCTAGTCTGTTGGCCTTTCCGATTACTTCTTTTCTTCTTTCTTCGTCGTCTTCTGATGCAAGTTTACGGGCCTCTCTTCTGAGTGCTCTTAGTTCGCTCTGTGCTTTGTAGATTTCTCTCTTGTTTTTGAGGCCGTATTCTTCACTTAGCTGGTCTTCTTCCTGGATTCTTTCTTCGCTCCAGCCTTCGCTTGGTGTTTCGTATTGTTTTGTTAGCTTCTTAACCATGGTTGATCACTCTATTCGTCGCCGGACGGTTCTGCTTCGTCCTGAATTCTTGCTCTTGATACTCCGATTTTACCGCCGGATCTGAATGAAGATTTGGTCTTCTGTCCGCGTACGGGTAGCCCGATGGAGTGTCTCCATCCTTTGTAGGAATCGATTTCTTTTAGTCTTCTGATGTCGAATTCCTTCTTCAGTTCTAGGTCTGATTCGATTAAGTGTTGGTTGTCTCCTTCATCTCTGTCCTTCCTTCTGTTCAGAAGCCATTCTGGAAGGTCAAGACTGTCAGGATTCTTAAGCTTCTCTTCTACCTCATCGATAGATTCGTCGTCGAGGTCGCCTATCTTTTCATTTTCGAGGCCCATTTCTTCGGCTACTGCGTGTGCGTACATGTTGCCGACTCCTTTGAGGCCTGTCAAGGCTTCATCTACTGTTTTTGTACCATCGATTCCGGTTCTTGCAATCCTTACAATCTCTTTGGTTTCTGACATGTTTACCCGTAACAGAAACATCTTAGTTAAATCTTATAAAGGGTTGACTCAGGGGTAGTCAGTGAGATAGAAGGCCTTGCTACCAGGTATTAAAATCTTGGAGAATGGTTGTTTCTGGATGGCCTTTGACTACAGTGATTTGCAGGATTATGGCGGTGTGATGACTGGTTCCGAGATTGGAACTATTCGTCAGCCTGAAGTTGTCGAAGGAGACTACACTGATCTGGATTATGGTGTAGTGGTTCCTGAGGGCCTTGATGATGTCACGGTTTCCGATGTTGAGAGCTTTAACAGTGAGAATAATGATGCTTTTGTCAGGCTTGACCAGTATGTTCTTGATCTGGATGACGATGTTTTCTACGTTGATGATCATAATCATGCGCTGGCTGGTTGGCTTGCGGCCTCGAATGAAAATGTTCTGGAAGGAGATACAGTTCTTCTTCACTTGGATGATCACTATGATGGCGAAATGCCAGAGCCTTTCTTCCCTCCTGAATCTGTGGGAGAGGCCGAGCAGTTGATCGGTGATATGATTCAGATAAATGAGTTTATCTATCCTGCTGAGCAGTGGGGCCTAGTTGATGAGACCGTTAACTGGGGTGTTGAGAACAAGAATCAGCAGCTTCTGCACAGAGACTTTGGTGAATCCTCTTTAATCCTGGATCTTGATCTCGATGTTTTCAACGGTGTGGAAAGTCCGGGACCGATTTATCGAATGATTGGAGGATTAATGGATGAGGCTGACTTTACTACTGTAGCTACCAGTCCTGGATATATTTTGCAGGAAGAGGCCCTGACTCATTTAGAAAATATAATGGAGAAAAGATAAGGAAATAAGAGAAGAATAAGGGTTACAGGCCTGCAAGCTGTATGTCTGTCTGTGCTTCAGCACTTAATTCTTCGGCGATGTCGTAGTCGGTTGCTGAGTTAAGCTGTTCGTAGGCCTCGGTGTTTCCTTCCTGTACTTGTTGATCGACGTACTCTAAGGCCTGATTCATTACATCATCTTCTGTGTAGCCTGCGGTTGCTACCTGGAATGCTTCTTCCTCGTCGTCAATGTGTACTGCAAGATCTTCTAGGAGCTCTGTTCTCTGTACTCCTCCAGGTATTTCGCCTGCGAGCTCTACGGCCTGTTCGTAGTCTCCAGATCTCCTGTACTTTTCTACTGCTTCCTTCGCTACATCATTGATTTCTTTCGTTCTGTCGCTGTAACTTCTTCCGTCATCTACTTCTACCTGATCGACTTCGAATGTCTCTGCAAGCAGTGCTGCCTGACTGTACTCTTCATTCTCCCATCTGTCTTCGACTGCTCTTTTTGCGGAATCGTTCCAGCTACTGCCTATTGTCTCGTTCAATCTGGCTTTGCTTTCGTTGTCGAGGTTATTGCCCCAGTTAAAGTTGTCCAGGCCAAGATGCTCGTCATCAATAGCAGATTTTCCCTCTTCGCTCAGAGAAGTCATTACTGCTACTACCTTGTTGTATTGCTCTTCGTCAAGGTTGCCGGTGTCTATATATGACAGGTCTTCATGCTCTTCTTTGATCTCTCTTCCTATTTCTTGCTCAATTGCTTCTGCAAGAGTGTCAAGACTTTCTGATTCTGTCGCAAAAGAGTCTGCTGGCCCATAAAGTTCTCTTCCGACGAGACTGGTGATAACTTCCTCTTTGGTTTCATCTGCCATCTCATCATAGACGTCGTCTGCACTCATTCCAGCTTCTGCTGCAACGTTTGCAACTAGTTCGTTGGCTTCAGGGTTCTTTGCCCATAGCTCTGTTGTTGCAGCTGTCTGGAAAGCGCCACGTGTTCTCCTCTTCTCATCAGTGACCTGTGTCCTTAGGGCCTCTGCGATGAAAGAGTTGTCGTAGGCTGTCTGTAGTCCTTCTGAGTCCTTGTTGCTCAGAAATTCTACAGGGTCCTCCACTTTCTGAAGTGTCTCGTCTACGTCGGTCTGCTTATCCTCGGGTAAGGTGTGGTTGTTTTCAGGCCCAAACTCGATAAGTTCTTGAGTCTGTTTTTCATCAGGTGATGCTTCTTCGATTGTTTCTTCCTGCTGCAGGGTTTGTTCTTGCTGCTCTTCTTGATTTTCGGTTTCGTTAGATCCGCCAGTGAATCTATCAAGTAGTCCCATAATATGTTACTATTAGATAGTGACAAATTTAAGTCTTTTGGAAGTGTGACGGGAACTGGGTTATGGAGTGTATGTAGTTGCCTCAAAATTTAATCAAGAGAAAAAGAAAAGAAGTCAATACTGTGAGAAAAAACATTTCTTCTCTACAACAATTCAAGAACTATCGCTCTTCTGTCTTCTTAATTATTCGAAGATCGGAGATCTTCTGCGTTATCTAGAAAACCTTATCTTTCCTCGGTTTTCTTGATTAGGTGCCATCCGAATTCTGTCTGGACAGGATCCGATACTTCTCCTACTTCCATGTCGAAGGCCTTTCTTTCGAATGGTTTGACCATGTCTCCTCTGCTGAAGAATCCGAGGTCTCCGCCGTTGTCTCTGGATGGGCCTTCGCTTTTTTCTCTGGCCATTTCTGCGAAGTCTTTGTCTTCGTTTCTTTCCAGTTCAAGTTTGATCTGTTTGGCGTGTTCCTCGTTGTCGACGAGGATGTGTGATGCACGTACTTCTTTTGCCATAATTGCTTCTTGTGGTTTCAAGGTTTAAAACTGAGAAATATTTTTTTACTGGAATTCCTCGTAGTGCTGGATGTAGATTGTGACCAGTGATTTTCCGAGGCCGAACAGTACTGGGCCTACGAATACTCCTATAGGGCCGAATACTCCGATACCCCCGATTACTCCCAGAATTATGAATAATGGGTGCAGGTCGGCGCTTTCGTCCACGAGGAAAGGCCTGAGGAAGTTGTCTACTGATCCTACTATTGCTGCTCCGTACGCGAGCAGGAAGAGGCCGGGGTAGATGTTGCCGTTGAGTAGAAGGTATGCTGCGGCTGGTACCCATACCAGTGCTGTTCCTACTAGCGGTATGAGGCCGAGTATCATCATCATGAATGTCCAGAAGAATACGTTGGAGATTCCTGCTATGTATAGGCCTACTCCTGCTACGAGGCCTGATACTGCTGCTGTTATTACGTGGCCTTTGATGACTGTTCTGGTGGTGTCTGCTGTTTTCTGGTATAGGTCGTTTTGCAGTTCTGTTGGCATGAGATCCAGGTTTTTCGACCATTCGACCAGTTCTTCTCCTTCTTTCAGTAGGTAGTACTGGAGGAATAGTAGTAGGGATATTCCTATCAAGAAGTTGCTGGCTGTGTCAACTATTTCTGATGTGCTTGAGAGTACTGTTGATCCTATTGTCTGTATTGAGGACTTCAGTCTTTCCTCCAGCTGTACGTCCTGGCCTGTTAACTGTGTTATTCTATTATCGATTACATCAAGGCTGAGGTCTGCTGTCTCCAGAGTTGATACCATGTCGCTGGCATCGTTCGCTACTGCTCCAGCTGTCAGTACCAGTGGGAAAACCGCCATGAGAAATGTCATCATTATTACGGCCGCTGCCGAGTACTTGGTGTAGTTATCGAAAAATCTTTTCGCTGGATGCAGCATAAAGGCCAGTATTCCTCCTGTAAGCAGATAGCCCAGGTAAGGAGATATCATCAGGAAGATCAGTACTCCTGTAACTCCCATTGCAAGGAATAGAAAGGCCTTCTTCCGGTTCATAGTTCAAATTATGTGGCTGAATCTAAAAAAGTAGGATGTTTGGAGGCCTGCCTAGTTTTCCAGCTCTCTGAGTTCTCCCAGTGCTTCGCGATATCGTTCCTGTGCTTTCCATAGCCTGGTTTCTGGATCGCTGCTGTATGCTTCGGCCTCTTCCACGAATTCATTGCTGTAGTCCTCAAGACTGTGTTCTTCTCCGCTAAAGACTTCCTGAATATCTTCTACCTCACTGATTTCTTCTTCGCCACGCGATTCAAGTTCTTCGTACGTGGCCTCGAGGCCTCGTGTTTCGTCCCTCCAGATTCCTTCTGCCCGGAGTGCTCTCTCCCCCAGAGCCACAAGTCGGTCGATTCTTTCTCTTTCTACCTCTCCATCCCTGTAGAGTTCCGTGAAGTAGTCAAGCCTAGCAGCTACATCGTCCGTTACCTCTGCCAGGGCCTCGACATTCTCATCAGAGACTCCGTCCTTCCACCGGATGCCGGTATCGTATTCATGAGCTCCTTGCATTTTTGTTCACCAATAACAAACATTTATCCCTCAAAAATTTAAGTATATTGCTTCAATAAGAATGTGGCGACTGTATTGCTCTCTGAATCTATTGTTGCTGGTGTATTTGCTGTTTTAGCTTAAGGACTTCCTATTCTAGGCTTGAATGTAAAGAAGGAAGATGTGTCTGGAGTTTTGAAATATTGACTCCAGCTTACATCTTCGTCAAAAGTCGGGTTCTTAAAGCTCTCAAAGGCAGGTACTGGGCCAGGTAAGCCGAGACAAATATCGTTAAACTGATCCCTGTCTCATTGATCAAAGGCCTGTTTATCAATGCAAGATGTATCCAGTACACAATAACCACTGCTGCAGCTCCTACAAGACTTAAAGCCGAGAAGCTAGGTAAATCTTCCTCATTCATTTTTCTTCAGCCCTCCAAATACTATACCAGAATGACTGGAAAATATCCTTTCTTACACGAAAACAAAATCATCAGAACAGTACTTCTACAACGAACCCTGCATCAAGTGCTCTAAATCCTCAAAACTAGCCGCAGCAACATCGGCCTCCGGAAAACCTGACTCAAACTCCTCCACCCAGCCAGTATACACATCCTCAGAAAAACCTTCCTCAATATACACAGAACCATCCAAACACGGATTCAAATCAGTATAGGCCTTCACAAAATAATCCAATCGAGGCCTGCCATCCACGTTCTCATACGCCGGCGAAAGAACAATCCCGATATCAGACTCATCCACTTCAAAGGCCTTTAAAAACAGGCTTATGTTCTCCAGCACATCCTCTACACTTTCCTCATCCTGTCTCATAGAAGGAGAATTTGTTCCAGCAAGAAATATCGTTTTTTACACTAAATTACATATCTGAGAATGATTATAGTCCCCCCAGGATTCGAACCTGGGTCAGCGGCTCCAAAGGCCGCTATGAATTGCCTACCTTAACATAGTGTTGAAGGTATTTGGCCACTACACCAGGGGACTGTTGCTGTATCTCGTAATAAGAATTGGAACTCTTAAAAAACAAACTAGTTATTGCGTTTCTATGGAGAGAAGGGTTAAGGTCCCTAAGTCTGAGCTGCAAAAGGTTTATGATTCTCTCAAAGCCGAGGGGTTCACTCTAGATGATATTTCAGCAGAGATAGATAGCGGCTTCAGAAATCATCTTTATTCGGGAACAAGTATTCCAAGTGATTCTTTTGAGGCTCTAAAGACTCTATATGACGGTGATGTTCAGTATGAATATATAGAGTATGAAAATGGGATAGGAAAGTTTTCATCGATAGACCTGATTAAAAATGAGTTGACTGCCGAACTAGTTGGCATGATTTTAGGAGACGGACATTTGAGCGATAAATCCTATGATCGTGGCGATAGACATGTGTCTAACCATCACTTGAAGATTTCTTTCAGCTCTGAGGAAGAAAAGATTATTTCGAGGGCTAACTACTTGATCAAAGAATGTCTTAGTAAAGAACCTTCAGTTGAAGAATTTAGCCATGATCAGCCATAAATCTGAGTTTACGGAAAGAAGATAGTTGAGGGTCTCAAGGAGGTGGGTCTAGTTCCTGGCAATAAGGTAAAACATCAAGTAGGAGTTCCAGAGTGGGTAAAAAATTCTAAAGCTCTGTCTAATTCATGTCTAAGAGGGCTTACTAACACAGATGGTTCGATATACCTGCGATCTGAGGACGGCTACAAGGTTGTTCATTTCAAGAACAGATCTAGGCCGCTGCTTGATGACTTCCTTGAGATGTGTTCTAATATTGGTGTGAGAGGAAGTAAAGCAGGGAAGTATGGTGTTCGAGTCGCAGCACAAGAAGAGGTTAAGAGGTTCATTGAAGAAGTGGATCCTATCAAGGAGGCCTAATTACTCGGGTTTCTCTGCGTAGAAGTCGAACTGGTTGAATATCTCTTTTTTACCGGCGATGTACTGGTAGCGGCCTGTGGTGGTGAGGTTTCTGAGCTGGCGGTATCTCTTGACTTCTTTCTCTTTTTTCTCTGTGTTGAGGCCTATGCTGTCTGTTAGTGTGTTCAGGCCTTTTGCTATTTCAAGTCTTAGCTGTACGTATGGCGTTGTGAGTACGGAGGCCCTGTGCAGGTATTTTGAGGTGGGAGCTATTTTTTCCATGAGCGGTTCTACCTGGATGTTCTGGAATCCTGCTTGTTTGAGGAATCTTTCAAAGTTGGATCTGTAGGCCATGTAGTCGACTCCCCAGCCGATATGCATTTTTCTGGATATTTGTTCGTGTTTTTCGGAGAATTTTTCTGTCCGGAATCCGTCGGTGATTACCAGTCTTCCTCCGGGGTTTAGGCCTTTGTAGATGTTTTCTGCCAGTTTTCTTTCGTCTTGGGAGTAGGCCTGGCTTTCGATTGCGAAGTATACGTCGAAGTTGTCTAGTTGGAGGTTATCGTAGTCCTGGTGTATGAATTCTACTTTTTCTTCTACTCCTGCTTCTTCGGCGTTTTCTCTGGCTTTTTCCAGGAGGTCTTTGTCGATGTCGAGGCCTATTATTTTTTCTGCGTTGGTGTTTTTGGCCAGCCAGATTGTGTTTCCTCCGCGGCCGCATCCTGAGTCCAGTACGGTGTCTCCTTGCTGTATGTCTGCTTTTTCTGCGAGGGCCTCTACTCTGTGTACTACTGCCTGTTTTACTTCTTTTCTGGTTATGAGGCCTGTTTTGGCCAGTATTTTTTCTTTCCAGTTTCTCTGGTATTCTGTGTGGTCTCCGTAGTGCATCATTCCGTGCTGGTTGGTGCCCATGTACCTGTCATAGTCTACTGAGTTGAGGTCGAAGTGTTGTTTTATCTCTGGGTCTTCCTGCATCAGGATAGAATTTGTTGAGGTGGTTAAAGAAAGATATGAGTTTAGTCCCCGCAGGATTCGAACCTGCGTCGAGAGGGCCAGGGCCTCTCATGATTGGCCACTACACCAGGGGACTCTAAGGTGTATGTGTAACTGTTGCGGTTAATTCTTAAAAACTGATCTAAAGCTGCTGCTCTATTTTCTTTACGGCTTCCATTGAGATGCTGTGTTCTACTGTATCGGCTTCTTTTTCCGGGTGTTCCAGGCCCAGGTCTTCGAAGAAATTTCTGAGTATGTCGTATTTTTCTTTGATTCTTTCTGCTTCTTCCTTGCCCATCGGGCTTAAAGTGAATTCTTTGTAAGGTGCCCGGCAGATCAGCTTGTCATCTTCCAGTTTTTTGATGGTCTCCGATACTGATGCGTTGGATACTCCGAGTTCTTCTGAGAGTTCTCCTGTGGTTGTTCCTTTGTCGCCGGCATCTGTTAGTTTGTAGATTGCTCGGAGATAGTTCTGTTTGGCTGACATTAAGAAAAGAAAGAGAAAGGAAGTGATAAGTTACCTGCGGTCGATGAGTGCGTACAGCAGTACGATTGTGAGTGTCGAAAGCAGTACTGCTGGTGCGAACATCTGCAGGATTTCGGGTCCGAAGAGGCCCATGTCTTTTCCGATCAGCAGCACGACCAGTGTCTCAATATCCAGCGAAATCAGCGATGCTGCGATAGTTCCTGGCTTGTCCATACCGTGAAGCTTCGAGGCTGCGTAACCTATCCCCAGCTTGGAGACTGTGGATAGGCCAAACAGGAAGACTGCTGCCTCAATGTTCGCGATAATGCTGGAAACATGTAGTCCGAGGCCGAACCATGCGAAGAATATCGGGATGAATAGTCCGAGTCCGATCGCATTGATCTTTTCTTGGAAGGCCTTGGATTCGGAGAAGTCGCTTCTTGATACGATGATTCCTGCGAAGAATGCTCCGAGTACTGTTGAAAGGCCTACAATCTCTGTCATGTAGGAGAGGCCTAGTAGGAATGCGAATGTTATTGCGAACTGGGCCTCTGTCTCCTCGAAGTTGATGATGTAGTCATCGATCCTGTGAATGGTTTCGTGCAGAAGATAGAATACTGCTGCGAAGCCCAGGATTCCTCCGAGCCTCATAGCGATATTTTCTCCAGGTGAGAAGACCAGTACGAGGCCTGTTAGTGCGAGTAGTCCTGCTGTGACGTTGATGACTGCGGATTTGATCGTGTACTTGCCTGTTTCTTCTCTGAGCATTCCACGGCTCATCATGATTTTGGATGGGATGCCGATGTCGACTACTGCGTATGCCAGTGCGATGAACAGGAACTGTGTCAACGTGTTGTAAGGTAGGAACTGCGATCCAAAGAAGTACAGCGCTGCAAATATCAGTGCGAAAGATCCTGCAAGAATTCCAAGTCCTAGCTGCAGGCCTTGTCTATGCCTGAAAATATCTGCGGCGTTCTCCTCTCTGAGGCCTGCGTTGAATAGTACTAGTGAGACTCCGATTGTTGCGAAGGATTGTACTGCGGATGCGTCCATCACGCTAAGGAATGAAGGTCCGAGTAACAGTCCGGCGGTGATGTATCCTAGTATTGATTCAAGGCCTATTCTCTCGAATAGTTCTCCGAGGATAAATGATGCCATCAGCAGTATTCCAACGTTGTATAGTGTGCCGGCTGCAAGTCCTGCTGCCATTTTATTCTCCTCCCTCCGAGAAGTTTTCTATTACCTTGTTTTCGTGTACGACTCCGATTATCTCGCCATCTTCTTTTACTGGAAGTGATCGAATGTCTTCACGGTCCATGAGGAATGCTATCTCTCCTATATCTGTGTCGGGACTGATTGTTACTTCGTGACTGTTCATCAGGTCTTCTGCGGTGTCTGGTACGTAGCTCTGGTCGAATGAGATTCCAAGCACGCCGATAATTGATTCCTCGTCCAGCTTGTCTTCCGGGATCATGGCCTTGAGAAGGCTGTTTTCGTGGATCTCTCCCATTATTTTGTTTTCCTCCCGTACTATGAGAGTGTTTTCACTACCTTTGAACTCCTCCACGACCTCCTCTATGGCCGCGTCAGGTTCAATGAAGTCTGGTTCGTCCATTAAATCTTCAGCTTTCATACTTGTAAAGAAATGCCTAATAGCTGAATAAAAAGGGTAGCCCTAGGAATTATTCTCAGAACTCTTTTTGCCTTGTGTTGCAGGAGTATAGAATGATTTTTGGGTTTGAAATTTACGCCGGAGCTGGGATTTGAACCCAGGAGGGAGCAGATGTCCCACCGGTTCTCAAGACCGGCACCTTTAGCCACTCAGTCACTCCGGCACAAACTTTCAGGCTAAGTTTGATCAAGCCTAGAGCATTCTAGGAATGCGCTTTTAGCCTATAGGAAAAGTAGTCTGTAGAATCTTTAAATTAGGAAAGGGTAGAAAGAATAGGATTTTAATCCTTTAGCTCGATTTCGATGTCTACGCCTTCAGGTACGTGTACACGCATGACCTGTCTGAGAGCTCTCTCGGATTCCATTACGTCGAGAAGTCTCTTGTGGACGTGCATCTCGTATCTTTCGATTGTTGAGCTTCCTTCTCCATCAGGTGCTTTCCTGGTGGTGATCTTCATGTTGTTGGTCGGTAGAGGTACAGGGCCTGAAACTTCTGCGTCGTATTCCTCACCGATCTCTAGTATTTCCTGAGCAAGGTCATCTACCTTCTCTTTTTCGGTACTTCTTAGTTTTACTCGGGCCTTCTGCATATAAACACCTCTCGAAGTTAAACCTTATAAATGGTTCAGGGCCTTGCTCCCCTAGCTGTAGAGAGCACGTAGAACCTTTCATCAAGTTTTGAAGCATTGTATTCTGCGTAGGGATTGACTATCCTGTTTTCTCCGGATGCAAGTGTTATCCAGGCGCCGACTTCAGGCCCTGCTACAATCTTTTCTTCAGGTATTTTATCTCTTGCATCTAACAGGCCGTGGAACTGGTCTTCTGTCAGCACTCTTCCAGAGTTGTTTCCTATTGCGGCCTGTGAAATCATACTGGCAGCTATGAATACTGTTGTCAGTATTGTGAATGCCTTTGCAAGTTCTTTCCCGTTGATTCTTTTTCTTGTGTCTGCTATGTAGAATCCGGCCAGTACTGGTAGTGCAAACTGTATCATTCCTCCGAATGTGATTGGTGCTCCGAGGTAGTAGGCTGTCATTCCTGCAAGGCTTCCTGCTGAGAATAGGTCGATTGTTCTGTTGCGGCCTCTGCTGATGAGAAGGCCTCCGATTATTGCGATAGGTGTTATAGAGGTGTAGAACTTGTCGAATGTTGTGGTGCTGTAGATTGAAAGTTTTGATGTTGCAAAGAATGCTACATAGTGTGGTAGTACTGTTGCAAGTGCGAGGCCTGGTATTTTCCAGTCAATTGTTTTTTCTTCGAGTAATGTGCTGAGTAGTGGCATGCCTATTATGAATGCTCCGAATACCCAGTGTGTTAGGACTGTAGCTGTTGCGGTTAACAGGTATGCTGCCAGGAGTTTTCGGCCTCCGTGTTTTCTGTGTAGTCTGTAGAAGCTGAATGCTGTTATTCCCAGTATGAATGCTGCTGCGAATGACCAGAATCCCATGATCTGTGAGTGGATTAGCGGTATTGATGTTGCTGCGAAGGCTGCGCCCAGTAGACTTGATTTTCTGTCTATTTCGTATGATCTTGTCAGAAGATATGTTGCTGGGGCTGTCAGACTGTATATAAGCGATATCGATAGTATTGTTGCGAGGCCTGCGGGCAGTATTAGCATGAATGAGGCCATGAATAGGTGGAGGAATGGCGGGTAGTAGAATGTTTTCGAGTTTCTGTCTATTACTGGGACGTCGCCTACTGTTGCTGAGTTGCCCTGTATGTGCCACCATGGGTGCATCAGGCTGTCAAGATCGCCGCTGGAAACGTCTACCGCGGTCGATGTATGATAACTAGTATCTATCCATCCAGGAGGTACTGTAGATGCACCGGCCATTGGAAAGGCCTTGAGAATAAATACTGCTGCAGTTATAGTTGCTAGAATAGTTAAGGCCTTCTTCTGTTTCACTGTTTCAGAGTTCTTCACTCATCCTTTTCAAACTCGTAGTCAGTATCAATGTCTTCTACATCGATGTCTTCCATGTATAGTTCGCCGTCGACCATTTCCTCTATTTCTTCGTCTGAAACGTTGAGGCCGTATTCGGGTCTTGAGGCCAGTTCTGTGCTGACATTGTGTGAGAAGTTTCCGACTGCGAACGATAGTACTCCGAGGCCTACGTTGTTGCTGGCGAGTGCTGCTCCTGCGCCTGAAAGGCCTGCTACTGTTCCTGTTTTAGCTGCTGCTTCTCCGTATTCAAAGTCTTCAAGTCTGTCGGCCACGTAGTTTACAGCTCGTTCCTCGGTTTCTCCAAAAAGACTCATAGAATAGTGTTGTTACTAAAAGGTTAAAATATGTTTTGGCTTTAGTCCTGTAGCCTACTATATAACTCGTCCAGTTCTTCATCATGGAGAGAAATGTTGAATTCGTCCTCTACCATTCTATCTAGTGCTCCTTTATCGTAGTTTTCTTTAAGGTCTAGAGATCTTCTGTAGGAGTCCAGGCTTGCTACAAGTCCTGCTCCAAGAACTGTCGCGGCTAAGGCTTCGCTTGAGGTAGCTGCTTCTCCTAGGCCTGATTGCTGGTATATTTCAAGTGCTTCGGATCCCTGTTCATATCCCCATCTGCTAAAAGGTTCTGCTGGTAGAATTGAGTATTTGCTGTGGTCTAGAAGTAGGTATCCTTTCCCTTTTCTGGTTATTCTGTCTGTTACCTTGTCTTTAAGACTCATTCAGTATGCCTCGCATTGTTTGTGTATTTGCTTAATTCCATAAAGATGTCGTTTAGAAGTAGGTAGAATAGAGGGATAATAGAAAGAAAATGTGGGAGAGGAGTGATTTACTCCTTCTCTGTGACTTTTAGAGCCTGTCCGGCTCCAACTGTCTGTCCCATGTCTCTGATTGCGAATCTTGCAAGCTGTGGGATCTCGTCGTTCTCTTCAATGACTAGTGGCTGCTGTGGTGTGATTTCAACCTTTGCTGCCTGTCCCTGCTTGATGTAGTCAGGGTCTTCTTCGATTGTCTCTCCTGTCTTTGGATTCATTGTGGACTTGATGTCCGTGAATGTGCAGGATACCTGTGCTGTGTTAACGTGGAATACAGGTGTGTATCCTTCGGAGATGACGTTAGGGTGGTTTAGGACGATGACCTGTGCTTCGAAGCTGTCGACTACTGTTGGTGGGTTGTCGGCTGGTCCTGCTACGTCTCCTTTCTTGACGTCAGATTCTCCGACTCCTCTTGTGTTCCATCCAATGTTGTCTCCTGGGTGTGCTTCTTCTACTTCTTCGTGGTGCATTTCGATGGTCTTGACTTCTCCACCGATGTTCTTGTTGAGTCTTGTGGATGCAGGTTCGAACTTGATGCTGTCTCCTCCTGCGATGTCTCCTGTCTCAACTCTTCCTACTGTTACTGCTCCAATTCCGGAGATGTTGTATACGTCCTGGATTGGAATTCTTAGTGGTAGGTCTCCTGGCTTTTCTGGTTCTTCCAGGTCGTCTAGTGCCTCTAGTAGGCATGGGCCGTCGTACCATCCCATTTCGTCGGAAGGCTCTACAACGCCTTCTCCGTCGAATGCTGAGATTGGAACGAAGTTGATTTCGGATGTGTCGTATCCTACTCCCTGTAGCATCTCGGAAACTTCTTCCTTGATGTCATTGTAACCGTCTTCTCCGTAGTCAACTAGGTCCATTTTGTTGATGGAGACGATTAGCTGGTCGATTCCCAGTGTCTTTGCTAGGTATGCGTGTTCTTTTGTCTGAGGCTGGATTCCGTCGTCTGCTGCGACTGTTAGAACTCCAGCGTCTGCCTGAGAAGCTCCTGTGATCATGTTTTTAATGAAGTCTCTGTGGCCTGGAGCGTCGATAATTGTGAAGTGGTAATTATCTGAGTCAAACTCCTGGTGTGCGAGGTCGATTGTAACTCCTCTTTCTCTCTCTTCTTCAAGAGAGTCCATTGCGAATGCGAATCCGAATGATTCTTTACCTGCTTCTTCAGCAGCGTCTTCGAGCTTTCTCATTTCTTCTTGTGGTAGGTTTTCGGTATCCCAGAGAAGTCTTCCGATTGAGGTTGACTTTCCGTGGTCTACGTGTCCGATGAATACTAGATTAACGTGTGTTTTGTCTGCCATTTGGTGGTCACCTATTGATGCGTATAATTGAGGATTACTCTGTTAAACTTTAAAAAGGGTATGTGGTTTTTCAGGCCTTTATAGGTGGTTAAAAAGAGAATTATAAGATAAGGGAAAAATATGTGGGGCTGTTAATGGCTGTTTCTATCTGTTACTCGTTCCGTAAGGGTCTATGTGGTCGATATCTTCGTCTACTTTTCTGGCCATTTCGTATGCAGGATGTGATTCTGGTGTTCCTGCACTTTCTTCGAGTGCTTGTGCCCAGTCGCCCATGAGGTCCTGAATTTTTCCCTCTGATCCTCCAAGAGGGTTGTCGTAGTGTTTGTTCGCGGTGCCGTCTGGGAATGCTACAGCTACGTCGTAGTCTCCCAGTTCTCCATATCCGGCCATCCGCATTTCTAGTGCGCCCATTGTTTCTCCGAAAAGCTGTCCTGCTGTTTCTGGATCTGCTTCTCCAGATGCAACTTGTTCTCTGAGTTCTTGGTACTGTTCTAGTGTTTCCGAGTCGCCGTCGACTACAAGTTTAGGTATTTCTACGGTTGTAGTGCCTCCTCCTACGAGATTGGCATTAGCTTCCTGTATGTGGACGTCTCCTGTATTGAATATTTCGTAAGACTGATTTTGTGCTTCTTCTGTTAGGCTATCCCATTTGTGAATAGTTTGTCCCATGTTGTAACTTCCTTGTAACAACTATTAAGTAAGTGGTGGTGCGTGACATGAAATGCCGTTGTGGTGCTCGAAATAGAGATTGAATTTTTGCCAGATAGTAAAGAAAAATTAAGATGTTGAGGAAAATGTGGTAGGCCTTTTACGGCCTGTGAAGAAGGTTTTTACTCTTCTTCGAGTGATGGCATTTCTTGTTTCATGCCTTTTCTTTCTCTGATCTCCATGATCTTTTCTTCCTGGAGGTTCATTGGTAGTGGTTCGAAGACCATGTCCTTTGGATTGAAGAATCCTTTTCCGTTTGTTGCGGACTTGAGTGCGGCTTCGAATCCGAACATTTCTGCTACAGGAAGTTTACATGTGAGCATTGTGGAGTCTCCTTCTTCCTCCATGTCCTGTACGTCTCCTCTTCTGTTGCTTACTTCTGTCATTGCGTCTCCCATGACGTTGGTTGGTACGTCGATTCTTAGGATTCTGACAGGTTCGATCATTCTAGGTGTGGACTGGAGGAATGCTCTTGTGAGCGCATCCTTTGTGGCCGGGATCATCTGTGATGGGCCTCTGTGGATTGCGTCTTCGTGCAGGGAAGCATCGTGGAGGCTGACTTTGAGTCCGATTACTGGTTCTCCTGCTAGTGGGCCTTCGTCGCTGAATTCGTGGAAGGCATCTACCAGGTATTCCTGGATTTCACGCAGGTTCTTGATACCTCTGGATTCGTTGATGAAGATGTTTTCTTCGTGGACGTCGATTACTGAGTCTGCTTCGTCTTTGTCCATTCCTGCTTCGATAAGTGCTTCCTTGATTTCGTGTTGTTCGTCGGCCTGCATCTTGACTTCTTCGTAGTCCTCTTTGAGGAATTTTCTGACTGATTCGTCTAGAGGTTCTACGCTGATTTCAAGCTTGTTGTGCCGGTTCGGTGATTTTCCTTCGACGACAGGGCTTTCGTCTTCGATTCCTTCACGGAATACTACGATTGGTTCGGATACGTTGATGTCGATTCCTTTTTCTTCCAGGAATCTTTCGATCTTGGCCTCGATGTGTAGTTCTCCGAGTCCTGAGACTAGTGTTTCTCCTGTTTCTTCGTCGATGTCTACCTTGATTGTGTTGTCTTCTTTTGCACGTTTTCTGAGTGATTCGATCAGTTTTGGCAGGTCGGAAGTCTTCTTAGGTTCGATGGATTTTGTAACTACAGGTTCGAAGACGTGTTCGATCTGTTCGAATGGCTGTAGGTCTTCTGATTCTCCTTTTCTTACGAATGTTTCTCCTGTGGAGAAGTCTGGGCCTGTGATTGCTACGATGTTTCCGTTTGGAACGCTGTCGACTGTTAGCTTTCTTGGGCCTGAGTAAATTCCTACTTGCTGTGCTCTTTCTGTTTTCTGGGAGCCGATTCCGTATAGTTCGTCTCCTTCTTTTACTGTTCCTGAGTAGATTCTTGCTGTGACGATTGTTCCTGCGTGTTCGTCGTCTTCTACGTTTGTTACTACTCCGACGAGTTCTCCGTCTTCGTCGTGGTCCATCATGTCCTGGCCTACTTCGCTTTCTACGTCTCCTGGCCATACTGCTGGGATTCTCCATTCAGCTGCTTCCTGTGGGTTGACTAGGTGGTCTACTACCATGTCCAGTACTACTTCTTCGATTGGAGCGTCTGCTCTGAGGCCTTCGTGGTCTCCTTCGTTTACTCTTTCGATTATGTCTCCGAAGGTGATGCCTGTTTCTTTCATGTATGGTGCGGAGATCGCCCAGTTTTTGAGTGCGGATCCGAATGCTACGGTTCCGTCCTGTACGCTCATCTTCCATTTTTCTGCGGTTTCTTCGTCTGCGTACTTTCTGAGTGCTGCGTTTACTCCTCTGATGATTTCTGTGAATCTTTCCTGCATTTCTTCAGGTGTGAGCTGCATTTCTTCGATTAGTCTGTCGACTTTGTTGATGAACAGCACTGGCTTGACGCCTTCTTTCAGTGCCTGTTCCATGACTGTCTCTGTCTGAGGCATTACGCCGTCGACTGCGTCGACAAGTACGACTACTCCGTCGACTGCACGCATGGCTCTTGTTACGTCTCCTCCGAAGTCAACGTGGCCTGGTGTATCGATCAGGTTGATCAGGTAGTCGTCATCGTTGTATTCGTGGACCATTGAGATGTTTGCAGAGTAGATAGTAATTCCTCTTTCTGCTTCCTGGTCGTCGAAGTCCATAAATCTCTGGTCTCCTGCCAGTTTATCGGAGATCATACCGGCTCTGGCCAGGAGGTTGTCTGTTAGTGTTGTTTTTCCGTGGTCGATGTGTGCGGCAATTGCGATGTTCCTGATGTGCTCAGGATCATTAATTACCTCTTTAATTGCGTCAAGCTCTTTATCGGACATATTTCAATTTTCACCGTTGATTATAGTAGAAGAAGCAATTGCAATTTTTAAAAATGGATCGAGAATAAGCTGGATTTAACTCTTTTTCAGGGTCTTCTATACGAACGTTGTTAGTATATATAGAATGATTATTACCAGCATTACCAGGATCGAAAGTTTTACTGCAGAGGCCCCTAGTGTGAGGCTTGCTCTTCCTGCATTTTTTGCACCGCCTTTCACGTTTACAGGCATTTTACTGTTTGCGTATCCTGCTACTTTCTTTGAGGTGCTTGCTACTTTTTCCATGTGGTTTTTAGCGGCCCCCAGGACGCTTCTTATTTTATTCAGGGCCTGTTCTGCTCTTGGAATAAATTCCTGTATGTCGTTTCTGACCCTGTTAATTCTCTGTTTTTTTGCGTCTTTTGCTCCTTCTGCGCACTCTGAAAGCTGTTGATCAAGACTCTTCAGAATATTTATTGCCTCTTCGATGGTCTGTGCAGTGTCTTCGCTTTCTCTTATTTCGTCGTAGAGGGCTTCCTGCATCTTGTTTATTCTGCCGTTTACTTCTGCGGCTATTTCTTGGGCCATTGCCTTGTTTTTTTCTTCCATGCTTTCCAGTTCGCTGTATTCTTCGTGGAGGGCTCTTGAGGCCTGTTCTTCCTGGTATTCTTCTGCGGCCTGTCCTTCGTATTTTATTTCGCTTTCTTCTTTTTCTTCTTCCTCTATTGCTTCTTCGATCAGTTTCAGGGCCCTGCCTTCTTCTACTTCGGTATTGTTTAGTTCTTCTTCCAGTTGAAGTGTTTCTTCATCTGTCTGCTCTTCCAGTTCTGTGCCTTCGTGCACCTGTTCTATCAGGTCTTCTAGTTCGCGTAGTTCGCTGTCTTTAATCTGTTTCTGATCTCTGTTCTCCAGGTTCTGTGATAATGTTTTGAGATCTTCAGTTACTTCGTGAAGGCCCTGGTTGATATCGTCTTCTTCCTCGGATAGGAGCTGTGCCTGGTCTATTTCTTTACCTACTTCATCCTCTATCTCTTCCAGTATTTCGTTCAGTAGTTCTTCGGTGTGTTCTTCGTGAGAAATAATCTGTTGATGATGTTGAGCTGATTCTCCGGGATCTTCGCCTTCCCTTTCGTTGTCGCCTTCGTCGTCAATATGTTCCTCTTCCTCATCTTCTTCTGCTCTGGCCTGATCTTCTAGATCGTCTACATGGTCTGCTTCATCGCCTACGCTTGAAGCTTCTGACTCCTCTCTATGCATGTCCTCTCTAGCTTCGTCAAAGTTGTTTTCGGCGTCATCGTCAGCCATTAAGAGGGATATGTCCTTGATTGGTTAAAAAGCATGATAGTTCAGCAGGGTTGGGGAAGCCAATTTATTCATGTAAAGGCCAGTTTCCTGTATGAAGTACGATGCAGTAATCTTTGATCTTGATGGAACTCTTCTTCAGTCTACCTCAGGTGATCTTTCATGGATGAAAGAGGCCGTAGCCAGAGCTCTGGATGAGGAAGGATTTGAAGTTCCTGAAGACGGAATTTTTGATCTCACCGGTGTTAGAGGTGACGAGAAATTTGCTGAGGCCTGTAAAGAGATAGGAGCTGACCCTGAAAAGCTGTGGCCTGTTGTTGAGAAGGAGAGGATGAAAGGTAAGAAAGAGTTAATTGAGTCAGGCCGTCTCGAGTTGAAGGATGGTGCTCGTGATGTTCTTGAGTTTATTCACTCTCAAGATGTTAAGGCCTCTATTATCAGTAATTCTCCTGATTTGACTGTTGATCTTGTAGTAGAAGAGTTTGGTCTAAAGAAGTATCTGCATTATTTCCGAGGTATCACTACGTTTGAGGATCTTTCTCGGAGGAAGCCTGATCCTGTTCATGTTGATTATGCATTGGCAGAGCTTCACTGTGAGAATCCATTGTTTGTCGGTGATTCGGAGGCTGATGATGTTGCGGCGCAGCGTGAAGGCCTTGAAGATGTGATTATCGGCCGTGATGTGGAAAGTATTTCAGATGTGAAAGGTTCACTGGATCAGTAGGAAGTATACTGCGGCCAGGATCGTTACAGGTATGGTTATGTAGAGCAGTACTTTGAGTTCGGCCTTTCCGAAGTCAGTATCTATTTCTTCCTGTTCTGCTGGTTCGAATTCTATGTCCATTTCCTTCTGTTTTTCTGGATCTCCCGCTGGCATAGGTCCTCTGTAGTTGCACTCGTTGCATTTCCACTTGTTTGGATTAGCGATGGCCTCTCCTAACTGGTTGGTGTGGCTCATGTCGAACTCTACGTTATTGGATCCGCAGTTCGGGCAGAAACGCTGTTTTTGATCTCTCACAATAACCTTGTGGTAGTGCAAAGTGAAAAACAGAATGGACAAATTACCAGTCTTTTCTAGTCCATAAGATGCTTGAGGCTGAGACCAGGCCTGCGAGTATGAATGCTGCCTGGAATCCTTGTTTCAGTCCTGAGTGCAGGCCTATGCCGGTGATGAGGCCGATGGTAGTGATCTGCCCTGCTTTGAATATTATGCGTTTTACCGTGTAGAATTCAAGTACGTCTTCGTCTTCCGCGACGTCTGCAAAGTCTGAGAAAAGCGGTACCTCGTACATCATGAAGACGACGCCGCCGATACCTGATACTGCGAGGGCCTGTGCCGGTGTGCTGACTATGGTTCTCAGGAAGTGTATTGCGGATGAGCTGAGAAGGCCTGCAGTAATTATCTTCGCTCTTCCAAATCTCTGTGATAGCTTACCGGAGATAAGAGCTACTGCCAGAAGGCCTATGTTGTCTATCGCGGCTACTGCGCCTGCGTCGATCTCGCTCCCGATGAAGAAGAATGTAAACAGTGCGAAGGCTGTGACTGCGGCTGAGTTCAGTATCCCTCGGAAGAAAAAGACAGGAAATGTCTTGGCATAGTTCTGTTTTACTACGTCTTTGATGTCATAGTCAAGAGGATCTCTGTGATCCTCTGATCTGAAGAGTACGACTGCTGATAGCAGGAAGAAGGCTATGCTTGTGGATACCAGGAAGCTGAATCCTAACTGGTTCAGTATCACTCCTCCTGTGACTGGGGCCAGTATCCTGGAGATGTTTGGCAGGCCTAGCATTTTACTTGATTCTGAATCTCTCTTCTTGGAGTGGGAGTCTACTGCGAACTCTGAGTCTATGGATACGCTGTGCAGAGTTTTTCCGATCCCGTAGATGATTGATGATCCTGCTATAACTGTCAAGGTTAACGGTGTGGATCTTATCAGCAGCAGTGCTGGCAGCAGAAAGATGTATGAGAGGGCCAGGCTGTGTTTGAATCCTATCCTTGCGATTATGTGGGACACAGGAAGTGAAAGAACGATGCCTGTTAACTGTTCGATCATCAGGAATCCAAGTGCGTACTCAAATCCGAACCCCTGAGATATTATGTATATGGGTATGAAAAGGCCTATCAGGTCCATTCCAAATGTTCTGAGGACTTCGTACAGGTAGATGTCGTTGATCTCTTTATCCAGAAACATTTACAGTAAAAATATGCTCTGGGACGTGTTTAAAGGTCGTTGGATAGGTATCTGGGGAAAAGAAAAAGAAGAAAAATTATTGTTCTCTTATTTAATGGAGTCTCTTAGCTGGTCAAGGTTCACACTTCTATATTTGGCTGGTGCTTTTCTTCTTACGGCCTTGTCTCCTGAGAGGTAGAATACTCCGTGGGCCGCGCCGAATAGTTCGTAGTGGTTGTCTTCTTTCTCAATGAAGAAGATGGCCTGATCTCCTTCTACGAGAGTAGGTGCATCTTCTGCGTTCATACTTAGGTTTCCAACAGTTCCTCCACTAATTCTCAATGTTATCTGGTCTTTTGTATCGCCCATTAGAGTATTTTCAACTTTGATGTCTGCTGTGTGGAATATTTCGTGTTCTGTGATCTCTTTGGGCCTTTTGCCATCTTCAGTGTTCCATCTTGCTTCGTGAACCTCGGTAACTGTTCCTTTCACAACTATATCTGAGTTCTGGCGTAGGTATGATGTGTTCCAGATTTGTTCCTGCCAGATTCTTTCCTGACTTGCTACAGGCCTGTCTGGTTCTGAAGGTTGTGTTGGGAAAAAGCTGGCTGAGAGACCTATTAGAATTCCTAGAACCAGTAAGAATGTGTAGAGAACTGTTTTTGAATTTGTTATGTTGTTCTGTGTCATTTGTGCTAGTTTTTGGCTTTTCTAGTAAAAATATTTCTCTTTTTCTGATAGGTTGGCGTCTAGAAAGAGGTGTGTTGGAAGTTGAGATTGAATCTGGAAGAAGTTGGCTGGAAATTAGGTTGGAAAATTGAGAAGGAAATATAGGTGGAAAAAGAGGGCGGGAAGGGCCTATCGGGCGCCTTCTGCTTCTCTTTCTCTTCTTTCTTTCTCTCTGACTGCTCTTACGTCGTCTGCTCCGTTTGCGGCCTTGATGATTTCCTGGGCCAGTGTTTCGACTGCGTCTTCTGAGGATGCGAGTCTGTTTTCGTAGGAGCCTTGTGCGAGTAGTCTGAGTGCGAGGTCTACTCTTCTCTGTGGGGAGACTAGTACTGCTTTGCGTGCTCGTACTCCTCCTCTCTGGTATGTTACTACTTCTTCTACTGGTGCGCTGTTTTCGATTGCGTCTACCAGTACCTGGAAAGGATTTTCTCCGGTTTCTTCTTCGATCTGTTCGAATGCGTCTTCGATGATTGTCCAGAGTTTTTCGCTCTTTCCGATGTTGCGGCCTGAGGTGATGTAGTGTTTCTTTCCTCTGTGGCCTGCGACGTACATGTGGTTTAGTAGTCTTTCTGCGATTGGTACGTCTGCCTTGTAGAACTGTTTCTCGCTGTGTCTTCCTTTGGATCTTGGTGCGAGAATGTTTTCTAGGCTGATGTATCTTACAAGGCCTTCGTCTGAGATTTCTGCTTCGGATGCGTCCCATCGTCCGAAGGTCTTGAGTTCGTCGTCTAGGTCTAGTGTTGCTGCGTCTGTCATTTTTTATCACCGTGTTGGTTTCTGTTTGTTTCCTGCGACGAGTTCTTTGAGGCTTACGCCGTTTACTTTGATGACTTTGTATCTTACTGTTGGGATGTCTCCCTTAGGTCCGGAGTCTGCTCCTCCGATTCCTTCGATTAGTACTTCGTCGTGCTCGTCGATGTGATCGATCGCTCCGTCTCCTGGAACGAAAGCTGTCAACTGTTTTCCGTTTTTAAGTAGCTGCACACGGACACATTTACGTAGTGCGGAGTTAGGCTGCTTTGCCTCGATAATACGTTTTTCTAGTACAATTCCTCTTCCTTGAGGTGATCCTTCTAGTGGATCTGCTTTTTCTTTTAGATTCAGCATTCTTCTCTTGTAGTCTTTGTCGCTCCAGCGGTACTGCTGTCTCTTTTTCCGCATCTTCCGTGCGTTGTATAAACCCATATCCTATATCCCGGCACTAAACTTTTTATACCGTGGGCAAAATCAGGCCTGGTTTTAGTCCTGTAGAACAGTAAAAATTTTTTCTAATTGTTTTTGTTGAAGAGATATGCTGCGAAGGCCATTTCGAGTGCGCCTAGTGCGATGAGTTCTTTCTGGCCTTGAGTGACTAGAAAAGCTGATGAGATGATGAGGCCTGCTTCCAGTGTTCTGTTGTCGCCGCCCTCGTTGACTACTTTGACTTCTGTGTCTTCTTTTTCTGTGAGTTCGTTGAGTTTGGATGGTAGTTCTGTGATGAGGTCTTTGTTTTCTACCAGGTCGAGTGAGAGTTCCTTCATCAGTTTTTCTGGTTTGAAGTCGTCTCTCAGTATTTCTTTGATGGTCTTTTTGAACTGGTCGTTGATCTCGTATTCTGGGTATACGGCCATTCCGATTCCCTCCATGGTGACCATGCTTTTGCCCATGAGGACGAGGGATTGTGGCATTATTACTCCGTGGCGTGAGGCCTGGATGGTCATGTCGAGGAATTGGCCTGTGAAGCTGACTTCTTCGAGGTTGGCGTTCTGTATTAGCAGTATTTTTTCTTCTAGTTCGGCCTTCAGTGCTTGCTCGTCGGCGTCGCTCTGAACGTGCCCCATTCGTTTGAGATCGTCGAAGGCCTTGTCCACATCCTCTCTGAGAGAGTGCAGTATCATTAGGGCCATGTTTTCTCTCGTGTCCTTGGTTAGGTTGCCCATCATTCCGAAGTCGATCATGATGAGTGTGCCGTCTTCTCTTACCAGGAAGTTTGAGGGGTGTGGGTCTGCGTGGAAGAAGCCGTCTCTGAGTATTTGTTTGAGGCTGGAGCGGATTGCTGTTTCCGCCAGTTTTTTGTTGTCTATGTCCATTTCCCGGAGTTTCTCTGTCTTGCTGCTTTTGATGCCGTCGACGTACTCCATGACCATTACTTTCTGCGTGGTCATTTCTGCGTAGATCTCCGGTATTTTGATGTTTTCTTCGTCGGAGAGGTTTTCTGCCAGTAGTTCTCCGTTACGGGCCTCTCGTTTAAGGTTGAGTTCCTGTCGGGTCCATCTTGCGAATTCTTTTACTGCGTTGAGAAGTTGTACATCGGATAGGTAATCTGATCTTTTGATTCCTCTTTTGGCTAGGAATTCTATTATTTCGAGATCTCTTTCTATCTGGTCTTTGATCCCGGGCCTTCTGATCTTGACTACTACTTCTTCGCCGGAGTTTAGTGTTGCTCGGTGTACCTGTGCGATTGATGCTGCGGCCAGGTGTTCTTCTTCGAAGTTTTCGAACTTGTCAAGGCCTATTTCTTCGTCTACTATCTGTTTTGCTTTTTCTGATTCGAATCCGGGTACGTCGTCCTGTAGTTTTTCTAGTTCTTCCACGTATCTTTCTGGTACTACGTCAGGTCTTTCTGCCATGATCTGGCCGAACTTGATGAATGTGGGGCCTAGTTGTTCGAATGTTTCTCTGAGTCTTTCTGGTGGTGGTACTTTTTCGCGTGAGAATTTCTGTGTGACTGATACGCGGTGGAATAGGTCTAGTTCGTCGAGAAGTACTCCGAGGCCTTGTTCCGCCATTATGCTGATTATTTCGTCGAATCTTTCGACGTCTCCTATCTTGTTTTCTACAAGACCCATGTATCTATGTTTTTCTCGGGGCAGGTAAAAAAGGTATTATTCAGGTCTGAAGGCTACTTTTTCTGATCCTGTGAAGTTCCAGAGGAATCCGCCGATGATTGCCAGGAGGTTTGAAGGTAGTTCTGGCTGGTTTAATACTCCTATCATCAGGAATAGTATGGACTGGTAGATCAGGAAGCCTCCTATGCTTACTGAGTTGAACTTGAGGTATTTCTCCCTGATGTTTTCTGATGGTTTGTTGAATGTGATCAGCCAGTTCCAGAAGAAGTTCCACTGTACTGCTCCTCCGAAGGCCAGTGTTCCTGACAGGAGGTAATGTAGGCCGTTTGACTGGGTTGTGGCGAAGATCAGCATGTTGAGTAGCGTGCCGGATGCTCCTACTGCGCCGAACTCCATGAAACGTATGATCTTCCTGGGATCAACGTATCTGTCAACTCCGTGGTGCTTTAATCGGCATTCCGCTGCATGCTCCAGGAACTTTATGTAGTGTTGGAGACCCAGATTGCTCTCTCCTTTTTCTCTTTCTTCGAATCTGTATCCTATTTCCTCTACTTTTTCTGGTCTGATCTGTGCTAGTACTTCGAGAAGTATTTTGTAGCCGTGTGGTGAGAGTTTTTCTGGTTTGAGTCTGTCTTTTTTGACTGCGAAGAATCCGCTGACAGGATCTGAGGATTTGCGGGCCTCTGGTACTATGATTTTGGATAGAAGTATTGCGCCTCTGCTGACTGTTTTACGGAATTTTGTCCAGCCATTTATGCCTCCGTCCTGTTTGTATCTTGTTGCTACGGAGACCGGCGTGTTTTCCGTTATTTTTGAGGCCAGTTCCGGTACTTTTTCTGGTGGGTGCTGGAGGTCGGCGTCCATTACTACTATTTTTTCGCCTTGTGCTTCCTGGAATCCTTTGACCACGCTTTTGGCGAGGCCTGGGTTTTTCTTTCTTAGAATGGCCTTGACGTTTCTGTTTGTTTCTTTCTGTATTCTTTCTGCTTCTTGAAATGTTCCGTCAGGGCTGTTGTCATCTACTATTAGAATTTCGTATTCAAGTTGTTGGAGGGCCTCTGAAAGTCTCTTTGTGAGTTCTTCCAGGTTGTTTTTCTCGTTGTAGGTTGGTATTACTACTGTTAGATCTATCGTGGCCCACCTAGAAGTGTTTGTGGTATAGCTGGATTTAAGCCTGTTTCCAGGTTTTTTGGAGGAAGTTTGTTGTGTAGAGTAGAAAGAGGGGATATGTTGTAGGTTATACTACTTTGACTTCGTCGACTCCGTGTGTCCGTGCGAGGATTTCTCTGATGGAGTCGATCTTCTGGCCGTCTTTTCCTACTACTCGGCCTTTCTTGTCGTTTGGTACGTCGATCTCTACTGTCTTTTTTCCGTCCTCTTCTTTGATGTCTACTCCTCTGAGGTCGGTTGGAACCAGGTTGTTGATGAACTTTCCTAGGTTGTCACTGTATTCGTAGATTTTGATTTCTTTTCCTAGCTGGTTCTGTACTTTTTGTACTACTTTTCCTCCTTTTCCGATTGCCATACCGGCTTTGCCTTCTGGCACTACGAAATAGGCTTCCTCCTCCTTGATAATCGCGTGACGTGCTTCTACGTCGGTGATTGATTCAAAGAGGTTGATCGTGCGGATCATTTCTGTGTCGTAAGTTGCTGTAGCCATGTTATCTCCTTAGAAAAATATTTTGTCGTGATGTCTGTAGTAATTAAAACAATCCTAGTTTTTATAAAGGGATTGGAGTTTGAGGGGTTTATTCCTCGTCTCCGCCGAAACCAGGTTTGAGGTCTACGGTGCCTGTACCGACTGGTACTGGCTGACCTACGATCAGGTTTTCGACAACTCCTTCGAGATCGTCGGTTTCTCCTCCAAGTGTTCCTTCTCTGAGGTGTTTCTTGGTTTCCTCGAATACTGATCTTGCGAGGATGGATTCTTTGTCTCCGACGATTCCGTATCTTGTGGTTCCTTTGAGGTCTCCTTTGCGTGTCATCATGTCTGCGAGGAGCATGATGTGTCTGTCGTCGACTCCAATACCCTGGGCGGAGAGTGTCTGGTTGGTTTCTTCAATAATTCTTGATCTAAGTGCTTCTACTCCGAGCACTCTCAGTACTTCCCAGAGGTCGTTGCTGATTGTTCTGGTTTCGTCTACTTCTTTTATTTTGAGGGTTTTGCGGAGAGCGGTTCCTGCTGTCTGCAGCTGCCATTCTCCATCGTCCTGGTTGATAACTACCTGGTCGATACCTTTGATTCCCTTGATACGGGCCTCTTCGGTATCGTTTTTGAGATCTTTAACATCTCTGAGGTCGTAGTCATCTTCTGATGATTCAAGGACTAGGGTTCCGCCTTCGTATGTTACTTTGGCTTTCTTGACGGATTCTTTGATTCTTGACTTGACGTCGTCTCTGTCCACGTCGTAGTCTTCCATGAGGTCTTCGTTGAGTTCGTATTCGACTCTGAGCTGCATGATGTCGATTGTGTCCTGTCTTACTAGGTCGTTGAACTTGATCTCTCTGAGTTTTCTTGCTACTCTCTTTGCGTCTTCCTCGTTGTTGTAGTCTTCGTGGATGTAGACGTTCATGGATGGTGTGTCAGGTTCTCTTCTTGCGTCCACGATCTCGATCAGACGTGGAAGTCCTGCTGTCAGGTTAACCTGTGCTCCTCCTGCCTGGTGGTATGTCTCCATAGTCAGCTGTGTTGCTGGCTCGGAGAGTGACTGTGCAGCCACGATACCTATTGCTTCTCCTGGCTCGTACTGCATATCTTCATATCTTTCCTTGATTTTCTCGTGTTCGTCGTCAGTGAGCTCCATGCTCTGCAGTCTTGGAGGAAGCTCCTGTGCTCGTTCTTTCCAGTTAAGTTCTGTCATTTTCTGATTCACCTCGTTTCAATGTCTGTAGAGATAAGGCCTCTATCAGATTTTTGTGGGTCCACTCCGTCTTCTCCAGCTCTGAACTGGACGATGTCTCCCTGTGCGTTTCTTACTGACTGGTCTTCTTCGACTGTCAGGTCCTGTAGGGAGTTGGATACTCTTCTATACATGTATCCGGATGTCTTTGTTCGGAGTGACTTGTCCATCAGTGCCTTTCTCTGAGACATCTGGTGGAAGAACATCTCTACTTCGTCGAGGCCTCCGAGGATTGAGGATCCTACGAAACCTCTTGATTTTGGTGAAAGTTCTCCTTTCTTGAAGTGGGATGTTGTTCTGTCTTTGTATCCACGGTTGATTCTCTGGTCTCTTACAGAGTTCTGGCCTAGTAGGCCTGCCATGGTTGTAACGTTCTGTAGGGAGCCTCTTGCTCCTGAGTCTGCCATGATGTATGCGGATGAGTCATCGTCGATTTCGTCTCTTACGAGGTCTCCGATGTCCGTGAATACTTCGTTGAGTGTTTTTGTCACCCTGATTTCTCTTGTTTCTTCAATGGTTTTTCCTGTGATGGATTCCATTTCTCCTCTTTCGTATTCCTTGATGATTTCTTCTGTGTCTTCGACTGTTTCCTCTACTAGGTTTCTGATCTTGTTGGTTGTTTCGTCTGGTACTTCGAGGTCGTCGAGGCCGATTGAGAATCCTCTCTTTGTTAGGAAGATTGCTCCTACTCTTGAGACACGGTTGAGGAATTCTGCAACTTTATCGCTTCCGTATTCGATGCTTAGTTGCTGGATGATTTCTCCTCCGTAGTCTCCGAGTGCGTCTTCGTCCAGTACTCCTTCGACTAGTTCTCCGTCTTCGATGATTACTGTGTTGTCATCGTCTTCGTTGATTGTGAGGGAGATGTCGTCTGGGATGAAGATTGAGACAATCTCACGGCCTGAGATTTCTTCCTGGTCTGGAAGTTCTTTCTCGTATTCGTTGGCCTCAGCAAGAAGGTTGAATGCTTTTTCTCTGCTGAGTGTTCTGTCTGGCTGTGTTAGCAGGTATAGTCCGGACACGTAGTCCTGTAGCATACCTACGATTGGGCCTCCCATCTTCGGCGATTTGATGTGTTCCTGTACTTTCATCAGTTCTTCTGCTTCGGCACGTGCTTCTTCTGTCTGTGGTACGTGCAGGTTCATTTCGTCACCGTCGAAGTCTGCGTTGTACGGTGCACATACGTTCAGGTTCAGTCTGAATGTTCTGTGCGGTAGTACTTTGACTTCGTGGGCCATGATGGACATTCTGTGTAGGGATGGTTGACGGTTGAATAGTACGGTGTCTCCGTCTTTCAGGTGTCTTTCGACTTTCCATCCTTCTCCTGGTTCGATGGCCTCCAGTAGGTCTTCAAGGTTTTCATCTGTAATTCTTCTTCTGGAGCCGTCTGGCTGGTATACGTAGTTTGCTCCTGGGTGTGTGTCAGGCCCGTTTTCCATCCATTCTTTGACTTGTTCCCAGTTTCTTTCTGTTACTTTTTCTGGGATTGATAGTTTCTTTGCTACTAGGAATGGTACTCCGACTTCGTTGATCCCGATGTTTGGGTCTGGGGAGATTACTGTTCTTGCGGAGAAGTTTACACGTTTTCCGATCAGGTTCTGTCGGAAGCGGCCTTGCTTTCCTTGTACTCTTTCCATGACGGATTTGAGGCTTCTTCCTGATCTGTGTCTTGCTGGTGGCACGCTGCTCATGTCGTTGTAGAACATTGTTGCTACGTGGTACTGCAGTAGTTCCCAGAGGTCGTCGATAATGAAGTCTGGGGCCTCGATTTCGATGTTGTTCTGCAGTCTCTTGTTGATCCTGATGACGTCAACCATCTTGTGTGTGATGTCGTCTTCAGATCTTTCTCCTGTTTCCAGTGTGATTGAAGGCCTCATTGTTACCGGCGGTACCGGTACGTGTGTCAGGATAAGGTCTTCAGGTCTTGCGCCCTCCATTCCCAGGTCTGCTGCTATGTCGTCTGGGATCTTGGATAGTCTTTCTCTGATTTCGTCCGGTTTGATTTCTTCTCCGTCGATCTTGTATGAGTATGGTTTGTCTAGATCGACTTCCGGTACTTCTTCTCCTGTTTCAGGGTCTTCTTTCATTCTGTTGCTTTTTCGCAGGTTTTTGTCTAGGTCCTTGGCCAGGCAGGTCACGTTTCCGTTCTCGTTGACGTGTGTGAATCTGAGAAGGTTTCTGATCTGTTTTGCGTACATGACGTGTGCTACTGGCTTGGATAGTGTGATTAGTCCGAAGTGTCCCTTACATTCTCGGATTTTTCCACCACAGGTCTGACATGTCATTCCTGGGTCGATAACTCCTAGCGCAGGATCCATTACGCCGTCTTCGACTGGGTATCCGTCTGCGTCGTAGACTTCTGCCTGGTCGATTTCCTTGACTGCGAGTTTCTGAAGTTTTTCTGCGCTCATAATTCCAAAGTCGATGCTTTCAATATCCTTCATGATTGATCACCTCTATTCCTCGTCCTCCAGTTCGAGTGTTGTGTCCATCATCATGGATTTCAACTCGTTCATGAGTAGTAGGAATGCGTGTGGGATTTCGGTTTCGCCGAGGTCACCTGTCTCACAGTTTGGACAGTACTGTTTGTTCTCGGCCTTGTCTTCGATTGCGATTTCTCCACAGTTCTCACATACCTTGATTTCTGTGGAGTCAGCTCCGAACCTCTCCTTGAGTAGGAGTGAGGCTCCATGGCCTACGAAGACGTCCTTTTCCATCTCTCCCAGTCTGAGTCCTCCTTCCTGGGAGCGGCCTTCGGTAGGTTGTTTTGTGAGCAGTGTGACAGGCCCTCTGCTTCTTGCGTGGACCTTGTCTCCAACCATGTGGCTTAGCTTTAGGTAGTATGCTGGGCCGATCATGATTTCTGCTTCCATTTCTTCTCCTGTCAGGCCGTTGTACATTGTTTCCTTGCCTGTTTTTTCGAATCCCATTTCTTCCAACATGTCTTTTACTTCTTCTTTGGATTCGTTGTGGTATGCTGTTCCGTCGACAGGTTCTCCTCTCATTGCGCCGGCTTTTCCGGCCATGAGCTCGATTAGCTGTGCTACTGTCATACGGCTTGGGATTGCGTGTGTGGAGAGAATGATGTCTGGTGTGATACCTTGTTTTGTGAAAGGCATGTTGACTTCTGGAACTGTCATTCCGACTGTTCCTTTCTGTCCGTGTCTTGTTGCGAACTTGTCTCCAAGCTCTGGGACTCTGTATTCTCTCATTTTCATTTTGATGAGTTTGTCTCCGTCGCTTGTTTCTGAGACCATTACTTTGTCGACTTTTCCTTTTTCTCCGTGTCTTACGGTTAGGGATGTTTCTCTTCTGTCTGCCAGTCCCATCTGGATTTCTTCTCCGCCTCCTGATCCCAGGAATTTTGGTGGAGATGTCTTTCCTACTAGTACGTCATCGCTGTCTACTTCTGTCTCTGGGTTTGCGATTCCGTCTTCGTCGAGGTGTGTGTATACTTCTTCTCTTCTGTATCCTCTGACGTCTTTGTCTGGGATGCCGATTTCGTCTTGCTGGCCTCCCCAGAATCGCTGTGCTTCTGTCTGGTAGGTTCTCATGTATGTTGATCGGCCTACGCCTCTGTCGATGGCGTCCTGGTTCATGATGACTGCGTCCTCGATGTTGTATCCGTCGAAGGATGCGAGTGCTACAACCATGTTCTGGCCGATTGGGTGGTCTCCTACCAGTGTGTCGTAAGTATTTGTTTCCACGATCGGTTGCTGTGGGTATGTTAGAATGTTTGACTGTGTGTCGAATCTCTGGTGGAACTCTCTTGCTGGCATTCCAAGTCCCTGGCCTGCCATTTTTGCTCCGAAGTTGACACGGTCTCCTCTGTTGTGTTCAGGGTAGACTGTCAGTGATGCGGATACTCCGTTGATAATCTCTGGATCAAGTTCCATGTGGGTATGTTCTTCAGTTACCTCGTCTTCTGAGAGGGCTACGTATGCGTTTTCTTCTTCCTCTGCATCGAGGTGTTCAAGCACTCCTTCCTCTTCCAGGTCTTCGAGTGAGATCTCTCCTTCTTTCAGGTCTTCAAGCTGATCGTCTGTCAGCTTTGGTTCTCCATCCTCTACAATTACAAGAGGCCTTAGAACTCTCCCCGAGTCAGTGTTGATTCTGATCTCGTCTCTGTCTTCTGCGTAGTAGATGCTGACTTCCTGATCTACTTCGCCACTTCTTCTTTTTTCTTTTAGCTGTTCTAGAGCTTCGTCAGGTGATTCTGCATCACCAAGGATTTCTCCGTCAAGGAATACCTTGGTCATTTAGGCCCACCTCTCGAAACTTGTTCTAGCGGCTTTTGCCTTCTCAACTAGTTTTTCACGAATTCGCATAGTATTCATTATTGGCTCACGTTGATTCCGGTTTCCTGAAGTTTTGCCTTCAAAGAGTTCTTGTCCATATCGTTCATACCGGTTGAAACGTTAGCGGACATAGCGAGATGTGTACGCAGTCCGATGTTCATACCTTCCGGTGTCTTGATTGGACAGACACGGCCCCACTGCGTTGGATGCAGGTCACGGGCCTCGAAGTGCTGTCTGTCGCTTGACAGTGGAGATACAATGTTTCTGAGGTGTGATAGTGTTTTGATACGGTTGTTTCTTTCCAGGCTCTGGCATACTCCTGTTCTTCCTCCTACCCAGTTTCCTGTTGCCATTGCTCCCATGATCTGTTTGCTGAGAGTGTCTGCAACTACTGTTGACTGTAGTGATGGTAGTCGGCCTCTTTTTGCTGATTTCTGGAAGTTGTATTTCATTCTGGCGACTAATCCCCATTTTCCTAGGAAGACTGATCTGAACTGCATTTCCAGTAGTTCTCCAGCCAGGTTGAGTCTTTTGTTTGCGTAGTGGTCGATGTCGTCTTCTTTGATGTCGCCTTTTCCGAGTGCGATTGTGTTTCTGATCATGTTTGCCAGTAGTTCGGCCTTGTCGTCTCGTGCTTCTTCTTCCTGTCCTAGGTGTGGTAGAAGGTAGTCGTCTAGGATGCTGGTAACTCTTTCCTGTACGTCGTTTGTGACTCCTGCACGGTTTGCGATGTATTCGAAGGCTTCTGCCTGGTCTGATGCATCTACTTCGTAAAGGTTGAGGTAGATGTCGGATGCGTATTCGTCGCCGATAAGCTCGACGATTTCTTTATCTGTTTCGTAACCGAGAGCTCTGATCAGTGCGATTGCTGGTGTATTCTTTACGTTTGCAAAGCTGATCTCGACGATATCGTCGTCTCTTTCCAGAATGTGTCTCTGAACGTATCCTTCGTTCTCCGAGTTAATTCTGCAGGTCTGCTCTCCGTCGTCTTCCTGGTAGATTGGCTTGTTGTTGGCCATTTCTTCCATGGAGATGATTGTCTTCTCTGATCCATTGATGATGAAGTATCCTCCTGGATCCTTTGGGTCTTCTCCTGCTTCTCTGAGCTCTTCATCGTCCATTTCTGACGTCCAGCAAAGTTCGGAACCAACCATTACTGGGATCTCTCCGATGGTAACTTCTTCGGATTCCTGCTGGATTCCCTCGAAGATCGGTGTCATCGTAACTTTGATCTCTGAAGAATAGGTAAGATCTCTCATTCGGGCCTCTTTAGGTGTGATCTGTCGAACAGATCCATCTGCTTCGTTGATCTTAGGCCTCTTGATATCTACGTCTACTATCTTGATTACTAGGTCTTCTCCATCAGGTAGTTCTGGTTCGATGGATCCGACTTCGTTGAGAATGTTCTGTATACGTTCGTCCACGAACCTGTTGTAGGACTCTATCTGGTGTTTTACAATGTTTCGATCGATCAGCTGCTGCAGGAATTGTTCGTTCATTGATTATCGACTCTCAATAACTTCTCTGTAATAGGTTGTTTCTCCAGCGGTAGGAGATTCTCTGACAATTTCGATCACGTCGCCAACTTCCGGATCAAGGCCTTTGATCGCAGAATCAGTTCTCTCGATCTTAGGTAACTTTTCTTTTTTAGTATCGAATTTTTCTAGAAGTTCTTCAACTTCGTCTTCATCCATTTTTCTGTGTTCCGGAACCGCCACGTGGTCAGTTACATCCATTGCCATGATTGATTGCACACCGCCTAGAAAATAGTCTTAGACAAATACAAGTCCTCAGGTAAACTTTAAATACCGTGGGGCAGACGGCAAAACACCTATAAAGACCCTGCGCAAATACTCAGAAATTGACTTCCGAATTCTCCCTCATACTCCAGAAATCTTCCCCAACTATAACATGATCAAGCACCTGAACACCAAGGCCTTCACCCAATTCAATAATTTCACGGGTCACAGCTATATCTTGTTCCGTAGCAGAGGCCTTTCCGGAAGGATGATTGTGCGAAAGAATTATAGCAGTTGCATTACAGTTCATAGCGGCCTGGAAGATTTCTCTGGTGTTAAGGCCTACCTCTGAGACAGTGCCTTCAAATTCTTCTTCAGCAAGTAGTTCGTTGCCCGAGTTAAGGTAGAAAACTCGCAGAACCTCCGACTCCATGAACTTCATGTCGCCTGTCCGGGCCTTCACATCTTCAAGGCCCTGAATTTTCTCTCTTTCCTCCTTCTTCAGTCTCCTGGAGAGTTCTCCTACTGCAAGGAGCTGACCGGCCTTTACTCTTGAGATGCCGTTGAATTTTTTCATTTCGTCGAGGCCTCTGTCAGCTATTTCTTCCAGAGAGTGTTCGTTCAGTATTTCGGAGCTGAGTTCCTTCACGTTCTTCCCTTTAGTGCCTGTCCTGAGAATAATGGAGAGAAGCTCTACGTCCGAAAGTTTTTGCGGGCCGTGATCTTCGAGTTTCTCTCTAGGCCTTTCGCTTTCCGGCAGTTCCTTGATGGTGTAGTCCATCTCTAACCAGAATATTTTCCAGACAGGTTTAAACCTGTGGTGCTGGAAACTGTAAAAAGTATTTCCTGCCAAGGCCTAGGTATGGAGAAGTTTTTGCAAAGCCCTGAGATTGAGGAGGCCAGAGAAGTCCTAGCAGAATACCTTTCACGCGAGTACACTGTGCAGATTAACGGCCTCTGCTCGGTTAACTATCAGGGCCGTGCGAAGTCAAAACTTGATCGTGGGGAGAGACTTGTGATCAAGAAGCAGGATTCTGCAATACTTGTTCACGGGCCTGAAAACTATCAGCCGAAGAACTGGCAGCCAGAGGTCGATTCTTACAGTGTTGAAGTTGATGAGGAGAACGATCATCTGATTCTGGAGGCCAAGAGGAATAATCCTGAGGAAGTAGTGGAGGTCAGGTTTGAGGAGATCGATCTGCTGACTGTCGATCAGTTAGTGGATAAATCCGAGCTCAAGATCGCCGGCCACGAAGTAGATATACATGAGTCGATTGAAGAGGAGCCTGAAATAGTGGAGGAGGGCCTCAAAGTTATTGAACGTGAAAGAGAAACTCCTGCAGGATTTATCGATGTGTTCGCCCGTGATGAAGAAAATAACTATGTGGTTATAGAGGTGAAGAGGAATCCGGATTACAACACTGTTCTGCAGCTTCAGCGGTATGTGGATGAGATCGATGAAGAGTTCCAGGGAACTATCCGAGGAATTCTTGTCGCGCCGAAGATGACGGATAAAGTTCTGGACTACCTTGAGGACCGCGAGCTCGAGTTCGTAGAGGTTGAAATGGCTGACGTCATTAACTCATACGATGCAATAGATAACTCGCAGAAAGGCCTTTCCGACTTCTCTGCTGACTACAGCACCGACTAGTTTCTATCTTATTGCCTCGTCGTATGCTGTTTTCAATGCATTGGCGAGTTTATCTTTCGATTTGATGTTTGAATCTACTTCTACTTCGACTGTTCCTTCTTCAGCTCCGACGCTCCAGACTTCCGTTGAATCAGAGTTTGATACGCGGGTTGCTGTATAGTCGGGGATTAGAGTCTTTTTGCCTACAGGATCTGAGAAGTTTAAAGTTACGTAATCTCCTTCGGCACCTTCGGAATAGTGTATTGGGTAGCTTACTGTGTTTTCTCTATCTGGTGTGGTATCTTCTTCCAGTAGTTTTTCCTCGTTCAGTTCCATGCCTGAACTGTTTCCAGGCTCAAGTCTGTCGCCCAGTCTATCCCTTATTTTGCTCATGAGCCAGTTTTACAACTTGAAATCATAAAAATGCTGTTACTGGTAAATTTCTGACTTAGTGGTTCTGTTACAGACTCAAAAGTCTTCACCTGCAACCAAGATAGTATGTGCGGAATAACAGGAGCAAAAAACAGGGAAACAGTAAAGGCCCTGAATCAGCATCTAAGTCACAGAGGCAGCTCCTGTGAAACAGTTGAAATAGAAAACTTTGCTATAGGCCACTACCTTCACTCAGTAGTTGGAGAACTTTCCCAACCTATCGAGGATAAAGGCCTTCTCTCCGCTAACTGCGAAATATACAACTGGAAAGAGTTGAACGAAAAATACGGCTGGGAGACAGAAAACGATGCTGAAACACTCCTTAAGCTGCTTGATGAGAAAGGTGTGGAAGGCCTTGAAGAGGTTGACGGCATCTACGCATTTGCATACCTGAAAGATGGTGAAATTATAATTGCAAGAGATGTTCTCGGAGTCAATCCTGTCTGGTACTCTGATGAAGAGTTTGTTTTTGCATCGGAGAGACAGGCCTTGGAAAAAGAAGGTTTGGAGTGTCGAGAACTACATCCTCGCAGAATACTTAGATATGATATTGAGGAAGATGAAGTTTCTTTCCAGCAGAGAGAATTCTTTGAAATAGATGTGAAAGAGGCCATAGAGATTGATCAAGCTGCTGAAGAGATAAAGGAGAAGTTCCTAGGGGCCGTGAAGAAGAGGGTTCCTGAAGGAGATGTAGGCCTTCTGTTCTCTGGTGGTGTCGATTCTACTCTTATTGCTGCGGCTCTGCAAGAACTTGATAAGGGTTTCACCGCTTATACTGCAGGCATTCAACATGGAAATGTTAATGCGCCGCGTGACATGGACTGGGCCCAGGAAATTGCCGAGGAAATGGATATCGAACTTGAGGCCTACGAAGCCAGTCTTGAAGAAGTGGAAGAGGTTTTGCCTGAAATCGTTGACTGGATTTCATCTACCTCCGTAGTCAAGAACGGTGTGGCCCTGCCTTTCCACTTTGCATTGCAGAAGAATCAGGATAACGAGCAAGTCGTGTTTTCTGGCCTAGGTAGCGAGCAGCTTTACGCTGGCTATCACCGTCAGCAAGGATATCTGAATAAGGAGTGTCTTTCAGGCCTTCGAGGGATATTTGAAAGAGATCTCTACCGTGATAACGTTATCAGTTTCCGTAATGGCCGAGAGCTCAGGCTTCCATTCCTTGATCACGACTTGATTGAACATGCATTGACGATCCCGGAAGAGTACAAGGTGAAAGATGATTACAGGAAGTATGTGTTGCGGAAGGCCGCTGAAAAACTGGGCGTGCCGGAGAAGGTGGCGTGGAGAGGTAAGACTGCGGCCCAGTACGGCAGCAATTTTGATAAGGCGATCGACAGGCTTTCACGCGACAAAGGATTTGATCACAAACAGGAATACCTTAATTCTCTACGCGAATCCGAAAATCGAGGATTTTCTGGATCGCAGAAGATCTCTGATCTTCAACGAAAACCAAATAACAGGGTTGTGGCCCTGACTTCTGGTGGTAAAGACTCCAACGCCGCGCTTTACAGAATTCAGCGCAGGAATAATAAAATTTCATGTCTTCTGACTTTGAGGTCGGAGAATAAGGACAGCTACATGTTTGACTCGAAGAAGTCTCGCGGCCATTTAGACGAGCAGTCGGAGAAACTTGGAATTCCGTTGCTTGTTCAGGAGACTGAAGGTGAGAAAGAGGTTGAACTGGAGGATCTGCGGAAAGGCCTAGAAAAAGCCCGTGAAGAGTACAATGTTGAAGGAGTAGTTGCTGGAGCACTGGCTTCGACGTACCAGAGAGATAGAGTAGATAAACTAGCTGATAGGGTAGGCCTGAAAGTGTTTACTCCGCTCTGGCAGGAGGACCAGGCCCGGTATATGAAGTGGCTGATTCGTGAAGGTTTCAAAGTTGAAATTACTTCTGTTGCGGCACGAGGCCTTACTGAGGAGTGGGAAGGAGAAGTTCTTGATGAAGAAAATATAGAAGAATTGCTGGATCTGGCCGATGAGTACAGGTTCAATGCTGCTGGAGAGGGAGGAGAGTATGAGACCAGGGTTGTTGGTTTTCCTGTTTCTCTAAAAGGCTAGGTTAGTCTCTCCCTAAATTCTTCTAATTTCAGACTCTCGTTAGCAGCCTTATCAAGCATCGCACCAGGTTTTTCCACATTCAGAAGTTCTACTCGCCTTCTAAATTATCAACATAGAGATTGCCGTTTTCTCTGTCGTAGAAAAGTCTTTCGCGATGATCTGGGTTTTTGCGAATTAAGCTAAAGGAACCTGGGATTATTTCAAATTTTAGGACCTATAGTATATTATGAGTACGACGCCAGGGAACAGTCAAGATACTCTTCCTGAAAATTTGAGAAGTATTCATTCTATTGAACCCGATTCTGTTTCTGATGAAGGTTTCGCTGATTCTTTGGAAGATATTTATGGATTTATGGAGGTAATGTTCAGGAATTATAGGAATTTAGAAGAGGATGGCCAGCAATTTGTTGAGGCTTTCAGTCATTATGCAGGGCTTACAGCTGATTGTGTTAAGTATGTTGATGCTTTGGAAGAGGCTGCAGAAAATGATTTGGATTCTGATACTATGATAGTTGATCACTTTGTCTCTGAACTCTATGACTCTGCAATGAGGAGACACAACCAATCCCACAAAACTAGACGCTGGTATGGGATCGCCGATGCTTCAGGAGAGCTTTGTCTTACAGAGGAAGTAGAAAATGATGGTGTGAGAGGTAAGACTCCTGCTAATGTCTCGGGAATGGTGGATAGAGTTGATGAAATAGCTGCTGATTACCTTGATAGATTTGAAGACCTGCCAGAATCTTACAAGAGGAAATTTCCTGACTGGGATGAGATGGGTCATAGAACTGTAGATCTTGATTCGCAATACACGGAATTAGATCTTAGCTGGAAATAGAGTCAAAATTTTGGTTCTTCAAATTCGTGGGCCAATATTTCTTCTCCATCTTCATCAAACAGAAATCTGGCTAAAAACTTTTCTTCTGCCAGCATCTTTGGAATCCAGTAGCGATCATCGGGCCACATCTCATCAAAGGGCAGATCTCCAGTATTAAACCATTCTGGACGGGCCTCTTCTGTTTCCTCGGGATCGCCTGAAAATCCTTCTGCCCTGAAAACATGTACAAACATGAAAGGTTGATCTCCGAACACGAACTCAAGCTCTCCAATTTTCTCAACTTCTTCAGGCCTTACTCTTGTTTCCTCAACTGTCTCCCTGATAGCTGCTTCCTTCGGAGATTCTTTATCCTCGATTTTCCCTCCAGGACCGTTGAACAGGCCTTCGCCAACTCCTCTCTTCTTCTCGATCAGAAGTGTCTCTCCATCTTGAATGATGAAGCAGAGGGTTGCCTCCGTGGCCTCTTCTCTGAACTCCTTCCTGGAAATATTCATACTAACTGTTTCTGTGAGGCAATGTTATACGTTTTTAGATCAGGTATGCTACAAGATACGCAAGTAGAACTGAGCCAGTCAACATGCCCTGAATAATTGCAGATCCCATAACTCCGATAGTCGCGTAGAGAGCGGCCTTTGCACCGTCCTCCTGATCGCCATGAATCAGGTACTCCCTGAAAAACACTGTAAGCGAGACTGCGAAAGCCAGGCCTACAGGCCCTCCAAGAAAGATGAAACCAAGGAAACCTGTGACAGCTGCTGCCATACTGGTCTTCTTAGAGGCCCCACCGTAATTTGCTGCAACTGCTCCTGCAAACCAGTCAACAGCCAGCGCAAAGACAGAAGTCAGTGCACCGAAGATCACAAACAAGATACTTGGGTCCGGCGATTGGAAAAAGTAGATCAGGACCGCTGCCAGCGAGAAAAGAGCACCTGGCATCATAGGGAGAATACTGCCAACTACGCCAGCGATCAAAAGGCCTAAAACCAGTATAGTGGTAGGATCCATGTTATCATCTCAGAAATTATTTTTTGGCAATTGGAATATCTAACCAGTAATTTATTGCAGGTCTACAAAAGCTTTCGGGAAGCTTAAAAATCGGCCTCCACGAAGTATCGAAAAGGAGGGGCACAGAATGTCTACAACCGAAAAACAAACTTCTTCAACAACTGAAAACCTTGAACCTGAATACAGTGATCGAGGCTGGGAGTTCGGAATGCTGACACGGGCCGGAAAAGAAACCCGGAGAATAGCCGACGACTACTCAGAACTATACATACAGGAAACACCAGACTACAGAGACACAGAAGCCGACTACACCGTACAGTACAGGGAAGGCAGACTAGGCCCAAGCACAGTACTTGAACACGGAGAGTTCGATGACCTAGCAGAGGCCCACGAATACTGCCGGCTTATTCTAGAAGGTCACGTCGAAGTAGAGGAACTGATCTAAAATTCAGGGCCTAAAATATGGTTATGGAAACAGTGGTGCTTGGCGGAGGATGCTTCTGGTGCACAGAAGCCGCATTCAAAGAACTCAAAGGAGTAGAAAAAGTAACTTCGGGATACGCAGGAGGCCACACAGAAAACCCTTCCTATAGACAAGTATGCACAGGAAAAACAGGCCACGCAGAAGTCATCAAAGTAGAATACAACGAACAAAAAATCTCTCTAGAAAAGATTCTCGAATTCTTCTTCAGAATCCACGACCCAACAACAGAAGACAGAGAAGGCCCCGACGTCGGAAGCCAGTACAGATCAATAATACTCTATGATTCTGAGGAACAGAGAAGAATAGTGGAGGACTTTATCGAAGAGAAAAGGCCTGAATACGAAGATCAGATAGTTACCGAGGTAAAAGAGTTGGAGAAATTCTGGAAGGCCGAAGAAAAACATCAAGATTATTTTGAGAAAAATCCAAATGATGCATACTGCACAATGCACGCAAGGCCTAAAATGGAGAAGGCCAGAAGCTATAGGTAACAGTTAGGGTTTTGACGAAGTCAACTTGTTTTTCTTGAAGTTTGCCATTATTGCTGGGTGATCGTCAAAAACAAAAGCATTCGTGGTAAAAGGTAAATTGATGTCTTGGCGGGAAGACTTAAAGTTGGAGGTTGATAGGCTCTTAGCAGAAGATATTTGGCCTAAAATAATTTCTAGCTTCTTACTGGGATATTCTATTTTGTTTTACACTCAGGACTCTGCTTTGATGTCTTATGGGATATTTGATAAAGTTCTTATCTCTGTATTTATCGGACTCTTTCCTATGTCGTTCCTCTATATATTTGCTAAGATTATTGCCTGGGCTGAGGTTGAGGAAGATCAGAGGTTAGATAGGACGGCAGGAACTCTCATGGCTATTAGTTTCGTCGTAGCTGCCTTATTAGTTCTACTACATAAGTACTCAGTTATTGAAGAAATACTACTTGGTCTAATTTTTAGTTGAGTTTGGGCCAGACGGGATTTGAACCCGCGACCACTTGGTTAAGAGCCAAGCGCTCTGCCAGACTGAGCTACCGGCCCAGGGTAGTGTTGATGTCTGTGTGTTGTATTGAGGTGGAAAATCTTTATAGTAGATACGCTGGTGGAGGGGTTTGCGGTTTAAGCTTTCGGTGCTATTTGTTATGATGCGAAGTAGAAAATGATTGCAAATTTCTCGGATGATACCGGTGAACTTTACGTCTTCTTCGATGAAGGAGAGCTTGAAAATCTTGATGAAGGGCCTGTTACTGGTTCTGTAGCTGATGCTGATAACAGAGATCTAGGTGCTGGTGATATGTATGTGTCCTATGAGGAGGATCTGCATTTTCAGAGGCCTGTAGTTGGTAGAGAGGTTGAGAACGGCGATATTGGTGATTTTGAGGTTGTTTTAGGTGAGAATGTTTATGATAAGCTTCTGGATGGCGAGGTTTACGAGTTTCCTGGAGGCCGTTATCACAGTATTCCGCAGGGTGCGGAGGTAAAGTTGATGCCGTACGGAGAGAATGGTGGTATGGATCAGCTTTACAGTGAGCTGGATGAGTTAAGATAAAAAAGAGGAAAAGTAAAAGCGGGCCTCTTTACTGTGGAGGCCTTTGCTGTTGTTGTGCTGGCTGCTGGTTCTGCTGTGGCTGTGGATTGTTCTGTGGGTGTTCTGTGACTACTACTGTGCCTGCGAGTCTGTCGAAAAGTCTCTGTCTCATGTCGCTTGATGCCATTGAAAGCAGTGCTACCAGGTAGGCGATTAAGCCCAGTGATGCTAGGCCTGGAAGGTTTCTGATCAGTGATCCTGCTGCGTCGAGTTCGTCTCCGTTTTCTTTGACTACTCTGATTCCAAACAGTCTTTTTCCGATTGTCTGGCCGTTCCAGACTGTTTCCAGGATAAAGCTGTATCCGATCAGAAGGCCTGTGATGACTAGGTAGCCCAGGCTGTTCATCAGTGCTGCTACTGCGCTTTCTGATCCTCCTGCTGCAGCTCCCAGGAATCCCATGAATAGCAGGATTACGAATGAGAGTACTCCAACAGCGAATAGGTCGACTAGCTGTGCGCCAACTCTTTTTCCAATTACGTCTGTGTCCTGTCTAGTAGGAGCTCGTCCATAACTTGCCATATCATGTGTTATAGCTTGTCTGGAATAAAAAAGATGCTCTAAAATGTAAGTAGAAATAGGTAAGAGGAAGAAAAAGTTTATTCTTTGAGCTCGGTCTTTCTGATCTCGAGCTCTCGGAATGGGTAGATCTCGTTGGCTGCTTCTCTCATGTCTTCCTGTACGTTGTCGAGGAAGATGTTCTCCATGAACTCCTCGTAACTCTGTTCGGAAGCTTTCTCGTCGAGGATATCTGAGAGTTCTTTTCTTACGGCCTTGAGTGTTTCGGAGGAAGTCTTCTTCAGTGTTGCTCCGATAACCTTTACTCTGACCTTTCTACCGTCTTTTGTATTTGTGTCGTGTACCAGATCCATTCTGTCGGATCTTTTTCTAATCATTCTTGAAACAAATTCGGAAGAACACTCCATTCCATCAATTTCTGTGAAGGCCTTGTTACCTTCAACTTCTGTAACCTTCAGGGTTACATCTACGTAGTATTTGCTTGTTTCTTCCATCATTTCGTTCAGGCCTTCCTTTACTGTTCTGCCAATTACCTGTGATTGTTTCTCGGCAGGTGTCTCGCCTACTTCGTCGACACTGAAAATGTCCGGTGCCTGAATCTCGTACCAGTTTTTCTGAATAACAGCCTTAGCCATACCAAGAACTCAAACTCAAAACTTTATAAACGGTGTGTCTTCTATGTGGTTGTATGAGATTCGAAAAATACGATCCAGAAACTCACGCCGAGACAGTTCCGGAGTTTTTCTCCGATGTAGTTGAGGAGCCGGAAAACTTTGAATCATTCAGGCAGGAGACTGAGCAAGCATTTCAGGATATCAGAGATGTGCTTGGAATGGAAGCTGAATTCGATGTAATAATTGCAGAAGTAGATACTGAAAAGCTGCCAGAAGGAACTCCTGAAGGCCTCTACTTCAGAGGTTACTCTCTCGGTAAAGAGGCCCACGGACATGCTGAAAGAAACGCAGTTTTTGTAGCGGCCTCTATGGAATCTGATTACTGGGAGGCTGGCCTGAAAAACATGGTTGTCCACGAAGAAGCTCACCAGGAATTTTTTGATCATATCAGCGATCTTGATCACGTTGTGTGGGAGTCAATGATTCTTGAAGGCCACGCTCTTCATAGAGAGAAACTCGTTAGAGAAGAAAAAGAGTATCCCTGGAGAGGAGATCCTCGTGAGTACGAAGGACCGGCAGCTGAGGTTGTCGCAGAACTTGATAAGAACAGAGAATGGCAGGGAGAGAGGTATGATAGAGATAATACTAGCTCGATCTTCAGCATGGACAGTGAATGGGAAGGAATAGGATATGTAATAGCTCAGGAAGTCTACTCTGATATCATAAACCGTGAAGACATGGGTGTAGATGAACCACTGGAAATGAGTAAAGAATGGCTAAGAGATCAGGTAGAAGAGTCGGTAAACCATCTCTACGATTAAATCCCAGCTCAATACCAAACCAATTTATTCGAGAAAAGGCCTTTTCTAGACAGTGAACTCCTCAAAAGCAGTAATTTTTGCAGCTATACTCCTGGCATTTGCCGGGTCTTCTGCGGCCCAGCTCGAAGGATACTGGAGGTTTGATGATCCTCAGGTTTCTCGTGGCTACAGTCTGGAGTTCGATGGTAGTGATGATTATGTTTTGGTTGATCAGAAAAGTACACGTTCAATGAATGTTTCAGATGAGATTACTTATTCTGCTTGGGTTTATCCGCGTCAGAAGTCAGGTATAACTGTATTACAGAAAGGAGGTGCAAGCGAATCCTCTACTGATGTTTTTGAGCTCTTTACTAGAGATAATGGAGAGTTTCACGTGGTTTTCGGCTTTGAAGGAAGCGGTAGATTAAACTGGGATTCTGATAGGGTTATTGAAACAGGAAGATGGCAGCATATTGCGGTCTCTCTTAATGGCACTCACATGAAAATTTTCTATAATGGATCTCTGCTTAATACCTTTGACTCTCCGGATGAGTTGTTGAGGAACAATACCGAAAGATTAACTATTGGTTCCGAATATGAAGGAGGAGTCACACATCCTTGGGATGGCTATATTGATGATGTGAGAGTGTACAGCGAAGGCCTAAACAGTTCTCAAATTGAAAGTATCTACAATGAGCAATTTGCTACACAAAAATCTCTAGTAAGGTACTATAGCTTCAATGAAGGCCCTTTAGGCTGCGACGTAACCACCTCTCAAAAATGTCTTAGCGATAAAGCAACTTCTGGGACAGCCGAGCCAAGAAACTTCGACGACAACAATTTAGATACAGGAAGCGGATGGGTGAAGGAAACTCCTGTTAACAGGCCTTCTGTCAAAACTTATGCTGGTAGTCAAGGCCTTAACTGGTTTTCTGGAGGCCTGAACGGCGATTTAGAGAATTTTGATTATAATTCTTCTAGCGGCTGGGTTTCTGGCAAAGTTGGTGATCATGCGCTGATGTTTGATGGCGAGGATGACAGAGTTAGAGTAGAGAATAGTCCCTGGCTTAAAATCAGGTCGGAGCTGACTTTGTCAGCTTGGGTCAAAACAGATAATAGCTCTGATACTAGAGGTATAATTGATACGCAGGATAGTGATGATGAGGGTTACAGGATCACGGTTGAGAACGGTGAGCCGGAGTTTGGTGTTTATGCAGGCAAATTGAATAAGGGGCATACTGAGTTGCGCGGTAATACAATGGTTGCTGACGGGTCTTGGCATCATATTGTGGGTACTTGGAATGGTAGTAGAATGAAGATGTATGTGGATGGGGTAATGGAGTCTTCAACTACGCAGATGGCCTTGGCAGGGAGCACTCAGGATCTTTTCATAGGGGTTCGAGATAAGAATAATGGCTGGTTTGATGGCAGGATCGATGATGCTCGCGTGTATAGACGTTCACTTACTTCTTCTGAGATTCAGTCTCTCTATAATGGAGAGAGTGTTTCTGAAGGCCTGGTGGGTAGATGGGATTTTGAGTCGGGGAACAGAAAGGAGGCCTATGATTCTGCTGGTTTTTCTGCTGAAGGGGTTTTGAGTTCGGGTTCTCTTGGTCCTGGTGCTTCTCGGAATATTTCTACAGGGAGATCGATACAGGATAATTTCACTTTTTCTGCGTGGGCTGAACCTTCTTCTGATTGGGATGATCTGCTTTTTGAGTACCGTAAGTCGGTTTCCGTTCAGGAGGGTTCGGGCCAGGATCTGAGTAACTATCAGGTTAACTTTACGGTTGATACTGCGTCTCTAGTTCAGGATGGGAAGATGAGGTCTGATTGCTCTGATCTCAGGTTCTATTCTCTGGAGGGTTCTCGCCTGTATCATGACGTGGTTTCAGGCTGTAATACTGATTCTACAGAGGTTGTTGTTGAGGTTGACAGCCTTCCTGCCGGTGAGAAGACCAGAATATGGATGTATTATGGAAGCGAGGCGACGGCAGGAGAGAATCCTGAGAAGGCCTACTATGTTTACGATCTGTTTGGATCGGGCTATGATGGAACACTGACTAATGATGCTAATTACAATCAAGAGGAGGAGTATGTGGAGTTAACCGCTAATGTTGATGGCCAGAGAGGATCTCTCAACTACTCTCAGGGAACTCCACAACCTGGCTGGAAGGCCTCCTGGGATTACTACATCGGTAACGGTACTGATGCTGATGCTCTATGGCTTTACAGCTGGGCTTCAGGTATTCCTAGTACTGAAGATGTTGATGGCAATGCTTTGTCCTGGATATTGAATGATCACGATAACTGTATCGGTGTCGGAAATAATACGCAGTGCGGTAACTTCGGCAGCTTCAATAAAAACCCTAGGACAAATCAATGGGAGACTGCGTCAGCATACGGTTACAGGAACGGAAGTAAACTTCATTTCAAACTTCAAACTCTTGGCAACCAGACTTCAGGTGTTCAGGCCTACTCCAACTTTAATATAGGTAATTACTTTGGTTTTGGAGCAAGAACTGGTGGCGCAAATAATTATCACTGGGTTAGAAACATCAAGATAAGAAAGTACGTTGAGCCAACACCTTCAGTAAGTATAGGTGAGGAACAGGCCAGGCCTGAAATTGTCCATTCCGATAATATTTCTCTATCAATGTCAGAGTCCGAGGCAGTCTTCGAAGTAAATGATGAATTTTTGAGGTTTGAGAGGCCTTTTGAGAAATGGAATAAGATTTCAGCAGTCTACAATGGCTCTTCTATCTCCTTGTATGTTGGTGGAGAAAAAGTCGCAAGTAAGGCCTTTTCAGATACTGTTTCCAGTCAGAAGATCACTGTCACCAGAAATTACGATGGCGCTGTTGACGAGTTAAGAGTGTATGCTGGAGGCCTTTCCTCCTCCAAGATAAAGAGTCTTGTTTTTCAGTAAATTAGGAGACGAGGGCCTCTATTTCCTCGTTGAGTCTTTCGATGAATTTTTCTTTCTCGCTTTCTGGTATCATTGCTCCTGCTGCGATGTTGTGGCCTCCTCCTTCGCCGTCTATTTCTTCGCAGATTGCTTCTATTACTTCTCCGAGGTTGAGGCCTGCTTCTACTGCGTCTTTGGATGCTCTGGAGGATACTTTCATCTTGTCTTTGTCGGATTCTGCGATTCCCATGACGACTGGTGAGTTGAAGAGGCCGTTGCTCATGGTTATGGTGGTGACGGTTCCGATGAAGTCGTCTTCGATGTTGTCTTTTCCGTCGATTACTCCGATTGTTTTTTCGTATACTACGTCTTTGTCTTCCTTGTTGTTTTCGACGTAGCGTAGTGAGGAGGAGATTTTTCTTCCGTATTTTGTTGAGATCTTGTCTGCGAGTTTGAGGTCGTTTTCTAGAAGTATTTTGACTCCTTTCTTGGGTTCTCCGAGTCGGCCGCATGCGTTAATGACTGTTGAGAATTCATCGATTTCGTAGCCGTTGTCCAGTGTGTAGATATCGTTGAGAAGCTGCTGGACTGGGAATCCGCGGCGGATCATTGCGTTGATTAGTTTCTTCTCCTCTGCCTCGTCTAGGTCTGACAGTGTGCGGAAGTCACCGTTCTCTCTGATGTCGATTCCTGCGCTTTTAACCAGTTGGATGGCACCGGACTCATTGTTGCTGACTCCTTCCAGATGAGGGTCTGTGGTGTACATCAGTGATTTCTGGAGTGGTTTGGTAGATCTTCCGTAGAGATCGAGGCCTTTTCGTTTTTCTATGTGGCCGTTTTCGATTGCTTCTTCTGCCAAGTCTTTGTTTAGGCCCATGAATTCTCCTTCCTGTTTTTGGACGTCGCCTGTTGCTCCGATCAGCGCGTATTTGATTAGGTCGTGGTTTTCTTCGTCGACGGCCTTCGCTAAAAGATAGGTCATTCCTGCTGCTGAGATTGCTTCTCCTCCGTCGTGGCCCAGGAAGTGAGGGTTCATGTGGATGAATCTTTCGTCGTCTCCTTCTATCTGTGGTTCGTGGTGGTCGCTGACAATTACTTCTTTGTCGGTGTTTTCGATTATGTATTCTTTGATGAATTTTGACTGGCCTGATCCGATGTCTACGAACAGGAGGAGTTCTTCGTCTTCTTCTGCTAGTCTTTCGACGTCTTCCTCGTATAGCTGTCTTATTATTTCGTATTCGAAGTCTTTTCCAAGTCTTTCCAGCATCTGGTATGCTATTGCGGTAGCGTTGATGCCGTCGGCGTCGTACTGGCCGATTAACCGGATTTTTCCTTCGTAGTCTCTGATCTTTTCTGCAGCTGGCTGGGCTGCGTCTAGAATGTCTTGAACCATTAATTTTCAGTTCAGTTAGAATCTCTTTTATCCTTTATGCAGGAGCAGAATTGAAGAGGTAAATAGAAAGTAGAAAGGAAAATGTGTGGTTATTTACTGGTCGTCGCGGCTGTACTTCCAGGATTCGTCGATTCGGCCTTCTTCTCTGTAGTAGGAGGCAAGTCTTCTGATCTTGGCCTCTACAAGGCTTAGTCTTCTTTCTGCATTCTCGTCCTTCTTGTTGTCTCCCAGGTGCTCCTTGATGTTGGAGGCCTTCTCGACAAGGTTGCTTAGGTCTTCAGGCAGGTCGTCCTGTGCGTCGTTTTCTTCCAGGATCTGTGTAACTTTCTTTCCTGTAACTGTCTTGACGTCTGGAATCCCGTACTCATCTCTGAGCTTCATTCCGATCTGTGAAGGGTCATGTCCCTCGTCTTTAAGCTTCAGAACAAGTTCTGCAACTTCTTCTTCGTCGTAGTCAAGCCAGTCTGGCTGTTTCTTGTCTACAGGGTTTGAACTTCCTGAACTTCCGCGTGAACTTTTGTGCATTCTTGACATAATTTATCACATACCGATCCGGTCAAGCACAGATGCTTTCCCGGTCTCTGAAGATACAGTCCTCAGAAATTATTTTAAAACAGGCCCAACAATAAGGCCTCTATGGAATTCGACTTCGATCAACAGCAAATATTTTACTCTGTAGGTGCTTTTTTCGCGGTAGCGGCCTCTACATACCTGCTTGGAACTCAGATTTCTTTATCAGTCTTGACAAAATCAATGCTTCTTTTCCTGGCCTTTGCAGGTTTTACAGTAGCTGCTCAGATGCTTGAAGGTAAGGAGATCAAGTTGATTACTTCAGGCCTTTCCGGTGTCAGCGCTATAATATTTGTAACTTATACTGTTTTCCGTTTTGAGTTGAATCCGCCGGTTGTTTTACTGGCTCTAGCAGTTTCTGCTGTGATCTTCATGGTTGCTGGTTATAATCTGGAGCGTTTGAAAGGTTATGAGTGGCCTCTGAATACACGTCAGGCCCTTGCCGGTATTGCAGTATTGGCGCTGGTTTTTGTCGGTGTTGATGCTGCAACCAGCGATCTCGATGAAAGCTATGACTGGAAGGATTCTGTCAATGTCAGCATGGATGACGAGTTTGTGCTGGGAGAGGTAACGGTATCGAACAACTTCTATCTTCCGAGAAGAGTGGATACGGCCTCCTTTGATGGATGTATCTATGCTCCGGAGAGGAAGAGTCTCTATGTTCGTGAAGAGTACGATAGTGATCTTCTGTGGAAGGGCAGCAGAACTCTTGAGATTACAGGTAGGGCGAGCGTCAGGCCTGACAGCAATGTGACGATTGAAGGAGAGTATCCTGTTGAAATTGTTGAGGCCGATGAGTGTCCTGAGAATGTCTCTGAGAGAAAGATATTGATCTTTCCTAGTGGAGATTCATCTGGCTACGGCATTGGGACAGCTCCATAGGCCTTTCTCTTTTTCCTTTGCTTCTTTCTCTATTCTGAGGTATTCTTTTTCCCTAGTGAATTCTCCTGTGTAGACTCTGGCAAGGCCTTTTTCCAGTAGTTGCTTGTTGATTGAAGTGTTGTCGCTGTATACGTAGGCCAGTAGTCTTCCGTAGCTCCCTCTTCTATCAGCTGAAGGATCTGTCTCTACTCTGATGCTGCTGTCCAGGTTTCTTTCAAGATATTCTGCGGCTTCTTCCCCGTATATTTCGAGGCAGGCTCTGTTTTCGGCTGTGTCTTGGAGGCCGAATTCTTTGGGATTGTTGCTGGAGTGGGTTTCGGGTGTGTCAACGCCGAGAAGTCTTACTGTGTCGTTTCTTCCGTTTATCTGAATATCTATGGTGTCTCCGTCCGTGATGCTGATCAAGGTAGCGTTGAAGTGTTCTGATTTCTGTGGGCTGTGCAGGTTGAGGCCTGTTATTGCTATGAGAAATAGTATTGCGAGTGTCTGGAGTGAGAGGATTTCTGCCATTGATTTATTTGTAGCGGCCTCTTTTTTCCACTTCTTTGAGTTGCTGCAGTACTTTTTCTGAGTTGGTGGAGTTCTGGTATCCTTCCACGAATTTTTCCCAGGCTTTTTCCGATATTTCGGGGTGTGAGCTGTTTAGAACTTGTTTGAGTAGGTGGATGTCGACTGCTTTGTCTTCTATTCTTTCTGAGTGGGATGAGAGGCCGAAGTCAATTATGTGTAGTTTTTTGTCGGCTATTGCGTTGCTGGTGGTGAGGTCGCCGTGGATTATATCTGTGTCGTGCATTCTGGCCACGTTTTCTCCGTACTCTTTCATTTTTTCGGTCTGTTTTTCGAGTACCTGTTTGAGTGTCTGGCCCTCTATTTTCTGCATTTTGATAGTGTAGTCTTTCTGGTTGAGAATTTCTGGTACTTTGACGCCGTGTTTGAGGGCTTTTTCCATGATGCGGGCCTCTGCCTTTGTTCTTTCTTTCCTTATTTTTTCGTCCAGTTCCGGGTGTCGGTATTTCTTTTTTTCCCGGGTCTTGACTACTTTGTCGTCCCGTATTTCTATTATGGCTTCGGCGCCTCTTACCGTCATGTTACTGTTTATGGGCCTTTACTCTTTTTACCCTTCTTCGGATTGCAGGTATTTTCTGAGTTCCAGCATGTTTTTGCGTCTGAGTTCTTCTCTGTAGTTAACATTTTCCATTATTCCTTCGATGTGGTCTGAGAGAAGTTCTGCTCCTGTCATGTCCGGGATATTTACGTAGATTACTTTGTCGTTTTCAAGTAGTTTTTCTGCTTCTTTTACCTCTTCTGATCTGAGTATTATGTCTGCATCTGTTTCAAGACCTGTTATTTTGTTTGAGGCTGATCTAAGAGGTATTGTTGAGATTATGAGTTTTGCCTCTTCTATTTCGGCCTTTTGCCAGGTTTCATCTTCCATTATGTCGCTGAAGATGTAGTTGTCGTTGTTGTCGTGCAGTTCTTCTACTTTTTCTGGGTCGTTTTCCAGTACTACGAACTGCTGGTTTTCTTCCTTTAGTTTGTCGGCGAGTCTTTTGCCTTGTGTGTCGTATCCTACCAGTATAACATGATTTTCGAGTTTTCCGTCTATTCTTGTTCTGATGGTGGTTTCTGCGTCCGGCAGGATGTCGTATTTTGACATGAATCTGTATATTTCTTCTTTGTGTCTCTGGGTGTAGGATGAGGTTAGCATACTGAATGTTGCGGTGAGTATGATGGCCTGGAAGAGTACGTCGTTCATTATACCTGCTAGGTGTGTCTGGATTGCTATTATGAGTGCTAGTTCGCTGACCTGGTCAATGCTCATTCCTGTGAGGTATGATGTTCTTTTGTTGTGGCCTTGGAGGATGAGTGCTGTTATCACGGTGTATGGTTTGAATATGGAGGTAAGCGCTATTAGCAGGGCTGATACCATGAGGACTTTTTGTGTTGGTGTTGTGATCAGTGCGCCGAGTGATACGAAGAAGATGGCTGAGAAGAAGTCTTTCAGTGATCCTGTGGTGTCAAGTATTTCAATGTTGTATGGGTATTTTGATACTGCGAGGCCTGCTGCGAAGCTTCCTACTGCTAATGAGATGTTGAAGTACTGTGCTGCTCCGATGAATGCTGATAGTACTGTGATGGAGAGTAGCATCATGAGTTCTCTTGAGCCGCCAGTGAGTTTGGTGAGTTGGTCGAATAGGATTTGTCTGAAGGCGAGTGATGCTGCTATGATCATGAGGCCGTAGTAGAGGTTTTGTGGGATGTTTGTGAGGATTGTCTGGACGCTTCCGAGACCTATCAGTATGAGTATTGCGATTACGTCCTGTGTTAGGTGGATTGATTCTGCGAGTCTTGCGTGTGTCAGGTTGATGTGTATTTCTCTTTCCAGTATGTCGAGGCCTACGAGTGTTGAGCTGAGTACTGCTGAGAGGGTGAAGAGTATGCTGTTTATTGGGTTGAAGTTGAATAGGAAGTATCCTGCTGTGAGGCTGATCAGGCCTATGACTGTTATCTGTATTCCTCCTGCTATCTGGCTTTCTTTGGCTACTGATCTGAGTCTTTCTGGATCCATTTTTACTCCGAAGATGAATACAAGGAATGCGAGGCCTATCTGTACGAATGATAGCATTTCTTCCTGTGGGAAGAATCTTCCTACTATTATTCCTGCGAGTATGTAGGCTGGTATTGATGGGTGGTTGAAGTAGTCTGTGAAGAGCAGTATTGCTGATGAGGCCACGAATACTGCGGTTAGTACGTTTATCAGTTCTGAGATGGTTTATCACCTCTTAGTTCTTTCATTTCGGCCTCTACTTCTTTGATGAATAGTTCTCGGTCTTCGAGGTAGAGTTCCAGGTATTCGCTTAGTCTGTTACCGGTGAGCAGGTTTTTGACTATGACGTAGTCTGCGCCCATGTCATAGAGGTCTACTGCGTGTTCTATGCTGTCGGCTTTTACTATTGCTGTTGAGTCTCTGTCTTTTTCTTCAAGTATTCTGTCGTTTACAGCTTTTTCTGGTGAGAGGCTAATTATGAATGCTGCTTCTGGTATTTTTGCTGCTTCTCTTATTTCTCCGTGTTTGAAGTCTCCGTAGATGTATTCGTAGTTTGATCTTGAGAGTTCTGCTGTGTTTTCCGAGTTTCTGTCTATTACAAGTATTTCGTATTCTTCCTGGAGTGTTTCGCAGGCTTTTCTGGCGATCTGGTCATATCCTATGACTACTACGTGGTTTTCGAGTTTTCTGATTTCGATGTCGGTTTTTTCTTCTCCTTCGAAGAAGTTGAGCAGGTGTTCGACTTTTTCATGGATCTCATCTTTGAATCTTATTGTGTAGGCTGATACTCCCATTGTGAGGATTGTTACTATGCTGATGAAGCCTGATACGTCCTGTGCGATGTATCCCTGTGTTATTGCGAGGCTGATGAGTATGAGGCCGAATTCGCTGACCTGTGTCATGTTCATTGCTGTTTTGAAGCTGGTTTCTGGGGTGAATTTGAATCTGTCGACTACAAGGAAGAAGATTGCGAACTTTCCGATTATGAGGATGATTGATGCGATGATGGCTTCTAGTAGGTAGGCCTGTAGTGATCCTCCTGTGATTCCGAGGCCGAAGTTCAGGAAGAATATGGCCATGAAGAGGTCTGTCATTGGTCTTACTCTTTCCTGTAGTTCTCTGCTGTATGGTATTTGTGCGAGGCCGACGCCTGCTATGAATGCTCCTATTTCAAGTGATAAGTTGAAGTACTGTGATAGTGAGATGAACAGGAAGGCCCATGCTACTCCGTGTGTGAAGAATGCGGCTTTATTGCCTGATAGTTTCTTCAGTATTCGTGAGAACAGGTATTTTGATGATAGGAGGGATATTGCTGCGATAAAGGAGATCATTACGAAGATTTCTCCAAGTTTTAGCGCTATCTGTGTTGGTGAGGTGCTTTGGACTGTTAGTAGGGCTAGTATGAGTACTACGGCTACGTCTTGTACTAGTAGTATGCCGATGTCGAGTCTTCCTGGTAGTGTGGAGGCTTCGTCGAGGTTTGTTAGTAGTTTGACGACGAGAGCTGTGGAGCTGAACATTGCTGCTGCACCGATGAATACGGCGGTTGTCAGGTCGAATCCTAGTGAGTAGGTTGTGGCCAGGCCGAGGAGGAATACCAGTATCATCTGTATGACTGCTATTCCTATTGTTGGTTTGAGTACGTCTTTTACTTCTTCAAGGTTGATTTCCAGGCCTATTAGAAATAGAAGGAATACGAGACCTAGTTCTGAGAAGAGTGAGGTCATTTCTGTTTCGGATATAAGGTTGAATCCTACTGGTCCTACTATTAGGCCTGCTATTATGTAGGCCATGACTTTGGGCTGCCTTGTTTTTTCTGCTACTATCCCTAGAATTGTTGCGATACCGATTAGGAGGGCCAGTGATTCGTAGCCTACAGCCATGTCTATAGAACTTTTTCGATCTCGTTCTTCTTAATAGGTCCCTCTCGGAAGATCTCTACCTCTCCATCTATTACTGCTGCGATTGTTGATGTAGGCCCGTCTTCGAGTTTACCTGCGTCGATGACGTAGTCGGCTTTCTCCAGAAGTTTTTCTGAAATATCGTCTACAGAATATGAGGTTTCGTTTCCTGAGATGTTTGCGGATGTTGCTGTGATCGGGCCTTTCTGTGAGAGTTCTGCTGCTACTTCTGCAGATGAGATTCTGAATGCGAAGTCCTTGTTCAGGTTGTCAGGTACAGAGTCTTTTTTCTCTGCTACAAGTGTTAGAGGCCCCGGCATGAATTCTCTGACTACTTTTTTCTCGTATTCTGATAGTTCTGCGTATTTTTCCGCTGTCTCCAGTGAGTCAACTATTGCGGTCAGGCCTTTGCTTCGAGGTCTTTTCTTGGCCTCGTATACTTTTTCGATTGCGATTCTGTTTGTTGCGTCCGCTGCTATTCCGTATGCAGTTTCCGTAGGGAATACTACTATTCCGCCTTTTTCTATTTCTTCTCTGGCTTCTTCGATCTGTTTTTCTAAATCCCCCATTCTACTTCCACCTGGTCAGGCCTCCAGTTCGGTTTTTTACTTGAGTTTTCTATACTTGTCTGTCTTCCGGCCTTTAACTCGATTAATCCCTGGTGTGCGATCATTGCTCCGTTGTCCATGCAGAATTCGTGTGGAGGGAAGTATGCTTCTGCATCTCGCTGCTCGCACATAAGCTCCACCATCTCTCTAAGCCGGGAGTTCATTGCTACTCCTCCTGTGAGCAGGGCCTCGGTGCTTTCTTCCTGGGCCATCGCTCTTTCAAGTGCTTCCACCGCTGCTGAGTATGCGTGTTCCTGGAAGCTGTTGGTAAGTACCTCATCATCTACCTGATCGATTTTTCTTTCTGCCTCTGTTGTCAGGCCTGAGAAGGAGAAGTCCATTCCCTTGATCGGGTAGCTCATTTCAATTATCTCGTCTGTCTCTTCCGCTAGTCTTTCGATCTCCGGGCCTCCTGGATGAGGGTAGCCTAGTTTCCGGGCTAGTTTGTCCAGAGCGTTACCGAGTGCAATGTCCAGAGTCTCTCCTACAACTCTGTATCGGCCTGATCTGAGGTCTAGTATCTGGGAATTGCCGCCTGAAATGTAGAGTGTGGTTGGGTTTTCGGCCTCCGTAGTTCTGATTCCGATAGAGATATGTGCCAGGCAGTGGTTAACGCCGATTAGAGGAATCTCGTATTTTTTCGATAACGTTCTTGCAAGTACAGCTCCTACGTCAAGGCATTGAGGTATTCCAGGCCCTTGAGAGAATGCTATGGCATCGAGGTCTTCCAGCTGGAAATCTGTCTTGGCCTCTGCCTCGTTGATCTTCTCCAGTGCATGCTGGTAGTGGTGCTCTGAGGCCTTCCTCGGGTGTATTCCGCCTTCCTCTGGCTCGAACATCGACTTGACATTTGCGTGTATCTCTTCTTCATCGACTATTCCGATGCCGAGTGTGTGGGCTGTTGACTCAATGCCTAGTACTTTCATCTAGCAAGAATCTGTCTTGGAAAAGTTAAAAGTTGAGAGGTAGAATCTGTAGAAAGTTGATATGAAGGAAATGTGGTGGTAAGGCGTGGGGCCTTACTGGTGTTTTGTGTAGCCGCACTTTCCGCAGCTTTTGCGGTCTTCGTGTTCGGCTAGGAAGCTGCCGCATCTTGGGCATTTTTCTCCGTTGTAGCTTCCGTCTTCGTTGTATTTTTCGTTGATGGCTACTGTTTCGTGTTTTGCCATTTTTTATGTCACCTTTTATTTCTGGTTTTCAAGCCAGTCGATTAGTGTTGTGCGGTTTTTGTTGTCTTTTTCTGCTTCGATGGCTGCGTCCCAGTCGACGTCTTCCATGTCTTGGAGTGTGTCTTTGGCGTCTGTGATTGTGCCTGCGACTGCGTCTCTGTAGTCTTCTGTGACTTCTACTTCTTCCTCTAGGGCTTCTTCTTCGAGGTCTTCGTCGTATTCGAAGTCCTGCATGACTTTGAGTGTTGCCTTTGAGGATTGTTTTCCGAAACCGGTGTAGATTGATTCTACTTCGATGTTTTCGGTTTCGATTCCGTTTTCTGCTGCGATTCTTGATTTTACATCTTCTTCGCTTGGTGTTGCCTCTCCTTCGTGGTTGAGGCTTACTTCTACTTCTCTCCTGTCTAGGAGAGGGTTTTCTTTTACTGATGTGATGTTTGCTTCCATAGTATCGTTTCTCCTTTTATTTTACTCTGATTGCGTATTTTCCGGGCGTGTTGATCCCGATTTTTTCTGCGATTTGTGAGTCTTCTGGGTCGTAGATTACGACTAGCCCGCTCCATGAGTCGGATAGGTCGTTGTTTTTACATACTGGGCATTCTGTGGCGTCTTCTACAATTCTGTTGCAGTTTTTGCATGCTTTTTCGGCCACTATTCTTCACCTTCTTCGTCTTCTGCTTCCTGTTCTTCCTCGTACTGTTCTACCCATTCTTCTTTTCCGAGGCCTGGCTGTCTCATTGTCAGGTTGATCTTATTGGTGTCCTCTTTTCCAAGGCTTACTGCGATTATTCTTGCTGTTACGACGTCTCCGTCTTCGAGTGTGAACTGGTTTTCTTCGGATACAAGCATTCCGTTTTCTTCGTCGTGGTTGACGTATTCGTCCATTACCTGACTGACGTGGCATAGGCCGTCGAACGGACCGATACGGATGAATGCTCCGAAGCTTGTGACGTCGACTACTTCTCCGAATACTACTTCGTGAAGCTCTGGTTCAAATACAAGTGCTGAGTATTCTACGTCGTAGTGTACTCCTGCGTCTTCAGGCTCGATTTCTCCTCCTTCTACGGAGTTAACTTCTTCGATTGCAAGTACTACTCCTACTTCAGGATCAATGTTTCCTTCTGTTTCTGCTTTAAGGCCTTCTGTGACGCTTTCTTCCAGGTTCTCTCCCAGATGTTCTGGGGGAACTCTTACTGATTCTTGAATTGTTTTTCTTTTGTACATTTGAGACACTACCTCCATTTTTGGTAGAAAACTGAGGTTGTGGAGGGCTCAGCGCCCTATAGTCTTCTACCTCTGTGGAACATTTAACAGGTTGACGACAATTTTTAAAACCCTACCGAGGAACGGTTCAAAACCTCCAAGTGCGTGCCGCTGCGGATTATCACTACTTCACGGCCTCTATCCAGCAATCGCTGTTTGAGTTCTTTGTCATTTGTGGCAACCGCGAACTCGTCGCTGACATCTACTATGAGGTCGTCTACCTCTCCATCTCCATGGGTTTCCAGGACCTCGATATCTTTCTTTTCAATCAACTTTTCTGCTAGAGGCCCGTACTTTCCTCCTTCGATGCTTTTGGCCTCCTCTACTGCGTCGTCAAGTGTGTAGAGCTCGTGGAGAGGGTATAGTCTGTCCAGTTCTTCGAACAGGTCGAATGAGAACTGGAATGAGGCCACAAGGAAGTTGGTGTCCAGCAGGATTTTCTGAGTCATATCTTACTGTTGTTTCGTTAACTCTAAAACTGTGGCCTGAGTTATCTCTGATTATATGAAGACTATTGGAGTTCTCTGGGATGAGGAAGTTACCTGGGATGGAGAAAAACCTTTCGATGGCCAAACAAATGAGGCGTACGGCTACTTCTCGGAAAGGGCCAGAGATCAAGGTGTGAGGCTTGTTCAGGCCCAGTACCACTGGTATGAGGACGGTTCTCTTTCCAGGGGATGGGTGTATGAAGATGGTTTCTGGAGCAAGGTAGAGAATGTGGAGCTTGATGGTGTTTTCGACAAGTTCCACTTTGATGAAGAGACTAAGGCCCTCAAGAAGGAGATCAATAATGAGATTGGAATTTTGAATGATCCTGAGCTTGAGGAGCTCTGCAAGGATAAGTTGTTGACTTATGAAAGATTTCTGGAGATGATGCCGGAGACTAGGCCTTTTTCGGAGGAGAATGTGCGTGAGATGCTGGAGGAGTACGGTAAAATTGTGTTAAAGCCGTGCTATGCTTTCGGTGGTAAAGGAATACATATCGTAGATGATGAGGAAGATTTACCGGAGATAGAAGAGGATTATATCGTCCAGAGATTTATCGATAGCAGTGCGGGAATCGAGGGCATTGTTGAAGGCACTCATGATCTCCGAGGTATTGTTGTGAATGGAGAGCTGAAGGCCGGTTATGTTCGGTACAGTGATGGCGAGATAAGCAATGTCTCGCAGGGAGGTTCTCAGCACGCTGTCAGTCCTGAGGATTTTCCGGAACAGGCCCTGGAGATTATAGAAACTGTGAATGATGAGCTTGAGTACAGGCCCTGTCTTTTCTCGGTTGATCTGTTCTTTGATGAGAATGGAAGGCCGTGGATTGTTGAGTTGAATTCGAAGCCGGGAATCGGTTTCTACGGTGATGAGGAGATGAAGCAGCAGTTAGTGCCTGTGATGGATGCGCTGGTTGAGGCCTTTAAACAGCTTTAACCTATCATTTCTTTTGCTTCTTCCAGGTCTTCTGTCAATTTTTCCGCTACGTCCAGTCTTATTTCTCGGGCTTCTTCTCTGCTGACTTTTTCCGGTAGATCAAGTTGCTGTGACATAGGTGAGAAATCTGAAGGATCTGCGCCCATTTTTTCGATGTATTCTCTGACTTCTCTGGATTCGAGGCCTTGAGTTATTGCTTTTTCTGAGGCCTGTTTGACTTCTTTGAAGTCTGGTAGTTCTGATCTCTTCTTTTTCTGGACTATCGGTTTGACGGCTTTTACTATTTTGATTACTTCTGTCAGGAGTGCTGTGTCTGGTGCGCGCCATTCAACTGTTGGATAGTTTTCTCTCAGTTTTACGGGTGTCCAGACTGCGTTCTCTGGCTGGAAGAATCTTTCAAATTTTTCTGGCTTTATTCCTTTTTTCTCTGCTTCTTTCTCGAATTTTTCAAACAGTTTTTCTCTTTTCTCCCGCCATTCGGTGATTGAGTCCATGTAGGGCCAGAGTTCTCTCTGTTCTGGGAATGCTCCGCAGGCCTTGTGCCTGTATACCTGGTTTCTGCATCCATCTGCAAGATCTTTCCCCTGATACCGTGGTGAGGAGTTCATTAGTGCGGATAAAGGGTCTAGAGCTGTTAGAGTGTTCAGCTGTCGTAGTGAGTCTTCTTTTTCGAAGTGGATGTGGAGGCCTGCTGTTCTTCCTGCGTGTTTTACTTCGTGGCCTATTACTTCCTGTTCTATCTGGAATCTCTCAGATTCGTATACTTCTACTTTTCCTGAGTTTAGAGGTGTTCCAAGAGGTACTATTCGTTTGCCGTCTTTCTTGGCTAGTTCTGCAAGTATCTCTGTCTTGGAGATTGCCTCTTTCAATAGTTCTTCTACATCTTCGTGTGGTTCTGTCTGTATTTCTATCATTGACCGTGAGAATTCCTGTGATGCGAAGTATACTCTTTCTGCGACGGGCTTGGCGTAGTCAAGTTCTCCTTGTTCGTCGATGACCCAGAACTCCAGTTCGAGGCCTGCTTTCAACTCTGGTTCGCCTCCATCGCTCGTTCATGCATTCTTTCTACCAGTCTGAGGATTACGTTGTCGCCTACTGTCTCGTTTATTGCTTTGTAGAGGCCGAACGCACTGTTTAGTTCCAGTACGTAGACTCCGTTGTCGGTTTCGATTACGTCGACTCCTGCGATGTCGAATCCTGAGGCCCTTACTGCTGTGAGGGCTGCTTCTCTCATTTCTGGTGTTATGTCGGCTTCTTTTCTTTCTCCGCCTGCTGCGAGGTTGGATCTCCATTCGTCGCCGTTGCTTGATCTGCTGTATGCGTATATTTCGTTGCCTATGACGATGACTCTTGTGTCGGTTCCGCCGTGTTCCTGATATTCCTGGAGGCAGATGTCCTGTTCGAAAGACTTCATTGTGTCCATAACAGGTTTCAGCTCGTTCTCTGAGCTTGCCCTCATTACTCCCTGGCCTCCTGCTCCCTCGATCGTCTTCATGATGATAGGGTAGCCCAATTCTTCTGCTGCATCGACTGCTGTCTCAGGTGAGAGAGTGTAGAAACTGTCGGGTACGTTTACGTTGTTCTCTGCCAGGATTTTCATGCTGTAGAACTTGTTGTTTGAGTAGGAGAAGGACTCGTCCTCTGCCTGCGTAACTACTCCGGCCTTATTCAGTACTTCTACAAGGTGCTCGGAGAAAAGCGCGTCCTCGTCGTTGGTTCTTACGTAGGCCGCGTCGAACTCTGTAAGGTCAGTATCTTTGTAAAGTACTTTGCTTCCTTCTTCGCTGTGTATCATTTTAAGGCCGTCTACCGGTGCTGCAAGCACGGAGTCAAATATTTCTTCGGCCTCCTCGATAATCAGCTGGTGTGTTGTTGATACATCGCCGTATATTATTGCAAGTTTCATTTTTACTCTTCTGCTCCATCCTTCATTGCTTCTGCCACGATTTTGTATACGTCTTTTCCTGATATTTCTGCGTACATGTCCAGATCTGGATTTGGATTAACGTCTATCACTTCTTCGTCTCTTACGAGTACTTCTGCAGTTTTGAAGCCTAGAGAGTTTTTTGCATCTATTACCAGTTCTTCTATGTCGCTAGGAATGTTTGAGTACCGCAGGTTGTCTTTTCCTATCGACCATTCCTCTGAGTTGTCTTCTAGGGATACTACTTCGTTGTCAGCTATCAGGCATCGATATTTGCTGCCTTTGGAGAATTCTTGGAAGAGTACGAACTGTTCTCCGTATTCAACTCCTTCAGTGAATCCGCTGATATCTTCTACAGTATCTATTTTTTTCTCCTCTGATTCTTCGAAGCCTTCGAATTTTCTGGCGACTAGAGGCCCTTTCAGATAGTTTTCCAGGTTTCTGGCGGATTTTTCGTCTGCAATAACTGCTGTTTTAGGGGCTGATACTTTTTTCTCGTGCAGCACGCTGTAAAGATAGTTTTTCTTTGACATTGCGAAGAATGAGGTTGATGAGTAGTTCAGAGGGATTCCTTTTTCCTCTATTACTTCCAGGAGGACTCTGCCGAAGACTGCGTTCTTTTCAGGTATGTTCGCGTAGACCGCGTCGAACTGTTCTACTGATCTTCCGTTAATCTTTACGTCTGATTTGTTTTCTCTTACCTCTGGTGCGACTTCTTCTATGCTTACTGTTTCTACTTCGTCGAAATGCTGGTCTAGTTGTTCGTTGTCTTTGTCGTCAGTTATTTTCAGTAGTTTCATCTTTGTCCTCCCCCTGTTTTGATTGTTCTGGCATCCATATTCGTGTTAATTTCTCGCTTGCGCCCCATTTCTCCATGTAGTCTTCCATTGAGGAAGGTGTGGAGTTTTTCAGGATGCGGCCCTGTCTTAGAATCTTTCTTAGTCGGGCTTCCAGTGTCTTGGATAGTTCGTCGTAGGCGCTTTTGTCTGCGTAGATTAGGTCGTTCTTGATTCTCCAGTGTGCTGTTGTTCCTTTTGGTGCGACCACGATGTATCCTCTCTTGTGGCCGAACTCTGCCATTGCTTCTTTCAGCTGGTCTTTGTTTACGTAGTATACTCCTCCGTTTGTTCCACTTGGATCAAGGATGAGTATTTCATCTCCTTCTACTCCGACTGATAGTACGAAGTGGCCTGCTGTTGCATCTGGGAATATTTCTGGTTTGTAGAAGTTCGGAACGATTAGTGCTCCGTCGTTGAACCAGGCCTTGAATTCTTCGTCAAGTTCTGTGATGTCATCGTAGCCGATCCATGCTGTTTTGACTTCGTTGTTTGTTAGTTCTTCTACTGAGTCCATTAGGACGTGTTCGTCGGCTCCTTCTCCTTCTTCGACGTTTGCTTTTTCTCCTATTTCTTTCTGGTCGTGTCTGTATCCGAAGATTTCGAGGGCCATTTCCATTGATGCTGGACCGCAGAATGATGGGTCCTGTGCTACGAAGTAGCTTGTTATTTCTTCCAGCGTGTCGAGGTCGCTTCTTGTTCTCTTGAACTTGAGGTTTGAGTCCATGATCTGGCTGTTCGGTGCCAGCACTGTGAAACCTGAGTTTGTGTCGACCGTAGTGCTGAAGAGCGATACTTCCTTGATTTCTCCTGTTTCATCGTCCATCTTGACTTCCTCGCCAGGCCTTACTATTCTGGAGTTCTTGAGGTATACTCCTGCTGCGAAGTTCTTGAACAGGTCTTTAAATCCGTAGAATACGAGGCCTGCGATGAGGAATGCTACGGCCCATGATGATGCTGTTACTAGCTCGTTGATTGTGCTTTGTGCGATTCCTAGTTGGCCTAGTACTATTTGTAGTAGGATCAGGTATAGGAATCCTTTGATGAGTGTTGATACTATTTTGAATGCGTTTACTGATAGGCCTGCTTCTCTGAAGTAGTTTCTGACTCCAACTGTTTTGAGGAAGTCCTCTATGAATCTTGCGAATATGTTTATTGTTATTACTCCTAGGATTGCTACTAGAAATCCTGTTAGTATGTCTGGGATGTATGTTGCTGTTTCTGTGATGATCTGATCGGTCATTGAGGAGTTTAGGTAGAATAGGGCTCCTGTTATGACGAGGCCGTCAAGTATGTATGATATGTACTGTAGTCTCTGTCTTTTTCTTTCGAGGTCTTTTTTGGTGGATTCGTCGTTTCTGAGTATCCATAGCCGGTTGTAGATCATGTTGAAGCTTTTTACTGTGAGGTGGCCTAGAACTAGGATTAGTAGTGTAACTGCTACTCTAATGCTGGTGTTGCTTGACATGATGAAAGCTAGTGCAGAATCTAGAATGCCGGCCATAACTACCTACTCCTAAAAGCTGTATATAAACTCTTTCTTTTATTCCTTATCGATGATTTTTCCATAGCCGATAAGTCGCCATCTAGAGCCTATTTGGCGGGAAATAGCAATTCTGTCGTCTTCCTCAGCGCAGATAGGGACTTTCAGATCGAGTTTTACCTTCTTTCCGGCCTGAGTTACGATGCCTGCGGACTTTGAGGTGCCGACGTTAAGCATTAGAGGTTCGTTCTGTTTGATATTTTCGATTTCTTTCTCCTGTTCGGATCCTACGGCTCTGTCCATCAGGTCTACTTCCACAGTGATGTTTTCTGTTGTCTCTGGAAGTGTTCCCTCTTTTCCTAGAATATTGCCGGATAGTCCGTCGGATTTTGCCATTGAAGGATCGAGATCTGTCTCTATTGCTAGAAGGCCTCCTGGAGTTCCTTTTTCTACAGGGTTTCCTCCGTGCATGATGCTTTTGATCTCTGTCTTGACAGTTCTCCATTCTTCATCTTGATTGATTCCTGGGCTGAGCTCTATTTCATCTCCTACTTCCAGTTCTCCTTCTACTAGTGATCCGCCGACTACTCCTCCGTGCAGGCCTTCCGGTGAGGTTCCTGGCTTGTTGATGTCGAAGGATCTTGCTACTAGCATTTTTCCGTCGGCTTCAAGGTCTCTTTCTGGTGTCTGTATTTCTGTGTCGATTGCTTCCAGGACTGCGTCAATGTTAATTTCCTGCTGTGCTGAGATTGGGATGACTGGTGCGTCTTCTGCTACTGTTCCTTCCACGAACTCCTGGATTTCCTTGTAGTTTTCGCGGGCTTCTTCCTCATCTACGAGGTCGATCTTGTTCTGTACAATTACGATGTTTTCTACTCCAATAATATCGAGTGCTGCGAGGTGTTCTCTTGTCTGAGGTTGTGGGCATTCTTCGTTTGCCGCGATTACCAGTACTGCTCCGTCCATGATGGCTGCTCCTGATAGGACGTTTGCCATCAGTGTTTCGTGGCCTGGTGCATCTACTAAAGAAACTGTTCTTTCTTTTTCGCCGTCTTCTTTAACGTTTAGTGTTCCTTCGTCGTTTCTGTAGTATGTGATGTCGGCGTATCCGATCTTGATTGTGATTCCTTTCTTCAGTTCCTCGCTGTGTTCATCGGTCCATTTTCCAGAAAGTGCTCTGGTCAAAGTAGTTTTTCCGTGATCTACGTGTCCTACAAGACCGATATTTACCTCAGGTATTTGCTCGCTCATAATATATCATCCTCGGAAACAGTTATAGTTCTCCCCCCAGAGCCTACGCTATAGATGGTAGGGCTCTCTGGGTTGAGACCTGTTAGAAGATTTGTTATGGGCCTTCTATCTACTACCTCTCCTTCACGTACTTCGCCGAATCTGTCTTCGTATTCGACAGGTTCTCCTTCTACAAGGTCGTAGTCAAGAATTGACTCCATGTATTCCTTGCTTGTGGAGTTGTCCCACCACTGGTCTAACTGGTTGCTTCTGTGTTCTATCTCTTCCAGTGCTGAGGACAGGTAGTACTCGGTGACCAGGCCCATAGCTGTTTTATTCTTCCTCTTCGTCTCCTTCAAGGATTTCTTCTACGGACTTGCTACCTTCTTCTACTACTTTTGTGTTGAGTTGTTCGATCTGGCCTGATACTGTTCGGCCTCTGACGGATTTTCTCTGTTTGATTCCTTTTTCTTCTGCCTGGATTCCTGATCCGTCTTCGATTAGTACTCTTTTTCTTTCGGATCCTTCGATGCTTTTTCTCATAGGGAATCCTGCTTTGTCGGATCCTCCTGTAATTTCCAGTGTGTATCCTGGAACTCCTACGAGGCCTCCGTCGATTTCGTCTCCTACTTCGTTTCCGATTAGTTGAGAATTGTCTTCTACTTCTGTTTGAAATGTGTCGCCGTTTGTTGTACCTATTGTAACTTTCATTGGTTGTTTCACCTGCTCAGTCATTCGCATCGCCAAGGGCGCTGCTTGTAACGTCGCTTCCGGATGGAAGGACGATAATTTCCGAGCATGTAGAGATTGGTCAGAAACTTTTTTGAATCCAAATTTCTGTGGCCTCGAATTTTTATTCAACCTAATCCTTAACCAGTGGTATGAGGGCCTCAGTTATTTCTAGAATTATTGGAAGGTTTCTGCAGGTGTTCTCTATTGTTATTGTTGTGCCTGTAGCTGTTGCCCTCTACTATGGTGAGGCCACTGTCCATTCTTTTGGTTTTGCAGCGGTTTCTACAGCTGTTCTCGGCCTTCTCTTGTCCTACGTAGGTTCGTCTGATGAGCCAACTATTTCAGAGGCTCTTTACGCTACAGTGCTAGGATGGTTTATAGCTGTTTTTATCGGTGCTACGCCTTTGCTTGAGTTTATGTCGCCTGTTGACGCGGTTTTCGAGTCAACAGCAGGATTGACTACTACTGGTATCTCAATGTTGCTTGCTCCAGAGGCCTTGCCCAAATCCATGCTTTTCTGGCGCGCCTTCATGCAGTGGATTGGAGGTCTTGGAATTCTGACTTTCTTCATCGCAGTGATCAGAGAGTCTGGAGGAATTTCCCGGCGGCTTTTCTCCGCTGAGGCCCACAAGACTGATCCTGGCAGCATCAGGCCTTCTCTGAAGAAGTCTATTGTGGAGTTGTGGCGTGTTTACGGTTTCCTGACAATGCTGATTATGGGTACTTTCATTGGAATGGGTATGTCGGTTTTTGACTCATTTGCTCACGCCTTCGCCACTATTTCTACAGGAGGTTTCTCAACTCTTGGCGCAAGCATGTCAGCATTCCCTGCTAGGATACAGGCCGCGACAGTCTTCTTCATGTTTATCGGCGGAGTGAACTTTGTACTGCTTTACAGATTTCTGCGTGCAGATATCAGGCCTATCAGGAAGAACTCAGAGTTTAAACTGTATACTACTATCTTCCTGGCTGTTTCAGGCCTGGTTGCTATAGAATTAATTGGCAAAGGCCTTAGTCCAGCTGAGACTTTGCTTAATTCTACTTTTACTTCTGCTGCAGTTATCTCTTCAACAGGTTTTTCGACTATAGGTGTTACTTCACTTTCAATTGCTTTGCAGGCTCTTTTCCTTGGAGTTATGTTTGTAGGAGGTTCTCTTGGTTCTACCGCAGGAGGTCTGAAGGTTTTCCGTTTGAAGGCCTTGTTTGAGTTGTTGAAGACTCGTTTGAGGGCTTATTCTCTTCCGGAGACTGCTGTTAATGAGCCTAAGATTGATGGGGAGATATTATCTAATTCTGTGGTCAGAACTATTTCTGTACTGTTCTTTGTGTGGGTTGGTGTTATTTTTGTGGCCACTCTTGGTGTTTTGGTGGTTGAGGATGTTAGTTTCATGGCTGCTCTTTCTGGTACTATTTCTGCTGCTGGTAATATGGGGCCTGTGTACATGGAAGGGCAGAAAATGGTGGCGTTGTCGCCTGTGACTAAGAGTATATGGGTTGTGGTTATGCTGGCTGGTAGGTTGGAGATGTTGCCTTTGCTTGCATTATTTAATAAGAGAATTCTCAAAAACAAGTAGAGATGTACGTAGTTATTGCAGGTATCAATACTTTATCGAAAAGGCTGGTTGAGCGATTGGAAGGCCGGCATGATATAGTTGCTATAGATGCTGATGAGGATAAATGTGAACGGCTTTATTCTTCTTCAGGGGCCACGGTGATTAACAAGTCTCCGACCACTCTTTCAGCTCTTGAAGATGCAGGAATCACGCAGGCCGATGTTCTTATCTCTACTTTGAAGGATGACAATCAGAACATGGTTGTCTGTTCGCTTGGAAAGAAGTACGGTGTTCCAAAAGTTGTCTCGAAGATTGAGGATGAAGAGTACTTTGAGGCCTTCCAGATTATCGGTGCAGAGACTATTGGAGATACAGATATTCTTCTCTCCGAGTTTATTTCCTCTGTTGAGCACCCTTACTTGGTGAAGTTGGCTAATCTCTCAAATGATAGAGAGGTTTTGAAGGCCTCCATCCGTGAGGATTCCGAGCTTGCAGGTTCAAATATTAGAGAGCTTAAATCTATGAAGCATTTTCCAATGAGTTTCCAGGTTCTGTCTGTTGTGAAGCCTGAGGATACTTTGAAAGCCGAGAACGATATCGAACTGGAGGAAGAGGACCAACTTGTCTTAATCGGCCCAGAAGATGAAAAAGAAAAACTAGATAAGTTCTTCCAGGACCAGTAAGATGAAGTTGAAAGATAAACTGAAGAAAGCTGTAAAGAAGAAGGCCTGGAAATCAGGTAAGAAGATCGGCAAAAACTATCTGAAGTACAAGGCCGTTACCTATGTTTTGAAGAAAGGGAGCAAGGCCTTGAAGAAGAAATTGAAGAGAGATTAAAGGATCTCAACTATTTCTCCAATATCTTTGTTCGCAGTATAAAGTTTGGCAGGTCTATGCGATACGTTCTTCTCTCTTTCTCCTGTTTCCTGTACGAGTTCGTGTTTGTGAATCTTTTTCCTGAAGTTTCTCTTATCCAGTTCTTTATCCAGTATTACCTCGTAGGTGTTCTGGAGCTGGCTTAAAGTGAATTTTTCAGGCAGTAGTGAGAAAACTGCTGTCGAGTACTCCAATTTCCATCTCAGTCTTTTGACCGCGTATTCGATTATTTCTTCATGGTCGAAACCAAGTTCAGGTAGATCATACGCTGAGTGCCATTCAATGGCCTCTACATCATCTGTTTTCTGTAGCTCCACGTCTTCATGATGTACCAGCGCGAAGTATCCTACTGTGATAACTCTTGTACGAGGATCTCTGTCCTGTTCTCCAAATGTGTAGAGCTGTTCCATGTATACATCCTCTCCTACACCCGTCTTGTTGTGGAGTGTTCTCTCAGCTGCTTCTTCAAGCGATTCATCCATGTCCACGAAACTTCCTGGCAAGGCCCATTTTCCCTCAAAAGGCCATCTCTTCCTCTTGATCAACGCGACTTTCAAATCGTCATCCTTCACTGTAAAGATGATGTCGTCAACAGTCACAGAGGGATGATCGAACTCGTCAGGATCATAGTCCTCAGGGTTGTCGCCGTAGTCTTCGCTGACGTTTTCACTGTGTTTCGTGGAAGGCATATCTTCGTGTCTCATCTACAATAATTTAACTGTTCCGGAGCCCTAGTCGTAGAAGAAACTGGACTCCGGAATCTCATCCTCCGACATTCTTCTGTGAAGCTTCCTGAAGAAACCCTGACTATCGCGTTCTCCTACCAGGTACTCATCCTCAATATCCAGAGGTTCCTCAAAGCTATCCCAGCTACCAGGCCACATCCACATATCATCGCCACTATAACCTGGTTCGCCGTTCCTGGTAACATTTCGGGCCTCAACACCTTCAGCGGTCAATACTTCATCAAAACTGTACTGGCCTCCTCTACCTGTCTCTGTTGAATGCATCAAGGTATAGGCCTCATCATCTCCCAGATCGTCCTGTATCTGATAGAGGGCCATAATCACTGAATCCTCTACCTTCTGCTGTTCTTCCATGATATCGGCCTCCAGTTTTCTTTTCTCCTGATGCAGCGATTCCAGCTCATCATACGTATCTCTGGCACCTTCCAGCAGTTCAGATACGCTCATAGGCCATCACTCTCCAGATAGTCGCTAAGGCCATCCGTGCTTCCGATTGTAGCACCGTTCTCACTCCATTTCTGGATTGAATCTTTCGAGGCCTCTGGATCAATGCCTTTTGTCGCATCCTCTACTACGTATACTTCTACTCCTTGATCCATCAGGCCTTCAATTGCATAATCAACGCAGACATCCGTTGCAACTCCATAAACTACTGCTCTGTCAGGATCAAGTGTTTCCACAAGATCTTCTGCATGAGGAGACTCTGGTTCTCCAGCAAATACATCAAATGCGTCCTTGTATAGTACGAAGTCTCCTTCGTGGTTCATTACTTTGCTCCAGTCTGCTTCATCTCTCCAGTCAAGCTCCAGAGGATTTTCAGGCTGTGTAGCAGGAACGTATTCTGCGCCTTCTGAATCTGCTAGGCAATGAGGAGGAAAGGTTTCCTGGAAATCAGGATCCTCCGAGAATTCGGCTGAGTCCTGATTGTGATGGTCCGCGGTGTTTACTACACGTATGTCCTTTTCACGGGCTATCTCGGTTACTTCTGCCAGAGCATCTTCGATATCTTCTGCTCCGTTTCCTTCTCCTACAGGCAGTTTTCCATCGGGCCTCATGAAGTCGTACTGTGTGTCAACGTTCCAGAAAATAGTATCTTCTCCGTAGGCAGCGATTGCGTCGTCCACAATGCTTCCACCGTCAGGCCTTACCTCGAAGCTCTCTGCACTCATCTCAAATCACCTGTCTCATCTGATTCTCGACGTATTCTTCCATTGCCTCGGCGTCAACCTCACGGCCTACTTTGGAGAACTCTTCGCCGTTGATCTCGTAGATATCGGCGGTTGCATGTATTCCATCGGAGAATGCGCCGGCACCGACAGCATCAAACAGCTTCTCACCGTGCTCTTCCTCGTACTCGACGTTAGCCTCGTGGAAGGCCTCTGCTTTCTCAGGATTTCCGAATCCACTGGATAAGACGATTTCTGCATCGTCGTAACCGTTCTCACGCAATGCATCTTTCAGAGCCTTGACTGATTCTATTCTGACTCCTGTACCTGTCTCATAAGGCCCTGTCTCTGAATTTTCAGGCCTTCCGCCCTGTGCAATGTTTTCTCCACAGGTATCAACCCGGAAACCGTATTCTACATCTCTGTCTTCGAAGTACTCTGCTGTCTCGAGTGCGTCGTCAATTTCCTGGTTCCATGTATCGACTAGCGTGGTCCTTGGGATATCTTCATCCATGTTCCTGTCGAAAAGCTCGGCAGTCTTCCTTGTCGCCTCGTCCTCTCCGTATTCTTCGCCAAGTATAATTGTTAACGCGTGTGGCGTTGTGCCAAGGCCTTCCTCACCGAAGGTTGCAGCACCGACATCTGTGGAGGTTCCGACTGCTCCGTTATCGTACGCAGCTCTGGCCAGGTCAGCGGTATCAGTCCAGTGGTAGTGTCTGGCGCCGAACTCGAGAAGAGGCACGTCATAGATATCAGTTACTTCTCCAACAGCCTCACCAAACTCCTCGGGATCAACGGTCTCGTGATCTGGGGAGGCCTCTGTCAATCCATGGGATACTGCGCCAAGATACATTGTCTCCAGATCAATCACATCCTGTGCAGGCCCTTTCAACACCATCAATGGGTCTTTCGTCTCGAACTCGTCGGCCTCAGTAACATGCAACTCGGTATCCTCGCTTTCAGAGTACTTGTCTACAATTGCAGCTGCTTCTTCCAGGCCCGCTACTTCTCCCTCTCCCCTGGCAAATACTTTTACCGCTACCTCGGGGTTGAGGCCCTCCTGCTCAAGTATCTCCCTCGATCTCAGGAAGTACTTGTCTGTGAATTTTTCGTGGTTTTCCGGCAGATCGAACTTTCCAGTCTGTGTTGTCGTGCTCATCTAACTCACCTTTTTGTTGTTTTTACAATAACCTTAACGACTATTTCACACTAAGCTTTTAAATAGATTTTGTTAATCTCACACGAAGGGTTGCTGGTTTCAAAAGACTCGGAGCTCAAAGAGGATACATGACGGCGATAGTCTGGATCAGAAGAAGTCTGAGAGAACATGACAATACTGCACTGGTAAAGGCCTCGGAAGAGCACGAAGAAGTAATTCCCTTCTACGTGGTTGACGACAACTACTTCTCAAATGCTACACTAGGCTATCCACGGGTAAGTTTCTGGCATGACTCTCTGAAGGAGTTGAAGGAGAATCTATCGGGCCAGCAAGGCAAGGATCTTGTTGTCAGAAAAGGAAAGCCCATCGAACAGCTTCAGAAAATTGTGGAGGAAACAGGTGCTGACGCCGTCTACCACAACAAAGATTACACTCCTTACGCAAGAGAGCGCGACGAGAAAGTAGCTGAAAAACTGGATGTACCGGTCAACAAGTTCAAGGACGTCGTCATGTTCGAGGAAAAAGAAATACTAACTAATTCAGGTACTTCTTACAAGGTATACACTTATTTCAGCAAGAAATGGTTCAAGAAAGAAAAGAGAAGGCCTCAGGAGGTAGAAGATTATACTACACCTGATATCGACTCCGATGAAATTCCTTCTCTAAAAGAACTCGGCTTTGAAAAGCCAGACGACATGGAGGTCTGGGAGGGAGGCCGAGAGAACGGCCTCGACAGGATAGAAGAGTTCAAGGACAAGATCTGGAACTACGACGAAAACAGAGACTACGCCTGGAAAGATTCAACAAGTAAACTCTCTCCACACCTCAGGTTCGGCACAGTCAGTATAAGAGAGGTTTTCTGGGAGGCCGAAAGAATCAAGGCCCGAAATCCTGACAGCGATACATCGGGCATCAAGACATGGCAAGAAGAACTAGCCTGGCGCGACTTCTACATGCAGGTACTGTACAACTGGCCTGAAACTGCAGAAAAACCATTCCTGGAACAGTACGAGGATATAGAGTGGAGATCGAAGGAAGAGGCTGAGGAAGACTGGGAGGCCTTCATCAATGGAAAAACAGGTTATCCATTCGTAGATGCAGGCATGAGGCAGTTGAAGAGGACTGGCTGGATGCATAACCGGCTGAGAATGGTTGTAACTTCTTTTGCGTGTAAGGATCTCTGGCTGGACTGGAAAGATCTGCACGAATACTTCAAGAAAATGTTTGTCGACGCGGAGAAGGCCTCAATGATAGGAGGAATCCAGTGGGCCTACAGTATCGGTACAGACGCCCAGCCGTACTTCAGAGTCTTCAATCCATACAGTCAGTCAGAGGACTACGATCCTGACGGAGAATACATCAAAAACTGGGTACCAGAACTGGAAGATGTTCCGGACGAGCATATCCACCGGCCTCACAAAATGAATCAGATCCAGCAGGAAAATTACGGTATTGAGATTGGAGAAGACTATCCAAGGCCTATCGTTAATCACGATGAGAAAAGGAAGGAAGCTATAGAAAAGTTTGAAGAGGTTAGAGAGGATTAAAAGAAGAGGATATAGCATTGATCTGTAACGATTGCTCATACAAACTCGCAAACAAGCATAGTGTTAGGAAATCGGCGATATAGAACTATGAATAGGAGTTACAAGTACTGTCTTTACCCCTCGGAACAGGAAGCCCCTTCCACCTCGAAGCACGGAGTGCGTAGAGATGGTGGCGGGTAGTTCACTATACGGTTACTTAAACATTCAACAACCATATTACAAACAACTGTCGCTGATTTATGGTGGTACTCATCGAGAAAAAACTGACTCTCAAGATAGCAATTCTCGCAACTCTAACCCTTCTAACACTATCCGGCGTATCGGCCCTTACATGGGAATCTCCTGATAGTCCGGTCACAGGTACTGTAACTCTGAATGTTTCTGTTGATTCTGCCAATCAGGGCAATACTGTAAGTTTTGATTATAGAGAAGATGGTGGAGATTGGCAGAGTATAGATGATAATGTTGATTCTACAAGCGGATATGCGAGTGTTGAGTGGAGTACTGGAGATCCTGGATCCGGAGATTATACTGTGCGAGCAAATGTAACTGATGGTCCGGAGGAAACAAGGAGCATAACTGTTGATAACGGCAAACCGTCAATAGATATTCCTGTAGATAATAATGCGAGACTTAATTCTGATTCAGTTAACTTTGAGATTACAGCTTCAGATGGCCACACAGATCTGAATGATTTAGAGGTGATTGTTGAAGATTCTGAGGGAGATGAAATTTATTCTGAGACTGAGGACTGTGATGGTCAGGAATGTACCTTCTCACCTGATTTTGAGTCAGATCTTGATCACAATTCCGAATATACTATAGAAGCCACGACCTCTGATCAGGTAGGCCTTTCTGATACTGAGGATATCGATTTCACTTATGATGATGAGTATGAGGGTGATGAGGAGCCGAGGATTAATCCGGAGCCTCAGGTTTTTGCGACTCCTGAGAATAAGGATGAGTATACTTTTGATATAGTTCTGGAGGAGCAGGATCCTGCTGAGCCTTCTGATATTACTGTTACCTGTAAGCTTGGTGGCCGGGATGCTGTTGAGGCCGATACTCAGGATGTTGACGGTACTACAAGTTATGAGTGTGATGTTGAGCCTATGAGGGATACTCAGACTACTTTGGAGGTTGTTTTGAAGGATGAGGCCGGTAACAGTGTGACGAAAGAGTATGAGTATACTTTTGACTATTCGAAGCCAAGTGTCAATGGTTTGAGTACTGTTGTCAGTGTTTTCAATACTGATTTTGAGGTTGATTATGAGGCCTCTGATTCGGCTTCTGACATCACGGAGCTGGTTTACCGGTTCGATGAGTCAACTCTTGATACTGATAGTAACGGTGTTGAGGCCGATGGTTCTTTCGACGTTGATACTTCAGGTCTTGATGCGGGGGATCACACATTGTATGTGTGGGCGAAGGATGAGGCCGGTAGATGGAGTAGCGATGCTAATCTTACTTTTGAGTTCAGGCCTGATGCCACGCCTTCTGCACAGGTTACAGGCCTTGAGGAGTTGAGTGTTACGGCTGGAAGTTCGAAGACTTTCAATATATGGGTTAAGAATACTGGAGATCTCTTGATTCCTTCTCTGACTTTCGAGCTTGACACTGGTTTTTCGAATCATACTAGTATTGTCAGTAATCTGAAGCCTGGTGACAACAGGTCTACAAGTTTCACGGTTGAGACTTCTGATTCTAATCTTGGGAGGCACAATGTCAGGCTTTCGTCGAAGAGTCCTGATGTCAGCCGGCAGTTTGATTTGATTGTTGAGGCTAACAGTGATCAGGAGGAGAATATTTCTGAAAGGTTTGATCGCGAGTTCTCGGAGTTTGAAGGCCTGAGATCTAATGTTTCCGAGTTGATGAGCAGGGTTTCTGGTGATAGGCAGAAGAAGCTGGAGGAAGAGTTCTCTGATATTAATGAGACAATGGCTGAGGCCCAGAGGGCTATTCAGGAAGGAGATTATTACAGGGCTGCAAGTTTGATGGAGAATGTTGATTCTCAGTACTCTAAGGCCTCTGAAGGGTATGAACAGGTCAGGCAGGAGCATTCGAAGGCCCAGAGAAACAAGTTTGTCTTTGGATTCCTATTGCTGCTCGTTATCGGTGGTGGAGGAACTGTAGGTTACTTCTACATGAATGAAGATTACGTCTTTGATTTCTCGGCTATCGAAGATCTCCAGTTTGGAGGAATTGACCTGAGCGATTATGAGTTCTCGATGGAGCCTGTAGAAAATCTTTTTGACAGGTTCAGAGACTTTGTTGAGGAGGAAGAGGAGAAAGCTGAGGAGGCCTTTACAGGCTTCACCTAGATTATTCGGTAAGTATCTCTGAATTCTTCTTTCATTATTCCTTTGTCCCGCACATTTCTGATTATTTCTGATATTTCCTGTGCGAATATTTCATCTGTAGCGGCCTTTGATGCTGCATCTCTCACAAGTATCCCGATCTGCGGATCATCCTTCAAACGCTGGATTATGTCTTGATCGGCCCTTGAGTTGCTCAAATACTGTGATACTGCGGGCTGTGTTACTCCCAGTTTTTCCGCTATTTCTGACTGTTTCAGTCCGTACTCCTGCTTGAGCTGGTTGGCTATCATGCTTCTTATGGCAGGTAGAAGTTCTTCGTTCACTACCTCGACTTCGAACCGCATAGATTATTACGGTGTTATAATCTTCAAAAACTCTTGTGTCATGAATGAGGTGAGAAAAAATATGAGAGAAAAAGAGATATGTGAAGGCCTTTTAGTAGTCGGCCTGTTGTACGTCACGTGAAAGTTTTTCGACGTCTGCTGCGAGTGCTTCGAGCTTTCTGGAAACTCTTTCTTTCTCCTTGATGATGTTCTCGACTTTCTCGTATTTTCTTGCTGCGTTGTCGAGGTGGTGTTTCTCTACGTATGCAGCGTCTGTCTCCATCATGTTGTCGATTATTTCTTCTGCGATCTGACCTAGAAGCATGTTTAGTCCGTAGTATACATTAGATCTTACGTACTGTCCTTCTGAGGCCTCGTCTCTTACCATTCTTTTGATCCTTGCGTGTGTGAAAGGAAGTTCGGATACGTTTACGTCTTCAGGTACTTCAACCATGTTATCACAGTAAAAAATACGCTCAGAATCTTTTAATGCTTATCCATGCCCGTTTTTGCCGCGACCCAGTATATCTGGAATTGATTTGAGGCCCGAAGTCTGCATCTCTGATTGCGACCGATTGGCTCTGTATTTTTTCCGGTAGATATAAATTGAGGCCTGGATAAATCGATTCTATGGCAAGTCTGGTGATTGATAAGGAGAGTATTGACTTACTATTGCAGGTGCTGAAAGTGCCGCTGGTACTACTGGCTATTCTTCTGCTCTATAGACTAAACAGGGTTATTGAGGTTGGAGAGGAGTCAGTTGAATCTATAGAGAGGACGGCCCGCAATGTGGAGGATTCATCCAAGACTCTGGCCGATTTTGTTTCGCTGATGCGTAAAATCCCATTCGTGCGAGGTGGTGAGGAAAAAGATGACAAACGAACTTCTGAAAGCAGCTGAGTCTAGTGACGATGAATCAAGTGAGGATAGGTACAACAAGTTGAAGAAGGAAGAGGCCGATACGGAAAGTACTTCTCCTGCCAAACAGCGTTACGATGAGCTCAAGGAGAAGGCCAAGAGAGAATTTGAGAGGCAGGAGCTTGAGAAGAAGCGAAAGGAGGCCGAGGAAGATGATGACTCAGAAGCCGAAGACGATGAACAGTTTATAACTTACTAATTCTTATTTTTGTGATAGGCAATGGATCTTGACAGGATACCTGACATTGCGAAGTATCTATCGTTGGTTTTCCTAGTTTCCTGGATAGGAAGAGCTACAGTTTGGAATTTTCTACCGATTTTTATTGAAGAGCAAATTTCAAGTGTATTCCTGGTAGGTGTAGTAACTTCATTGCCAGCTTTGATACCGTTAATAACAGATATACCTGTAGGAAATCTTGTTCAAAGATCAGGAGAGAAAATAGTTATTTTTGTCGGCCTCGCGGCAGCTATTTTGCCTCCGGTTATGTACTATACTGCTGCAGCACCTTTCATTGTTCTTGGAAAAACCATGGAGGGAGTTGTCAAATCGCTCGTATGGAATGGAGGATGGAGCCTATCTTTACAGGCTTCCGATGAAGATGTTGAGTCAGAATCTGTTTCAGTATTCCTTCTCGGAGTTAATGTAGCATACATACTTGGTCCTATAGTAGGAGGATATCTACTAGCATCCTACGGTTTCAATTTAACATTCAGAATTTGGGCCTTTTCGGCATTACTTGGTCTTGCATTGTTCTATTTCTACATAGGTCTTGGAAGAGATGAGGCTGATGAAAGCCTTGAGGAATCTGTTGAAGATCTTTTCCATAGAAGCACTTACAGTAAAGAATGGCGTGATCTCAAGGAGAACTGGAGTGAACTACGGCTGCCTTACTCTCTGATTTTTCTTTATTCTATAATTTTCTCATTTTACTGGCTTGCAATTCCTTTACTGCTAGAAAGAATGGGTGCGGATCTTCAGATGATGGGCATAATCTTTGGTATCGCAGCTGTGCCAAAATCATTCCAATTTATTTTTGGAGAATTAGCTGACAGAAGAGGTAAACTAAAAGTGCTCTCAGCGCTTTCGATTTTGATTATCCCTGTTCTGGCAGTTATGAACTTTGTATCGGATCTAATGATGATAGGAGGTCTCGTTCTGGTAGCTAGAACATTGTCTAGTGGAATGTCTCCGGTAATCCATGCAGTATACGATGAAAGAGTTCCTGATGATATAGAAAGCGAGATGACAAGCTTTATGGAATTCTTCAAGCATGCAGGAACAGCTATAGGCCCTGTTCTTGCTGGTGCGGTTGCATCGATATGGAGCATCAATGAATCCTTCCTTGCCGCATCTTTGGTTGGAGCAACGATTTTCATGGTGACATGGATGGGCAGCAAGAATTATCTCTAGCTAGATACGGCCTAGTCGCGGGAATTCAAATATTCCTGCCTCTCTATCCACTGCTATGGCCTTCAGAGAATCTTTTTTCACGTGGTTCCTGAGAATAGGTGAGAGTAATTTGTGTGAGGGTACTTCGTTGATGTTTGTTCCGTTTGAAATCTTGGAGAAGGCCGGCATCACTACAATATTTCGGCCTTCTGACATTTCTCCGTAGAGGAAGCAGTCAACCTTTTCTTTCACACCTACATCGTCTGTAAGTCTGAGAGCAGGGTGTTCGTGGCCTATAACTACTGTTTCAAAGTCTTCTTCCCCAAGTTCTTCGAGGCCGATGTGGCCGTGCGTGAAAAGCACTCCGTCTTCTCTGTATTTTCTCAGTAGTCGGAGGCCTTTTTCTTCTACAATTTCGTCTATGAATGTGTCGTGGTTTCCTTTGATTATTATGACGTCCTCGAATTTTTCTTGCAGGAATTCGATGAATTCTTCTATTTCTCTTTTTTCGGAGTAGTTGGTTGAGAACTCGTTTTTGAGGTCTCCGTTGACAAGTATTCTTTCGGCCCCGGTGTCCTCCTTCATTTTCTGGATATCGTCCTTTATGTCTTCCAGCTGGAACTGTGGTACGTAGCTTCCTTTGAAGGTCATGCTGCTTTCGAGGCCTAGATGCAGGTCGGATATTGCTATTAGATCCAGTTTCTCGTGGTATAGGCCTGGTATGCTGTCTATGGTTTTGAATCCTAGAAAGTTCATGGTTGAAGGTTTGGTGGTGAAACTTTTTGTTTACCTGTTGATTGCCTGCCAGACTTCAAGGAATGATTCAAGCACGTCATCTCCTGTAGAAACCTGTAGGTATCGGGCCCCGTGTTTGTTTGCTATCTCTTCTATCTGTTCCGTGTGTTCTTTGAGCTGTTTCTGGTACTTGTTTTTGGTTCTGCTTGAGAGATAGGTTCGTAGCGTTGACTCGGATTCAGGATCTTTCAGTATAGTATCTCCCTCGAAGCTTGGGTCAATTTCTTCTTTGTCGAAGACGTTTACGAGTATTACTTCTGTGTTTTTCAGGCTTTCAATTCCTGATTCTATATCTTCGAGGTCGGTTAGGAAGTCTGAAATTATTATTACGGCGGACTTGTTCTTGATCCGGCTGCTGTACTCTGTAAGGCATCTTTCAACCCTGCTTTCAGGAGTCTTCCTTAACTGGTTGAGTGTTGAGATAATGCTTGGCGTGTTTGAATTTCTGCGGCCTGAAGAAATATCGGTAATTGTCTCGGAGAATACTGAGAAGCGGAACCTGTCGTTCGTGTTCAGGGCCATGTCTGCTATGGCTATCCCTATTTTCCCGCCGTAGTCGTATTTTTTTGGTTCTCCATAATCCATCGAACTGCTTCTGTCCAGCAGAATGTGGAGAGTCAGGTTTTTCTCCTCCTCAAACCTTTTCACAAAGTAATCCTTTGTTCTGGCGTAGGCCTTCCAGTCGATCTTTCGGATGTCATCGCCTGGTGCGTACTGTTTGTGGTCCTTGAAGATCATTCCCTGGCCTGTAAAGCTGCTTGACTGCTCTCCCTGGCTTCTTTCGTCTGAGTGCTTGGTGAGAGCAAGCTGGAATTTCTGCAGCTCGTCAAGGAACTCTATATCTATCATACCGAGTGCACTATTTCCTCTACAACTTTATCCTCGTCTTTTCCTTTCTTCTCGGCTTTGAAGCTCAGGCCTATTCTGTGCCGTAGAACTGGTTTGGCCACAGAGTTGATATCTGATGCCGAGACGTGGTTGCGGCCTTTGATCAGTGCGCGGCCTTTGGCTGCCAGTACAATGTTCATTGATGCTCTTGGTGAGGCCCCGTAATCCAGATCTTCGTGATCTCTGGTTGATGTTACGATGTCGATTGCTCTTTCCTTTATGTCGTCGGCGATCGGTACCTGCCGTGTGAACTCCTGAAGTCTGACTACTGAAGGCTTTGAAATTACTTCTTTGAGCTCTGGTTCGTAGTTCAGTTCGGATGTGAATCTTTCGACAATCTCCTGTTCCTCATCTTTTTTCGGATATTCAAGCTCCAGTTTCATCATGAAACGGTCTCTCTGGGCCTCCGGTAGTGGATATGTTCCTTCCTGGTCGATTGGGTTCTGTGTTGCCATTACGAAGAAAGGTTTGTCCAGTTCGTAACTCTGGTTTCCTACCGTGACCTGTTTCTCCTGCATAGCCTCTAACAGAGCGGATTGTGTCTTCGGTGTTGCACGGTTGATTTCGTCTGCTAGCACCATGTTTGCAAAGATCGGCCCTCTCTGGAAGATGAACTCTGTTTCTCCGGAGGATTCATCGATTATGTGTGTTCCGGTTATGTCTGAAGGCATAAGGTCTGGCGTGTTCTGTATACGGGAGAAATCCAAGCCCATAACCTCTGAAACGGTGTGAATCATCTTCGTCTTACCCATTCCCGGGTTTGATTCCAGTAGAACGTTTCCATCGCACAGAATCGATATCAGAACGTTTTCAATTATTTCTTCCTGGCCTACAATGACTTTGCCGACTTCTTCTTTGATTTCATTAAGTTTCTCGGAAGCCTTATCGTACTTCCCTGCCTCATCCAGGTTCGATATCTGCATAACTAAATACTGAATCCCGAGCTATTTAAATTTCTCAAGCAGCACTCTACTCGAACTCCTTTATAGCAATACTGTACTCTCGCGCAAGATCAAGATCTTCATCAAGGCCCTCAGTTGAAGACTCGTAGAGAATATTTTCACGTGAAGAATAAGGCCTTATCTCTGGCTTTGAGCTTTCTCCCTCGCCCTGAACATCGAAAGTGAAGTTTGCTGCAGGATAGCTTGCATTTACATCTCTTATTTCAATTTTTGAGGAGTTTCCAAGAGTGAAGTTGCCGCCACCTTCTGATCCGCCACCTCTGATATCTGTGAAAACATTTCTTGTATCGTTCTGGAGGTTGATGTCTGCTACACCGGAGAGAACGGTCAGGAAGCAAAGGCCTCCTACTGCAAGAATTTTCTGGATGATTTCCTTGCTTGGGATTATGCTTTCCGAGGTGACTGATCGTGCTCTCTCCATCACATCGTCGAAGAGGGCCTGAGATGCCACGTTTCTCTGATCAAGGTTGTCTCTGGCGGTTCTCAGTACTTCTCTCAGCTCGGGGTTTTCCTCCTCGTATATTTCAAGTCTGTAACGCTGGTTTCTTCTGTAGAAGTCTATTATTCCGAATACTGTGCTCAGGGCCATAAGGGCGTAGAGATTGCTTATGTTTTCGAATATTCTGACAGAGATGAAGAAAAGCCCCAGGTTGGATATGAGGAAGAATAGAATTGTGTCTAGGCAGGCCTGGATAACGTTTACTTTGATAAATTCTCTCTTCAACTGTTTGAGCAGTTTCTCAATTCTCATAATAGATCAGTAGTTGTCACAGATGTCCTGGCTGTCTTCAGTTAGGTTGTCGATGTTAGGGTCGCCACAAACATCGTTAATGTCGCTTCGGACGTCTGTTAGGTTTCCTCTCAGATTATTGACGGTGTTATTTAGTTCATCTCTTGTCGTCTGAAGCTCATTGATTTTCGTGTTCAGGCCGCCTATCGTGGTTTGCTGCTCGTCGATAGTCTGGTTTTTCTCGTTTATTATTTCCTGAAGCTGTGCTGTAGTGCTGTTAAGCGTTGATGTTCTCTCTTCCAGATCCTGTCTTTCGCTTTCCAGAGAGTCGATTGTCTGTTCTTTATCCTTCAACTCCTCCTGCAGGTCTTTTTTGCTGGATACAAGGTTGTTAAGCTGGTCCTGGTAAACCACTGACATTCCTGCGATAAGGGCCAGTGTCAGAACTGTCGAAATCAGTAGAATAGGGTTAAGCCGTCTCTTGAGCAGCGGTGTCTCCATCGGTTAAATCACTCTATCATACAATTGTAGGCCCAGTAATTTAACTTGTTTACCAGAAGACTCCAGATTTTAAGTAGAAATTAAACCTATAATGTAGATGTGAGTCACGGAAACAGCGGCGATGAAAAACCCAAGTTCGGCCACACATTTCAGGTCAATGGAGAGGCCGTGGTAGGCGACAAGGATATAGGTAAGAAGATAAGAAGTGGAGAAATCACTTCGTTGGACGAGCTGGAGAATGAGATTGGAACAGACTTTCTAAGGCCTATCATGGGAGATCATCAGCATAAATTAAAGGTTTCTGCCGGCAGCAGTGGCACAGCTTATGGTATACTTCTTGGTGCGCCCGATGCGTTCGATGATATGGATTATACGGTAAAGAAGACTGAGGAAAAAGTGTTTATATCTCCTCAGAATCAGCTGCATCAATCTTTCCGGCAGAGAAGGAAGGAGGCCGAGCAAAATATTCAGGAAAAAATGCAGAGTATCGGCCGTTTGAAGAAAGAGAAACACATGCTAGAGCACGATATCAGAAAGCTAAGGTCGCGGGTAGAGGCCATCAAGGCCAAGGATGAGACTCAGTTGAAGTCTGATTTTGTTGAGCTTGTTGATGGTGCGAATGCAGGTTCGCAGCAGGGTGGAGAGGCCGCCATGAAGACTTTGCAGGAGAGAAATATTTATCCTTCTATTACTGCTGATTTCCATGAGATAGAGTCTGTGGAGGATCTTGAGGAAGGTAATAAGCTTGGAGATATTCCGGCCAATGAGAAAGCTGTTCTCAAGAAAAAGTACAAGATGTACGAGGACTGGAAGGATCTCTACGGTAGCGAGGTCCAGAAGAGACTTGAAGAGCTGAAAGGAGAGCTTAACAGAGTTGAAAGAGCTATTGAAGAGACTCATGACTGGCTGCAGCCTTATGTTCAGGACATGGTGATGATTGATCAGAAAGAAGAGAGCGACTACTACGACGAAATGACCAAATACTACACTTTCGGCGGATACGCCTCTATGGAGAAGAACATGGAGTTCATATGTGCCAGAGGCCTGAAAAGCGAAGAAGGCCAGCCAATTGTAACAGATAACGAAGATGAAATAACACACTACCGAGTAGTCTATATTCACGGAGTGCACGTAAATCTAGCGGGCGGAGATCAACCTCAGCAAAACTCCGCAGGCCCTGCAACAGCTGTAGTATTCATATTCCCTGCTATCGTCGACAAACATATTTTCGAGGGGATATTCCAGGAGAAGATAGACAAGATGGATAACAGGATGAAAGACCTGATGGAAAACTATACTGGCGAATTCTCATCGGAGACTGGCGATGAACTCAAGGAAGCCCGAGAATCAGAAGGTATGAGGGTAAGAGAACTTCGTCAGGCCATCGAAGACGAGGTAGAAGGCAGCGTCCCTCTTGAACTTTCCTCACAGATCAGAAGAATTGAGGACGGCCTGGATGAGATAGACTATCTAAATGAAGACTATGTAGAGGCAATAGATGAAATACTCGGCACCGAGTTCTCCAAGGAGAATGGTGGTGGAGGCCCTGAATTTTACTCAGGTGTAGAGCTCAAGTTGCGAAAATTCCTTGGAGAGACAGATGAGTATGTAATTGATTCTGGCGCGGCTCTTGGAGAGCTGCAGGGCCAGATCACTAACTCGTTTTACTATGATTTCAAAATCGGAAACGGCCTGAATACGATGAAATAAAAATGGGATTTATTCTTGACGCGGTAAAGAAGAGTTTTGGAAATGAGGGAGAGAGCAACAGCGATGGCTACGATGATCTTAACTACATGATTGGAAACTCTTCGGCTATGGATGTTGGAGAGGTTCCGACTCCTCTTGACCAGAGAATTGGCTATGCGTCTCAGGTTGGAGGCTCTGTAATGGAGCTTCAGATTACTAATCCCTCGACCTTCAATCTTGAAGGAGATGAGATGATTGCCACAATCGATCAGCTTGGTATCGATGTAACACTTCACAGCGATATGAATGCTGGATACGCCTCCGCCCAGAAAAGCGGGCAGGGAGAGCAATACGGATACGATACTGTTGAGGAATACTTTACTAACTATTTGCAGGAGCTGGCTGCTTTCAAGAAAGAAGTTGAGAGAAGAGGTAACGGAGAACCACTATTCCATATTGGAAGAATAAACCCTCACATCTCCACTTCGATGCTGCCTCCGCTAGAAGAAAGAATGGAGACCGACGTAGGAGTCGATCCTTTCGGTTTCACAACCAACGACTATGATGAGACTTCGAGAAAGAAGAGGAACCATCATTCGCAGAATATTTACAAAAATCCTGGATTCCTGAGAAATCTCTACTATACTTTATTTCTGGAAACAGCAAGCTATCCATTTCAGTTCTATCAGACATTTGCCTCATACTCTGATAAATTTGATAGACGCTGGAAAGAGGCCCAACACAAGGCTGCCGAGCAGATATTTCGGGATGAAGCCAAAGATATAGAAGAAAAAATAGGTGCAGTACTTGTGGCCAGAAGCCAAGATCAGGGTACAGGTACAAACTGGAGAGAGGTTCTAAGTAATTCTGACTGGGAAATGCCAGTTTTTAGGGCCACTAAAGATGCAAGTGATGATTATGATGGTCTTGATCGGGTAAGATCGATGAGTCTAGAGGATTTCATGGAGAGTATGGGCAACAGGCCTAGATTGAACTTTCTGGATGACTCGGTCTTTGAAATAAGGAATACTGGGCAAAGAGAGATAGCTGGCGTAATTGTAAAGAATCTTAGCGATCCTGATCTTCACTCGGATATGGATGCCTTGATGTCTGATCTCGAGGACGAAGTTGATCTGGATTCTGTAGTATCCGGAGTGATTGAAGAACTAGATGATCTTCTTTTGAAGCTCTGGGAGGACACTGATGATGAAGACGAACGCTACATGACTCAGGAGGCCAAGTGGGCGGGTCTTCAGAGCCACCTGGAGGTAAAGCAGATCAGGCTTCTTGAGAACGCGTACCAGATTGGAAAACAGGAATACGGTATTGAGGAACTCGCTGAGGATGTTTTCTCAGGCGATGACCTAAGCTTGTTTGACGCAGAAGATAGGGAAGGAATTGACGAAGAGTATATGCATGAAGATCTCGTTCAAAGGCTGATAAATGATGAGAGGTTCCAGAGAGAAATGTGGAAAGAATCAACAATTTTCTACCAGATAATTCCGGCCTGGATGGCAGCCAGCAGCAATGATGATCACGATGCGCATAAGGGCTGGGAGGCCCCGGAATTCATCTGGGAGGTTCTGGTTGAGAAATGGGAGGAAAGAGATGATATCGATATAGATGTTGAAATAGATCTGAAAAACGTTAGAAACGGTGTTTACGACGATAACGACGATGATACTTACCACTACATGGATTTGCTGGAGCACAGCGATGAATTCAGAATGGATGTGGCTGCAGCGACCTCTGCGTGCTATGCTTGGGCCCACTTCACCCAGAGAAAGAGCCATTTCAACGTTCGTGGAAGAGATCTAGGCCTTGACAGCGATGAGGTTGAAGAGGTTGAGAATGAGGGTTGGACGTGGATTGACTGGATGAACAGATTTGGAATAGGAGTTAACTTGGAGAGTATGAACGGCAGCCCTCAAAACAAGCTGAGAATTTTCAGATCGAAGGATATTGCTGTTGCAGCTCATGCGATAAACATGACGGCTCGTCAAAGACTTGATGAGGAGGGAGAGCTTGGAGGCCTTGATCACTTGAGCTCTGAGATCGATGAGAGGCCTGCAAAGTTCACTATTGACATGGAGCACGTTGCATCTCTTGGAGTTGACCCTGAATGGGATATGGAGAGGTTTATCGAGCAGGAGAAGGAACTGGCCTCTGATTACAGTGAGCTGGAGCTGGACTCCGATAAGCCTATAGCGAAAACGCTTAGACAGTACCACTTGATGGATCCTGGAGTTGAAGGTCAGCGAGGTACTCATCACGGTTCTTTCAAGAGAGGGAATACTTTGATCTATGAATGGCTTCACTGGTTTGTGGAGAATGGCTTTGCGAGAAATCCTGGTGAAAGAGCCACAATTCTTTTCGAACTTGCAGAGCACAAAGGAGAATCAAGCTACATGATGAGACTCTCCATGGATATGATTGCACTAGGCGTAACTCCAGAAGAACTTGATCCAAGCAATGTCAACCCGGGAGAAAACTACAGAAGCGAGAAAGAGGCCTTAATTGCCAGATTCTTCGGAATGGATCGTTCAAGCTATGATCGTGAATGGGCCAAGATCGAGGAGCACGCCTTTGATCCTCTTGACGGCCTTCTTCAGACTGAGGACTTCGACAACACGTCAACGGGTTCGGGAGCTATAGATCAGGCAGGCAACAGGCCTATGGAGTGGAAATCTGAGGAATACAAGTAAATTTTTATTCTCTGTAGAATCCTTTGACTCTGTCAGGGGAAAAATCTGCTAGTTCATCTATGTGTTCTCTAGGCCCGTACGCCACTGTATTATCTCCGTTGATTGAGTTTACGAAAATATCTGATATCTGGTGGCTTGGTGCAGGATAATCGAAAAAGAAAACACTGTCTTCGTGAATCTTGTCCGATTCTTCTACGGCCTCTCTGTATTCTTCGGAAGCAAAAAGCCTGGCGTTGTTGTTCTCTGAGTAGTTCTCGAAAACTGTCTCCTCAAAATCTGAGAAGTTTTTCTCGTTGTAGTCGCTGCCCATCAAAGCAATATTATCTGCTTCAGAGGTTTTACGCAGAAATCTGAGCTGGCCTGGAAGACTTCTGGTTCTCTTGCTCTCGTCAAGAAGCCTATCCCAGATATTATTTACCATGAGGTAACAAATAATTGCAAAAGTTTTTAAGTTTGTCTTGACTAAGAGGTTAATGTGGTTGATCAATGAGTTCTAAAGACAAACTGAAGGAGATGAGAGAGAAATCTCAGGAGAGAAGAATCGAAGCTGTCGAGGAGTTCTCTGACAAGCTGCAGGAAAAACTAGGAGACAAAGTAAAGGTTGTAGCTGTCTGGGGAAGCGTGCCTAAAGGAGAGCACGGCTATGACTCTGATATAGACACTCTTGTAATACTAGACGATACTAAATTGAAGAAGGATGTACCTGAAGACGCCAAAAAGAAAATCAGGCGTAAAGTAACTGATCTGGCTAAGGAAACGGATGACAGGATTACTATTCAGTATTTCCCATTCCTAACTGATTTCTGGGACTCTCTGAGAAAAGGAGAGCCTCTGGCAATCGAAGCAATCAGGAATGGCCAGCCTGTATACGATACAGGCCTTTTCATGCCGGCAAAGAGGCTTCTTGAGAGAGGAAAGATTTCTGGAACTCAGGAATCTGTCAAGAAAAGGTTGAAGATGGGTGCTGCAGGTTACAAGAAGGCCGAGAAGAATTTCCGGTCTTCAATTCCTCACAAGCTTGAACAGGCCATGGCCAACGCAGGTCAGGCCCCTATCATGCTTGCTGGGAAAGCTCCTCCTGCGAAGGAGAATGTTCCGGATACTCTTGAGGAGATGTTTGTAGAGCAGGGAATGCTTGAGGAAGAGTATGTGGAGATTGGAAGAGAGCTTCACGAGTTCGGAAATCTGGGAGAGAAAAATCCTGAAGAAGTTACGGGCCAGGCTGTTGAAGATCATCTTGAGAAGACTGATGACTTTGTCCGCAGAATGCATAAACTTGTATCCCAGATGGGAGCAAGGAAGAAGGTCAAGGGCATCGTCGATGACTACAAGAAGTTCCTCAAGGCCAACGTGGCAGCCCTTAAATCGCAAGGTGTCACACCTCCGGAAGATAAGGATGACTTGCCTGGAGTAGTTGAAGATAATCTTGATGTTGGCGATGAGCACATTGAGATGTTTGGCCGCTGGGAGGATGTAATTGAGAAGGTCAAGGCCAAGGAACTTGATGAAGTTGATGAGAAAGAGATTTACGAGCTGAAGAGTGAGACCAGAGACTTTGTCTCTGAAGTAGGCAAGGATATCCAGAAGATGAAAGAGGACAAGAAGAAGGATCTTGGGCCTAACGTTGATACCTCTGAAATTGCTGAGGCCGCTGACACCAAGGATATGATGCCTAACCTTGAGAAGGAAGCTGAGAGAGAAGTAGAGAAAGAGGAAGAAGAAAAGTAATCCTTACTCCGAGTTGGGAAACAGGTACTCATGCACGTGTGAGTGCTCAAGTTTCCACATCTTATCCTTCATTTCTTCTTTATCTATGAATTCAGGCCTTCCCTCCCAGGAACCATCTTTTTCTCCATCAATCACCTTTCCCTCAAAGAAGAATGTTATACTGCCTGTTTGATCTCCTACTCTGACGTCCAGAAGATCTCCTATTTCAACGTTGAAACCTGTCTCCTCCAGCGCCTCTCTTTTAGCAGCTTCTCTCATATCTTCTCCTGAATTGATGAGGCCTCCAGGAAGTTTGTAGTGGTCGCCGGTATCAAGGGCCAGTATGTCGTTGTGTTCTCCTTCTGCAAGTACTGCTGAGGATACCGGGGGCCATAGCAGGTTTCCAAGTATTGTAGCACCGTATTTTTCTATGTAGTTCTTCATTATTTTTCTGAAGATCATAGCTGTTTCAACCTCTCGACGCTTAGATCTTCGAAAGATTCTATGGATAGATCTGTTTCAGGCCTCTGATTTCTGAATCCTACTACCTTCATTCCGGCCTTTTTTGCTGATTTTATTCCGTTGTCGCTGTCTTCAATTGCCACGCAGTTTTCAGGTTTTTCTTCCAGTATTTCGGCGGCCTCTAGATATATGTCAGGCTCAGGTTTGCCATTTATACCTTCATCTTTTGCACTCAGTGTTTCGATAAAGTATTCTTCCAGGCCTGTACTTTTCAGTATCATTTGAATATTTCTGCGAGCTGAAGAAGAGGCCAGGACCAGTTCGTGATTTTCTGAAAGTTCCTGGATCAGGGCTTTTGCTCCTTCTATTTCGTGTATCTGGCCCTGTATGATTTCGTGGTATGTCTGTCTTTTTCTGGCTGCGGCTTCTTCGTGGTCTGCATCTATGTTGTGTTCTTTGAAGACTTGTTTGAACATGTTTTCTGAGGGTGTTCCTGCGTATTTTTCCTCTAGTTCTTCTGCGTCTGTTTCGATTCCGTGGTCAGCCAGTACCTCTTGTTTGGCCTCTGTGTGAAACTTTTCGGTCTCTGCTATTACTCCGTCCATGTCGAAGACTATGGCTTTCATATTTCTAGAGAACTGTTTGGATTTGCTGGCAATAAAGTACAGGGTGAGAAAAATAGGGGATAAGATATGAGGGTTGGAAGGCCTTTTTCAGGCTTCTTCTGACATTTCCTTGACTTTTTTCATGCGGAAGGTTTCTTCTCTTTCGCTTTCTTCCAGTGTCTGTGATACGTAGTCAAGGTCTTCTTTCATCTCTGGAATTGTCTTGTGTTCGAGTGCGTTTACTCTTCTCTTTGTTTTCTCGATCTCGTCCAGAAGTTTGAGTACCTTGGTCTGTGTTTCTGCGGCCTCAATTATTTTTTCGATCAGTTCTTCGTATTTATCGGCTACTGAGTCGATTCTGGAGGTTGATGTTGTCAGGCCGTATTCTCTTTCTGTTACTGTTCTGGTTACTTGTTCTGATTCGATTTCTGGCACTACTACTCCCATGATGTTCTGTGTTTCTGACCTGATTTCTGGCTCGTTTTCTACGTGGAGTGTGTTGGCCATTAGTGTGTCTTCTCCGTCGTAGACTTTGGCTAGGAGAAGTTTGAGTCGGGCCTGTGAGTAGATGTTGGCTAGTTCCTGGTTTACGTCTCTTGCGTCTCCGATTATTTCCATGAATTCGTGGATTAGGCCGTCTCTTTTCTTTTCCAGGATCTCGTGGCCGTTTTCGGCTAGGTTGATTCTCTCCTTGAGTCGGAGTTCTTCTGATCGGGTTGGTTTGACGTCTTGTGACATTTTTTACACCTTTTTAGGAAGGTAGGTGGAAGGTGAGGATTTTACTCCTCGTCTTCGTCCTCTTCCTGGTCTGGTAGGTACTTTTCTCTGGTTTCTGGGTCGAGTCTTGTGAGTTCTCCTTCTGGAACGATTGATAGGATGTCCCATGCGACTGAGAGCGATTCCTCGATGTCTCTGTTGGTTCTTGTTCCCTGGTTGATGATCTGTTGTTCGAACTGTCTTGTGAATTCGAGGACTTTTTCGTCTCTTTCGGATAGTGCGTCCTCTCCGACAATCGATACCAGGTCTCTGAGGTTCTCTCCTTCTGCGTAGAGTGCATAGAGCTGGTCTGAAACGTCTCCGTGGTCTTCACGTGTGAATCCTTCTCCGATTCCGTTGTCCATCAGTCGGGAAAGTGATGGAAGGACGTTGACCGGTGGCTTGATTCCTTTGTTGTCTAGGTCTCTGTCTACTACGATCTGGCCCTCTGTAATGTATCCTGTGAGGTCAGGGATAGGGTGTGTTTTGTCGTCGTTAGGCATTGTCAGGATCGGAATCTGTGTGACTGACCCCTGTCTGCCTTCGATAATTCCTGCTCTTTCGTAGAGTTCTGCCAGGTCTGTGTACATGTATCCTGGGTATCCTCTTCGGCCTGGTACTTCTTCTCTTGCTGCTGAGACTTCTCTCAGTGCGTTACAGTAGTTTGTCATGTCTGTCATGACGACCAGAACTTCCATTCCTTTCTCGAATGCAAGGTATTCTGCTGTTGTGAGTGCAAGTCTTGGTGTGATCAGTCTTTCAGGTGCTGGGTCGTCGGCCTTGTTCAGGAATACAACGGATCTTTCCAGTGCTCCTGTCTCTCTGAATTCTTCGATGAATTCTTTGGATTCTTCGTCTGTAATACCCATTCCTGCGAATACTACTGCGAACTCTGTGTCTTCTCCTTTTGTGTCGGCCTGTCGTGCGATCTGCATTGATAGTTCGTTGTGTGGTAGGCCTGATCCTGAGAAGATTGGAAGCTTTTGCCCGCGGACCAGTGTGTTCATCAGGTCGATTGTTGTGATTCCTGTCTGGATGAAGTCCTCTGGTAGTTCACGACTGTATGGGTTGATGGCCTCTCCCTGGATATCTCTTTCTTCTTCAGGGATGATTTCTGGGCCATCGTCGATTGGGTCTCCTGTTCCGTCAAGGATTCTGCCTAGTAGGTCTTCTGTTACTGGCATCTTGACGTTCTGGTCCAGGAACTTGACGTGTGCGTCTCTTCCGATTCCCTGTGTTTCCTCATATACCTGCACGACTACTACGTCTTTGCTGGTTTCGAGTACTTCTCCTCTCTTTGTTTCGCCGTCTGGTGTTTCGATTTCTACGATGTCTCCGTAGGCGATGTCTCGGGTTTTCTCTACGTATACGAGAGGTCCTTTAACTTCGTTAATTGTCTTGTATTCTTCTTGTTGGCTCATTGTTGATCACCTCTACTCCTCGACTACCTCTTCAAATTCCTCATCCATTTGTTCTCTGATATCCTGAACTGTTTCCAGGTATTCCTCTGAGGTTGCTACTTCGCTGACTCTGTTCTTGGAGTCGAGACTGATGATGTCCTCAACAAGGGCTCCGTCTTCAAGGGCCTGATAGGCCTCGTTACCCCAGTCAAGGATCAGGTCGAGTATTTCGTGGGTTTTCTCTGGTTCTGAGTACTCATCTACAGGGTGGAATGCGTTCTGCTGTAGGTAGAACTGTTTAACCATGTTTGCGATCTCCAGTGTGAGTCTTTCTCTGTCTGGTAGTGCGTCTTTACCTACGAGCTGTACAGTCTCCTGAAGTTCTCCGTCCTTTTGAAGTAGGTCTTTGGCTTCTTGAATGTTTTCAGCCCATTCGTCGTCTACTTCGTCTTGGAAGTGTTCGATAAGCTTGTCGCTGTAACCTGAGTAAGAGTCATCCCAGTTGATTGATGGGAAGTGTCTCTTCTCTGCTAGGTCTGCGTCAAGAGCCCAGAAGTTCTTTGCTACACGCAAAGTGTTCTGGGTTACAGGCTCCGAGAAGTCTCCTCCTGGAGGACTTACTGCTCCGATGATGGAGACAGATCCTGGGTCTTCAGGGCCTAGAGGTTTGACTCTTCCTGCTCTTTCGTAGAATTCTGCGAGTCTTGAGGCCAGGTATGCTGGGTATCCTCTTTCTCCAGGCATTTCTTCTAGTCTTGCGGATACTTCACGCATGGCTTCTGCCCAACGTGATGTTGAGTCTGCCATCAGGGCTACGTCGAGGCCCATGTCTCTGAAGTATTCTGCTATTGTTACTCCTGTGTAGATTGATGCTTCTCTTGCTGCTACAGGCATGTTTGAAGTGTTTGCGATCAGTACTGTTCTGTTGATGATCTTGTCGCCTGTCTGTGGGTCTTCTAGTTCTGGGAATTCTTCGAGGACTTCTGTCATCTCGTTTCCTCTTTCTCCGCATCCGATGTAGACGATGATGTCTGCGTCGGAGTATTTTGCGAGGCTCTGCTGTGTTACTGTTTTTCCTGATCCGAATGGGCCTGGGATTGCTGCTGTTCCTCCTTTGGCGATTGGGAAGAATCCGTCGAGTACTCTCTGGCCTGTGATCAGTGGTACTTCTGGTTTGAGTTTTTCGTCTTCTTCTCTTGGCTGTCTGATAGGCCATTCCTGTCGCATCTGGATTTCTTCGCCGTTTTCTAGTTCGACGACTGTTTCTTTGACTGTGTGTTCTCCGCTTCGGATTTCTTTGATTGTTCCTCCTTCGCTTCCTGGGGGGACCATTACTTTGTGTGTTCCGAAGTCTACGTCTACTTTTCCGATTACGTCTCCGGGTGTGACTTCGTCTCCTTCTTCTCTTGTTGGTCTGAAGTCGTATTCTTCTTCATCGTCGATTCCTGGTGCGTCCTCTCCTCTTTCGATGAAGTCTCCGGTCATGTTCTGCAGTACTGGTAGAGGTCTCTGAAGTCCGTCGTAGATTGAGCCGAGTAGTCCTGGGCCTAGTTCTACGCTTAGTGGTTCTTCAGTGTTCTTCACTGGTTCTCCGGGTTTTACTCCGGTTGTCTGTTCGTAGACCTGTATGTATGATTTTTCTCCTTCGATTTGGATAACTTCTCCCATGAGTCCCTCGTCGCCGACTTTAACTACGTCGTACATCTGAGGGTCCATGCCGGTAGCGATAACCACCGGGCCTGCTACTTTGTAAATTTCACCGTCTGCCATTTTGTTTGTTCACCTTATAGTATGAATTTTTATTCTGGAGTTACGTCTGCTCCAATTGCTTTCTTGATTTTTTCCTGTAGTCTCTCACTTTCTGCTTCTTCGGAAAGCGGTACTACAACAGGGTCGACTGAGTTGCTGATGTCTTTTCTAATTCTTTTAGGTAGATCGTGTAGATCTTCCTCTTTAACTACCAGAATTCCGATGTCCTCTCTGCTTGTTAGTTCCTGAATCTTCTTCTGGTAGTCTCCTTTTTCAAATACTTTCTGAACTCCTGCTAGCTGGAAGCCAAGTGTGAAGTCCTGGTCTCCGATTACTGCAAGATTTCTCTTCTCCATGTCGTCGTTTTCTGTCATCCTTTCTTTCACCTTTCTGAAACAACCAAGTTTCTCCTAATGGTTTCGATATTGTGAATGCCTGTTTCTTTGGCTCTGATCAGCATTCTCAAGTTCTCTACTTCTGTAATTTTTGCAATAATGTAGCCGATGATTGATGTCAGGCCTAGGGGTTCTGTGTGCAGCATTCTAAGCGCTCTCTGAAGCCTGTTTACCTCAAGTTCTCTTTCTATCTCTTCCAGTTCCTCATCTGTTGAGCTGATCATTTCTTCTTCGGCCAGGGTATTTACTGCGGCCTCTAGATCTTCGGCCTCGATCACGTTCTCTACAATCTTTGATCCTCCGTTTTCGATCATTCTTGATCTGATCTCTTCTTTCTCTACTTCGTGTTTCTTCAGTCTGAGGGCCACGGTCAGGTTCTGGTGTTCCATTTCTCTTTTCAGGAAATCCTTGAACTCTTTGCTGTTGACCTTTTTTGCCAGGTATTCTAGTTCGTCGAAGTAGGCCTGGTCTAGAGCTGTCTCAACTTCTGATACTGTTTCTGCATCTTCAAGGTATTCTGTGTAGTTGATGACGGATTCGAAGCTGATTTCCTCAATTATCTGTTCGAATTCCATTTCTGAAAGTTCTTTGAGGTCTTTGTATGTGAAGCTGGATACTGGTGTGAGAATGGCCTGGATATCAAGGTCTTCGTTCTCGCTCAGTTTCCATCTGAGAAGTCTTTTGATGCTCAGAATATCGTATTTTCTGAGGTATGCTTGGAGGACTTTGCTGAGGCCTTCTGGTGCTAGGTCTACTATTTCGGATAGTGATCGGGCCAGGTTTCTGGATAGGCCTAGTTCTACAAGTCTTACTCCTTCGTAGTTTGACCCTAGGGCGTCGATGTCTTCTTTGTATTCTCCTTCCTGGAGGTTTCTGGATATTTCGTTTGCGCCCATTTTCATCAGGTTCTCGTAGTCGCTCTGGTCGAGAAGTTTTGCTTTCTTCGCGCTGACGCGGGCGTACATGTATGGGTAGTCTTTCTGTGTTCCTAGGGCCATATATCTCACTTAGAAAAGTTTCTCCGCTACCTGGTTTCTGTAGTTTTCACGGTAGTTTTCCACGATTTTGTCAAGTTTGAAGTTCAGTCTTTTGAGGCCGTCCTCAGATACTACAATTACTCCTTCCTCATCGAGTTCCTCGTAGTCATATCCTAGATCGTCGACTGCGTCCTCAAATTCTTCGGATGCCTGAACTGCACATACCTCGAACTCTGCCTGTTCAACACAGTTCTCAAGGAAGGCCTCTCTGTTGTCTGATACTTTTTCTGATAGGTCTTCTCTGAATTCTTCGAAGGCCTCTTCCAGTGCTTCCTGTTTGGCATGCAGCTTCTTCTGCTTGGCCTCCATTCTTGCGTTGGCAAGGCCTTCTTTTTCTATTGAGGATTTCTGTTCTTCAATTTCCTGTTTGACTTTTTCCTCTATTTCTTCTGCTTCTTTTCTTGCTTCTTCTTTGATTTCTTCTGCTTCTTCCTCAGCTTCGTCTACTATCTTGTTTGCTTTTTCTTCAGCATCGTTCAATACTTCTGATTTCACGTCTTCAAGTGCCATAGTACTTTTTCCTCGTTGTGTTGTTGTATGTGTTAAATAAGTGAAGTTTGGAAGGGCCTTGATGGCCCTTCTGTGGGTTTTTCTATATGAATCCTGTAACAACCAGTGAGACTACTAGTCCGAAGATGACGATTGTTTCTGGTAGTGCTGTAAGGATAAGCACTGATCCAAATAGGCTGTCATCTTCTGCTAGAGCTCCTACACCTGCTGATCCGATCTTTGCCTGTGCCCAGGCTGTTGCAAGTGCGGAGATTCCGATTGCGAGTCCTGCACCGATTGCTGTAAGTCCTGATACTGCCATTGTGTGGTTTTCACCTCAAAATATAGATTATGGAACTCTATGGTTCCTTTGCTCCGAATGGAGCGTATTTTTTACCGCCTCCTTCGTAGAATTTTCCGAACATCTCCACGTAGTGAAGACGTATTCCTTGAAGGAAGCCTTCCATGATTTTGATGAATGTGTTGAATACGTGTCCGAAGATTAGCAGTCCTATTCCTGCTGCCAGGCCGATTACGCTGCCTGATGTAAGCAGTGGGTTGGCCATTGAGTTTACTACTGCGGCTAGTGAGACTGCTGCTACTGATACTCCGAATATTCTTAGGTAGGATAGGATGTTTGAGAGTAGTGATGGGATTTCGACTATTCCTTCTACTCCTTCTCCTGTCCAGAGTGTTGCCAGTGCGATAAGTGTGACTGGTGCTCCTACTGTTGCGCCCTGGAAGTACCATAGTAGTGCTCCGGCTTCAAGCATTAGCCAGCTTCCTTTCTCTAGGAAGGCATGTTTGAAGTCGTGCCTGATTGTCTCGTTGTAGACTCCGATAAGATATCCTAGGTTGACGTGCACCAGGCCGATGATTGCTGAAATTGTGAATACTTGGCCTAGGTGTTCGGCTCTGTGCCACAGAATTGGAATCTGTTCAAATAGATGTATTCCCGTTACTGCGGCTAGCTCGGAGTGGTGGCCGAATATGACGTATCCGAAGGCGTCACCGAATGCGAGGCCGAATAGGAATGTGGCGACTGATGCGTACATCAGTGACTTGAACATGTCGGAGGCCTTTGGGAATACTTTCATTCCTCCGTAGAATACTGCGAGTGATGTCAGGCCATATCCTGCGTCTCCGATCATGAATCCGAAGAAAAGTGGGAATGTAAGCATCAGTACGATGGATGGGTCCAGTTCGTTGTGTTTTGGAACCGCCATCAGATCTGTAAGTGATTCGAATGGCTGCACGAAACGGTTGTTGTCGTGCTGAACCGGAGGATTTTCTCCTTCCTCTTTCTGGATGTGGACTTTTCCTTCTGTTACTTCTGCGACTTCTTCCTCGAACTGTGTGTATGAGTCGGAAGGAATCCATCCCTCTATAATGAATGTGTTTTCTGTAGTACCGAATTGGAGAGGGACCTCGGCTTTCTCAATTCTTTCTGTGAGGTATTCGTTTGCTGTCTCAAGTTTTCCTCTCCATTCAGCTGCTAGTTCTTCTAGCTGGGCCTCTACTGTTTCTATCTCGTTTTTGAATTCTTCTTTTCGGGCCTCAGTATTGTTTACAATGTCTTCAGGTGTGCCTGAGAAGTCTCCTTCCGGAAGTTCATAGCTTCTTTCTTGGACATCCATCAGGACTTGTTTCATTCCAGAGTCTTTCTCATATATTACAACGTTTGTGCTTCGGCCTTCCAGTAGTTCGTAGTTCCCGGAAGATTTTTCTTTTAGCGCTTCTGCGTCCAGGTCTCCGATGAATACTTCAAGTCTTTCTGATCCCTGAAGATCGTCGTAGGTCAGGCCTGTTCCTGTTATTCTTTTGAAGAACTTTTTTTCGTCGTTAAGGCCTGAGATTTTTCTCTTCAGTCTTTCCTTTTTGCTGGTTAGTCTGTCGATCTTGGATGAGATTTCCGGAATATTTTCCTCTATTTCCTCCAGATCCAGTTCTTCTTCCTCAACTTCTTCGAGTTCAGGTAGTTTGGATTCAAGTGATCTGATGTCTACTAGAAGTTGTGAAAGGTCTTCGGCCTCTTCGAAAGGTTCTCCGGTCTCAAGATCTCCGTCGTAGGACTCTATGTCAAGAATTTTTAGAGAATGAAGTTCATCTATAACATCTTTCAGGTATTTCTTCGGCCCTGTTACGGAGATTTTGGTCATTTCTGTTGGTTTTATTTTAACCACCTAGAGGAAGTCTTCTTCAAATTTCTGTTCTAGGAATTCTTTTGCTTCCTCAGTGTTTTCGCTGGCCTGATTCTTGATCTCGGTGGCTTCTGTCTCTCCTTCCTCAACAATATCGTCTTTCTGTTCTTCAATTTCTTTTCTGAACTTCTTGAGTTCCTTCTCCTTTCTCTCCTGCATGTTCTCTTTCTTACTTTCGACTATGTCCTCTGCTTCTTCTCTAGCATCGGAGAGAATTTCTTCGCGGCTTTCTTCCGCGTCTTCGATTATGGATTTGGCGTCTTTCTCTGCCTTTTTGACTTCTTGTACTACATTACTCAACAAAAACCACCGCAAGTAGACATGAGCATTGAAAGGTTTATAAAAGGAACGAGGAGCTTTTCTCCGACCTCTATTTAAAAGAGTTGGGCCTCTGCGGTTTGCGGTTTAAAAATAGTTTCTGGAATATTATTCTTCATGGAAGAAAGAGGCCTGAAAATCTTCGTGCCGGAAGAGGAAGAGCCGGGGAAAGACTCCAGTGTGTTCTACAATAAAGACATGAAGAACAACAGGGATATCTCGTGGGCCGCACTGAAGGTTTTCAGAGAGAAAGTAGAGGTGCCAGAGTTCAATATTGCCGACGCGCTAGCAGCCTCGGGCATCCGAGGATTCAGGTACTCAGGCCAGGGCAACATCCATCTAAACGATACTAATCCAAGAGCGATTGAAAGTATAGAGAAAGGCCTCGAGGAAAACGACATTGAGGCCGAAGTTTCTGAAAGCGACGCCAACGTTTTTCTTTCAGAGAACAGGAACTTCTTCCACCTTATAGATGTAGATCCTTTCGGACCTTTCACACCTTACCTTGATTCCACGGCCAGAGCAGCTAACTACCAGAGCTTTGTAGGCCTGACAGCAACTGATAACGCGGTTCCTGCTGGAAGCTACAAGAAGACCTGCATGAGGAGATACGGATCTACTCCGATGAAGAACGCGTTGATGCATGAGACAGGACTCAGGATTTACATTAAGGAGGCCTTCCAGAACTTCGCTCGCTACGACAAATGCTTCGATCCAAAGATTTGCTGGCATGAAAGACACTATACTAGAGTGATGGGAAGAGTTACGGAGTCAAAGAGCCGAGCAAACAGAACTCTGGAGAATATAGGCTACATGAGCTTCTGTCCGCAGTGTAGATGGAGAAAACTGGAAAGAGTCGATAAATGCGGCCACTGTGGTGCAGAAGTCAAGGTTGCAGGCCCTCTATGGACTGGAAAAATTTCCGATCAGAGATTTACCTCAGAAGTGCTGGAAGAAATGCCAGAGGATTGGGAATCGCGGGAGATAGTAGAGTTGCTTGATTCTGAGGCCGAGATACTGACTCCTTTCTATGATCTTCACAAAATGGCCTCCTCAACTGGATTAATGGCGCCGAAAAGAGAGGATGTCATAGAAAATTTGAGGGAGAAAGGATATCCTGTATCCCGAACGCACTTCACTCCTACAGGTATAAGAACTGATGCGCCTTTAGAAGATGTTATTTCTGCAATGAAAGATTAAGAATGATCTTTGCATTTAAGGCCGGCTTACTTGTTGTCCCCAAAGTTTTTTAAATCGGCTGGCCGCAGGTTTTAATGTAAATGAAGTACAGAAATAGTAGTTACGGCTCTAATCGATCTACGCCGCCAGAAATAGTAGAGGGCGGTGATGAAGTAGCGGGAGCGGACAGAGAGCAAATTAATGAGCTTTTTTCAGAATTAGGAGTAGATGCAACTGCTCAGGAAGTTCTCAACGGCGCAGAGACGGCGGAGGTTTCGATGCAAGTTCAGCTTGATCATGGTTATGCTCAGGACTACTGGAAAGCCACTATGCACAATGATGATGTCCTCGCTAGACAGGTAATGGTTGAGATAGGCGTGGATGGTGCTGAAGATCAAAGATATCTTGCTACAGATGTCTGGAAACCAGCTTATGACGTTTTCAGCCTACCAGCTTACATGGAAACAGAATCAGTTGAAGATGATTCTCTTGATGTTTCAGCTGATGCAGATGTTACAGAACCAGCAACGATGGACTAAGATAGCTAATATGAGAAAAAGAAAAATGTGGTGAGAGAAAGGCCTTTAGTTGGATTTCTCTTCGAGCTCTTCCTCGAGGCCTAGTTTCTCTGCTAGTTCTTTGTAGCGGTTCCTGATTGTGACTTCTGTTACTCCTACTACGTCTGCTACTTCTCTCTGTGTTCTCTTCTCTCCTTCAAGTACTGCTGCGATGTAAAGTGCTGCAGCGGCGAGGCCTGTAGGGCCTTTTCCTGAGAGGAGGTCTCTTTCTCTTGCTTCTTTCAGGATGTTACGTGCTCGGGCCTGGACTTCTCCTGATAGCTGGAGTTTACCGGCGAATCTTGGTACGTAGTCCTGAGGCTTTGCTGGCAGGATTCTGAGGCCTAGTTCTCTTGCGACGTATCTGTATGCGCGTCCGATCTCTCTTTTCTCGATTCCGGAGGCATCTGAGATCTCGTCAAGAGTTCTTGGAGTTCCCTGCTTTCTTGCTACAATGTAGATGATTGCAGAGATGATGGACTCCATGGAACGTCCTCTGACCAGTCCCTGGTCGACAGCTTTCTCGTATAGTCTGGCTGTCTCTTCGTGGACTGATTCAGGCAGGTTCAAGTTGGAGATCATCGAGTTCAGTTCGGATAGTGCAAATCCGAGGTTGCGGTCCTTTGACTTGGTCAGTCTCTTGTGCCATTTTCTGAGTCTGTAGTACTGTGCTCTTTTGTTGCCTGAGACTTTGTAGAGTTCTCCACTTCCTTTTCCAATTTCTGTGGATACTCCCATGTCGTGCTTTGTGTACGTTAGTGGCTGGCCTGCTCGGGCCTTTTTCTCTTTTTCTTCTGCGTTGAATGCTCTCCATTCTGCGGATTCGTCGATACGGTCTTCGTCGATTACGAAACCACATTCGATACAGATAAGCTCTCCTTTTGAGGAGTCTTCCTCGAATCTCTGAGAATCACATTCTGGACATGTAAGTACTGTTTCGCCTTCCTCTGCTTCTTCCTGGACGACTTCATATCCCTCTGCGTCTTCATCAGGGGCTTCTTCTCCTTCCTGTTCTTCTGTTTCTTCATCTTCCTCCCATTCTTCTGGGACTTCATAATTATCAAACTGTCTTCGCGGAATGTTACCATCTTCAGTCATTTTTTATTTTACACCTAAACAAGGCCTAAAGGAAGGCCAAATTTTAAATATCTTAGCCTCTTATGTTTTATGCTTCAGTAGTAACAGAGTTGTTTCTTTGAGGGATAGATAATTTAACGGTCTTTCTGTCATACCCTTAACATGGATGAGGAAAAGCTGAGAACCCAGAGAGAAACACTTGTAGTTGCCGGCCTCCTTGTCTTAGGCAGCTTCTTTATCCTGTACCCGTTTCTTGACTCGATACTGATGGCTGTAGTTGTATCATACCTGTTGAAATTCGCACACGACTGGGTAAACAGCTATCTGAAGAATGATATTCTATCCTCAGTTACTGTGATCTCAGCTGTCATATCAATAATATCAATGAGCCTTTATCTCTTCCTCAACAACTTCTTCACCATACTCTCGGAAGTTGAGGAGTTCTCAGGCCAGTTAAGCGACCTTGTATCCAACCTGGTGATGTTCCTGAACTTATCGCCATCTTTCCAGCAGAACCTGCAACAGTTCATCGACCAGATGTCAAGCGAAGTAACCAACCAGCTCATCCAAATGTTCGTATCAGCACCCTCACTTCTAATCGATCTAGGTATATTCTTCGTAACAGCACTATTCCTATACAGAGACAGAGCCAAACTAAGCAGCCAGATCAAAGGCCTTCTAGACGAGATGCCAAGACCTGAGGAAAAGATTCTCCGATCGCTGATTCACTCAGTCGATAAAATCTTCCGAGGAGTTTTCATGACACAGATAATCGTAGCAGTCATTCTCGGAATCTCAACAGCAATAGGCCTCTACCTCATCGCACTCATAACATCCCCAATACCGCTAATCCCGCTATGGGCCTTCCTGGTGGCAGTAGCAGCACTACTTCCTCTGGTCGCAGCATTCATGTTCTACGTACCTCTAGGAGGATACTACATAATGATAGGCCAGCCATTCAAAGGATCCCTGATAATTGTATTCGGAATAATAGCGCTCAATGTAATGACAGAAATCTTCCTAAGGCCATACATCGGATCAAAACAGATGGAAGAACACCCACTGGTAGTATTCCTCGGATTCCTCGCAGGACCACTCGTACTCGGCCTCAAAGGATTGATTATCGGTCCTCTACTACTGATTCTTACAAAAGAATTCGTTATGGACTACGCTAATCTAGTTTCCGACGAACCTGCTGGGATCCACAACGTGGACATGGAGGAGTAGATACTTCCCGGCCGCAGTTACTGCATACAGAAATCCACTGAAGCTTCTTCTCAATACGGTCCTCAAGAAAACCTTCAACCTCGGCTTCTAGATGAAGGCCCAGATTCTGCAAATCCTTGTCATCAGTCACTAGAGAATCTTTTCTGGTTAACGCCAGGGCCAGAAGTTTCTCATCGGTTTCCGAAGTAGCAGCACCAATCTCCTCAGACTTCGACTGAACCTGCTCAAATATCTCGCTGTCAGGCCGCTGAACCTGCAAATCAAGCAGATCTGCCTTCATACTGGCCTCACTGCTCTTCATCTCTTCAAGCACTTCCGGTACTGTAAAGGCCTGACTGAACCTTTGATCTGCACGGCCATGGATGATTACATTGGCGTCCACTACTACCATAGAAAAGTCTGAAAGACCTATCCTTATTAAAAAATATTTTGACATGACTTACGTGTGATTAACAATGAGTCTACCAAATGCACCAGTTGAACGAATAATCAGAAAGGCAGGAGCAGAAAGAGTTTCAGAAGACGCAGTCGAAGAACTACGAAGTGCTCTTGAAGAACTAGGATCAGAAATTGCATCCGACGCTACAGAAGTAGCAGACCACGCAGGAAGAAACACCATCAAGAAAGAAGACATTGAACTGGCTACAAAGTGATCTAAATGCCGCGACAAGTTGAAGCATCCAAAGTAAACAGCGGAACATACATCATGCTGGACGACGAGCCATGCGAAGTAAGAAGCATGAGCAAATCCAGCCCAGGAAAACACGGATCCGCAAAATGTAAGATCAAGGCCCGTGGAGTATTCGACGGAAAAGACAGACACGTCACCAAGCCAGGAGACGCAATGCTAATGAGTCCTGACGTCGACAAGAAAGTCGGTCAGATCGTCTCACAGGAAGGAACCATTGCCCAGGTAATGGACATGGACACCTACGAGACAGAGGAAATGGAACTTCCAGAAGACCTCGACGCAGGAGAAGGAGACGAAATCGAGTTCTGGGTCATCGCAGACCGCAAACTCGTAAAAGGTCTAGCAAACTAGACCTCCACACTTCTCTCTCATTTTACATATCAACACAGAATTCTTTCATACAAAAACTATAGATGGCCATCATACAACTCCAGAGTATTACCTTCAGAATCCCTCACCGTAATCCATCTATGGCCTCCAACACTGTTCTCAGAAACTATTTCAGCAAACTCTGAAACCCTATCTTTTTCCTCATCAAGGTCCTCAACACGAAAGCCAGGAAAACAGTTATCGCCATAAGAAACTTCTCTGTCAGTAACATCGGCCTCAGCACTGTGAAGCCCAATCTTTACACCATCAAACTCAAACTCTACAAGCCTCTCAGACTCAGTAACAGGATCCTTCTGAAACAACTTGGTGTAAAACTTGACAGCTCTATCCATGTCCTGAACTGAGATATTCACGAAATTCAGCTGCATAACTGTAACTGGCCGCTGGAAAGATTAAAACTTCTCCACCACTCAAACACTAAATATGAACTGGGAAAGGCTAAGAGAAAAAGTACTGGAAGAAATATATCCGACAGAAGAAGAATTCGAGAAAATACAGGGCCTCTACGATAAAATCTCCGAATACATAGAGGAAGAATACGGCCTTGAAACACATTTCGCAGGGTCAGCAGGAAGAAAAACCTGCATGGCCGGAGACAAAGACATCGATCTCTTCGTGCTTTTCCCTGAAACCACTGAAAGAATAGAACTTGAGAATAAAGGCCTGGAAATAGGAAAGAAAACATTCCAGAACTTCAACGCCGACTACCACGTCGAATACGCCGAACACCCATACAGCAAAGGCCATATAGAGGGAGTAGAGGTAGAAATAGTTCCATGCTTCGACACAAGCCCGGAAGACATCAGAAGCGCAGTCGACAGAACACCACACCACTCCAGATGGGCCCGAGAAAATCTTGACGAAGAACAGAAAAAAGACGCTGTACTACTCAAAAAATTCCTCAAGAAAAGAGGCCTTTACGGATCATCACTGAAAAACAGAGGTTTCTCAGGCTACCTCTGTGAAATACTTGTAGCAGAATACGGCAGCTTCAGAGAACTTATAGAGGATGTGGAGGACTGGACTCAGGAAAAAGTCCTCGATCTAGAAAACTATCACGAAGAAGGCCTTCCACAGGAATTAAAGAACAAGTTCTCGAACGATAACCTTGTAGTAATTGATCCAGTGGATCCTGAGAGAAATGTGGCCTCAGTACTCTCTACTCAGAACTACGCAGAATTTATTCATCAGGCCTGGAGATTCAACAAGAAACCTGGAATTGACTTTTTCCGGGAAGAAGATCCTGAGTATGAGAGATTCGAGCTTGAAAAAGAGATAAAGGATAGAGGAGACTTTCTGGTCATAGAGTTCGATAGTCCTGACGAAGTGGACGATGTGGTCTATCCTCAGATGAGGAAGACGCTCTCCAGAATGGAGTCAGTACTGACAAAGAATGACTTCAGACTGTTTGAATCAGGTTTCCACGTTGGAGAGGAGAATACAAGAATATTCTTCGAGCTCAGCCAGCACCTCCCAGCAATCGAAGAACTCAAAGGCCCACGAGTATTCCACGGAAAAGACCACATGGAGCAGTTCACATCGAAATACGAAAACACGTTCGTGCAGGGAGACAGGCTTATCGCAAAAACCGAGAGAGAATACACCGATGCAAGAACACTTCTCAAAGAATTCGTATCAAGAGACAGAGAAAAACTGAAAGAGGAAGGAGTTCCAAACTACGTAGCTGAGAAAATGGAGGAGGCAGTATTCACCGAGCCAGTCCTCGAAGACGATAAATGGTTAAATTACTTGGCCGAAAAACTACACGTGATCCATAAATGAGCAACGTAAACATCGTAGTAGGACTTTCAGGAGTAGGAAAATCCACAGTACTTGAAGAAGCAATGCTTCTAGCCGACGAAGAATACGAAGTAATCAACTACGGCGACAGAATGTACGAAACAGCAAAAGAACAAGGCCTCGCCGACTCAAGAGACGACATGAAAGACATCGGAGTAGAAAAATACAAAGAAATACAGAAAGACGCAGCAGAATCAATAGTAGAAGACGCAGAAGACGGAAACGTAATTGTAGACACTCACGCAGCAATCAAAACACCATACGGATACATCCCAGGCCTGCCAAAATGGACAGTAGAAAACCTGGACCCAGGCAAAATCATTGTACTAGATGCCTCAGCAAAAGAACTCTACAGAAGAAGCACCAGCGATAGCGGCCGCAACAGAGAACACGACTCACCAGACGACATTGAAGAATACCGGCAGATCGCAAGAGAAATGGCCTCAGCAGGATGCGTACTCACAGGAGCATACCTCAAGATCATCGAAAACAAGAAAGGCAAGGCCCAGGAAGCAGCAAGAGAACTTATCGACACTCTAAAGGCCTAAAAAGGCCTACATTTTTCACTTCTCTTTCTCCAGATAGTATTTAGGACTGACAACTATCAGATAAGTAGCTACAACTGCGGAAGTCAATCTTCCGATCACAAAACCAATAAGGCCAGCTGTCTGAAGTGCGCCGCTGGAAGCTGCGGATACACCGAAAAGCAGGAATGAGAAGACGATCAAAGCAGTTACTTCTCTCTGATTGCTGGCTGAAAACTCTGCAGATTTTCTAAATCCTCCTGTAAAACCTTCTCTCAGCAAAGTTATCGGCAGAAAGTATGTTGAAAAACCTATAGCCAGCATTAATACTACTGATAGAGAAAGGCCTACTACTGGAGCGATAAGATTGCCATTAATGTAGAGAAGAGCAGAACCAGCTACTGCAGGAAGAGCTGAAATAGCTCCCAGCGCGATAAAGGCCAGGCTTGCTAGCAGGATATCTCCAATTCTCTTTGAAGTTCCTCTGAATCCCTCGAGAAGGCCTGCATTATTTTCGACCATGTAGGCTACCATTACTGGTACGAAAAGCCCCAGAAAAATGATGAAGGGTGCGCTTGCAAGGTAGAAACCAATATCCATTGACGAAAGAATGTATACAAACCAGGCCGTGCTTATTGAAGTTGATGCCAGTCTTGGTACGAAGTAGACTGGCCTATCCTTCAGCTCCTGAAAGCTCTCCTTCAAAATATTGGTCAATTTCATCTGTTATCCGGCCTTTTCTGATCTTTCACAAGTTATTTTTCTGGAATAGATTATTAATCAACATGAAGAAAAAAGAAGTGTTTTCATTACCTCGTGACAACGAATCTTTGCTGTGAGGGCCTCGAATGCACTAAAACGGCAGGAAAAGGTTAATAATAGTTACAACCCCTACTGCCAATATGGCAAGCCTCTGGGATTTAGGAAAGAGTTCTAAAGAGAAGCTTGCCGATGAATGGGAAGATGACGGAGTACTTGAAGATAAAGTTAACGAGCACCGTCACAAGTTTGAGGATCAGTTCCAAGAAAACATGGATGACGAGGTACCGACTCATCCGTACAAGATTTACCGTGAAATAGTGGAATCCAACGAACTAACTGATGAAGAGCGAGTAGCTCTTGAACAGATGAAAGATGAGTTCTCCGAAAGATGGCAAGAACTCAAGAATACACACTCCAACTAGACGTTCATCGGCAGTAGCTCTCTATGGGGAGGGGGCTACCCGTCTTTTTATTTTTCCCGCGTTGAGGATACATCTATGGCGCTCTACGTTACTTACTGTTCGAAAGAAAAGTCCAGCGAAGAAAAAGAGATTCCTGCCATCTGCCGTTACAGTTCCAGCAGAATCCAGAAGATATTCGAAAAGTCGAACACCAAAGGCCATCATTTTGCAATTTTATCTGGAAAATACGGTTTAATAGAGCCTGAAAAAGAAATTCCATACTATGACAAACTTCTCATGCAGGACGAAGTTGGAAAAATGATTCCAAAGGTAAGAGACCAGCTACAGGAACTTCAGGCCTCCAAAGTAGTATACTTCACAAAAGAAATAGAGAATCAGAGAATACCTTACTTCAAACTAGTGAAAAAAGCCTGCCAGAAAGAAAATATAGAATTTGAGAAGAAAATAATAGAGTAATTAATCCAGATACTTGACCATGTAAGGCCCTTCCTTCTCATATCCCATATTCCTGTAGTATTCTCGAGTACCGACAGCTGAGATAACGACCACTTTATCCTTTCCAAGCTCTCGGGCCTTTTCCTCGGCGTTCTCCATCAACTTGCTTCCGTAACCTTTATGCTGAGTGTCGTCACCTTCGGCACCGATATCTGTAGCGCTGCCCATAACCTTCAACTGACGGACAATCAAAGTATCATCGCCGATCTCGGGCCTGAAGCTTTCAGGAGTAGTTCTCAACCTTGAGAAACCAAGAATAATATCGTTCTCGGTATCCTCGAAGCTTGCAAAGTATTCGTGTCCTCCAGAGGCCTCATAATCTCGCTCAACTAGCTCGATATTCTCTTCCTGTGGCTCGAGATCGTGGTTTCTCTTCACGTGGCCAACTTCTCTGGCACGGATATTTCTGGATCTTTCACCGTTCTCCCATAGCTCCTGCAGTGCCATCTGTCTCATGTTTGTCAACTGAGGGCCTGCATCCACTTCGGTTGATGGAATATCTCTCATAACTCTCTTTACACGGACATGTGGCGGGATATGGTCTCTAAGTATTTCTTTCAATCTATCTTTGGCCTCGTCGTCGTCGATAGGCTCGAACTCGCCTTCCTCGTACTGTCTGTAGAGTTCGGTGCCCTGGATAACTTCGCAGGGATAGATCTTGACTTCGTCCGGCTGGTAGTCGGCGTTGGAGAATGTCTCTTTGAACTTCTCGATATCTTCTTCATAGCCTTCTCCCGGAAGCCCTAGCATCAGGTGGTATGCAACCTTGAAACCCGCGTTCTTCAGTCTCTTAGTGGCCTCGACTACAGGCTCCATGCCGTGACCTCTGTTAGTAATTTCGTGAGTCTCATCGAAAACTGTCTGTACACCCATCTCTACACGGGTGCCTCCCATCTCAAGTATTCTGTCGATATGCTTGGTCTCCGCGATATCAGGCCTTGTCTCGAAAGTCACTCCTACATTTCTGACGTCAGCGGTCTCGTTTATGTCCTTGGCCTCTTCTAGAGAGTCTGCGCCCTCAAACTCATCAGGATCGTCGATCTCATCTTTATCTTTGTACGTGTTCAGCCCGTCGAACGCCCTCTTGATAAACTCTTTCTGGTATTCTGGGTCCTGGAACGGGAAGGTTCCCCCCATTATGATTAATTTGGATTTGTCGATGCTGTGGCCATTTTTCTCGTACTGGCCCAGTCTGTCGTGTGTCTGTTTGAAGGGGTCGTACTGGTTTCTGATAGCTCTACGAGTTGCTGGCTCCTTGCCGGTGTAGCTCTGAGGAGCATCCTTTCCTTTAGGACAGTAGATGCAGCCACCACCACAGGGAGCAGGCCTTGCCATGATCGCAACATTCGCGATACCGGAAAGTGTTCGGGTTGGCTTTGTCAAAAGAACTTTCTGGGCCTTTTTCTCATCCTCCTCAACGAACTCGAGAATGTCGGAGTTCTTCGGAAGGCCTGGGAAACTCATTTCCGAGCAGAGCTGTTTCTTCCGGGTCTCTACATCGTCTTTATCCTGTATTTCGCCGGCCTCTATCTCTTCGATTATCTTTCTTGAGAGCTGTTTTAAGTCAGACATAATCAGGTATACAGGTTGAAATGTTAAAAAGAAAAGTTAAAGTAAATCGCTGGCCAATACTTGTGGTATGAACAAGAAAATACCCGTGCTTTTGACAGCACTTATTCTGATTTCAACAGGAATGGCCGCAGCATTCTCGCTAGACTCTCTATTCCAGACAACAGGTACAGCCGCAGTAATCCAGTTATCAGGAAGTATCACGCCAACATCATCAGGCTTCAGCTCGGGGATAACACCGGAAAAAGTACGGGATCTAAACCAGAGAGCACAACAACAGAACGTCGACGCAATAGTATACGAAATCAACTCCGGCGGAGGATCAGTAGTGGCCTCCAAAGAACTCATGCGCGAAATCGAATCCGTAGACGTACCAACAGTGTGCCGATTCAGAGACGTAGGAGCCTCAGGAGCCTACATGGCAGCACTGGGATGTGACAGAATAGTAGCAGATTCGGCCTCTCTAACAGGCAGCATAGGGGTTAGAAGCTCATATCTCCAGTACACAGGCCTTATGGACAAACTCGGCCTCAAGTACGTCAATATTTCTTCAGGAGAGTACAAGGAGCTTGGATCTCCATACCAGAATATTTCGGAAACTCAGAAAGAGATGCTTCAGGCAAAGGCCGATAAGATCCACGAAGAGTTCTACAGCAAAGTTGAAGAGGAAAGAAATCTTTCAGAAGAACAGCTACAGGAAGTAAAGACAGGAGAGCCATTCCTAGGTTCTCGTGCAGAGGAACTAGGCCTCGTAGATGAAATTGGAGGTCGTCAGACAGCATACGATACTGCTGAAGAACTTGCAGGGATGGAGTTGAACTTCAGAAAGGTTGAAGCACCTTCAGGATTCAACTTCTTCCAGTTAATGGGGGCAAGTATCGCAGAAACAGTACTTGGTTCTGAAAGCAGTGCATTCAAGTCAGAAATTGGCTGAAAGTAAAAGTAAAGAGAAAATGTGTTGATTTTTTTATTCAGGTCTCTTAGGGCCTTTCGGTCCTTCAGGTTCCTCTGAGTGATGCCATAGAACGTCGAACATCGGGCTTAGAGTTTCCTGAGCCATGTGGTCACTCTTTGACCAGAAAGCTGTTTCCTGAGTGTTGTGGACTTTGTCGTGAGTCATCGACATTGTAAGTGCGTCGTCGTCGACAACTGCAAACCTTCCGTTTGGAATATCGAACTCGTCCTTGTCCTGAAGATGTCTGACCTCGGCAAATTCTTTGAGGTCGTTAACTACATCTGCGTTCTCTTCGGTGATAGGCCCGAGAACTTTCACATTAACTCCGTTCTCGCGTGCATCCTTGAGAAGATTGTAGTGGTTATCTCTTAGATCCTTCAGTCCTTCTTCAGAAGTTAGAATCTTAATGCTGTTTTGAGCTTCCTGGAACATTGTTCCAACATGCTGCTCAATCTGATGCTTGCCTTTAAGTGATCCAGACATTTCAGCAGGCTCTACAAGATCAAGACCTTGATCATAAAGCTCTTCAAGCTCTTCAATGGCCTTAGATTCTTTGAAACCATCCAGCTGACCAAGTTTCTCCTCCAGTTCCTGTCTGTGCTGTTTCTTAATATTCTCAATTGCCTGGTTCGGTGGTATGGCAACGTATTCCATGGGTTTGCTTGACTTTATGACGGCGAAACCTTTCTCGGCCAGAGACTCTAAAACATCATAAGCACGTGAACGTGGAACATTAGTCATCTCGGAAAGTTCACCGGCCGTAGAAACTCCTCTGCCCAATAGAGCAGAGTAGATCTTTCGCTCGTACATGTTCAGCCCTATATCCTCTAGGGCATCCAGTGTTTCTTGACTTGCGACCATTTGTATTTACACCTAAGTAACGGTTGCTTGAAGGCAGTTATAAACCTTTTCGGCACGATTTCTGCGCAACAAAGACAGAAACCTGCCAGGTTTTATTATCCTCTAGTAATCAATGAGAAATGAAAGTTTATAAAACCTTTCTCAACTTTCGCCGTAACTTGTCTCTAAGGCCTTTAGCCTTCTTTCCGTAGATCCTCTTCTCCTCCTTCAGGCCTTTCCACTCCAGACCCTCAAAAACAGAGGTAATCTGCCTACCATAACTATCGTAGTAACATCTCTGCTGAAGCCTGAACTTATGCTCGCTAGTCTGCGGATTATCAGTATAACCAATAGAAATCGCCATCAAAGGAACCTTGCCCTCAGGAACACCAAACTTCTGCGCCACCATGTTCTCATCAAAGCCAGAGACCAAAATAGACGCTAAATCATTCTCATAGGCCACAAGCCTCATGTTCTGCACAGAAAAAGCTGCCTCAGCCATGCAAGCCTTCCTAGCCTCAGAACTGCCAACTCTCTTCCTCATACGCGGAAGATCACCGATAACAAGAATAGTGGTAGGGGCCTCCGAGATTCTGTGGTTGCCTGTTGACTCTTCAAGCTTGTGTAGAGCATCATCGCTCTCAATAACAATAAACTCTAGGCACTGAACATTGCCGGGCGAAGGCGCGTAACGGCCAGCCTCCAGAATCTTACCTACAACTTTTCTGGCAATTGTTTCATCTCTGCACTCTTTGAAAGTATTCAGATTCAGGGCTGACTCAAAGCTAGACATCATAACAAACTGCGGAAGCATACGGTTTAAACCTTCAGGTGGCAAAAAACTATCTGTGAAATACTCCAAACTCGTCGAAACATACCAGCAACTGGACCAGACACAGGCCACCCTAGAAAAAACAGACATACTAGCAGAACTATTCAAAGAATCCGACGAAGACCTAGAACACGTAGTCCTACTCGCCCTAGGAAGAATCTACCCAGAATGGATGGAACCAGAAATAGGAGTATCAAGCCAGACAATGATAGACGTAATACACCAGGCCACAGGAAGAGGAAAAGACGAAATAGAAGAAGTCTGGAAAGAAAAAGGAGACCTAGGATTCGCAGCCGAAGAAATGGTCAAAAACAAGACACAGCAAAAACTCATGTCCAAAACCCTCACAGTAGAAATGGTCGTCGACAGACTCAGAAAAGTAGCAGAAATGGACAAAGAAGGCCTCAGCCAGTCAGTAAACCAGGACAAAAAGAAGAAAGAAATCGCAGACCTGATCTCCAACGCAGAACCAGTAGAGGCCCGCTACATAACAAGAACAGTACTCAACCACCTCAGACTAGGAATAGGAGAGGGAACAGTAAGAGACGCACTAGACGAAGCATTCTTCAACGGAGAACACTCAGAAGACATACAGAGAGCATACGACTTCACAAACGACTTCTCCAGAGTAGCAAAGGCCTGTCAAGAAGGCCTTGAAGAAGTAAACTCGCTTGACATCGAGCTCTTCCGCCCAATAAAATCCATGCTGGCCAAAAAAGTAGATACTATAGAAGAAGGATTCGACACAGTCGGAAAACCAGCCGCAATCGACTACAAATACGACGGCATGAGGGCCCAGATCCACGTCAAAGATGGAGACGTCAAAGTATTCACCCGGAGACTGGAGGATGTCACAAAACAGTTCCCGGACGTAGTCAAGGCCGTAGAGGAAAACGTAAAGTCAGAAAACTGCATAATAGACTCTGAAATAGTGGGATACAACCCGGAAGACGGATCTACAATACCTTTCCAGAGGCTCTCAAAGAGAATCAAGAGAAAGTACGATATCCAGAAACTGAAAAAAGAAATACCTGTAGAAGTAAGGCCTTTCGACCTGATATACGACGAAGAATCTCTTCTCAACCAGCCTTACCGCGAGAGATGGGAGAAACTCAACAATAGTATAGAGGAAGAGGAGAAAATCCTCAGGTCTGTCGACCACGAAGAAACTTCTGAAGAGGAAAAAGTACAGGAAATGCAGCAGAAAAGCCTCAGCGACGGCCACGAAGGAATCATGATGAAATCGCTCGACGCTGAATACAAGCCAGGATCCCGTGTAGGATACATGGTAAAACTGAAACCCGTTATGGAAACACTTGACCTGGCGATAATAGGAGCCAAATGGAGTGAAGGCCGAAGAAGCGGATGGCTGGGCCGACTCTACCTCGGATGCTACGATGAAGAAAACGACGAATACCTTGAGGTAGGCCGAATGGCAACAGGCCTCACCGACAAACAGTTCCAGGAAATCACCGAAAAACTCAAGCCACTCATCACCAAGGAAGAAGGAAGAAAGGTAGAGGTAAGGCCTGAAGTAATCGTAGAGGCCGAATACGAGGAAATACAGAAAAGCCCGGAGTACACCTCTGGTTACGCACTCAGGTTTCCGCGTATGAAGCAGTTCCGTGAAGATAAGGATGAGGCTGATTCTCTCGAGAAGGTTAAAGGCCTTTACGAAGATCAGAAATAGAAAAGAAAATTAGGAAATGGTGAAAGCCATTACTTATGGCTTAACGCATATCAATCTCTGCGTTTGGAGTTGTTATTCGTGCTTCTGGGAGTAGTGGATTTTCATTCCTCTCTCGGTATCAAACTCTTTGCCACATTCTGGACAGGCGTGTTTCTCTTCTTCAACTTCTTCTTCAGTTTTCTCTACCTGTTCTTTAACTTCTTCCTGGACGCTTCCCTGGTTAGCAGGCTGGAACTGCTGCTGAACACTGTCTCCTCTGGAACTATCTCTCATCATCTTCCATTCATCGCTTTCAAGCCAGATGATGAAAGCACCGATGAGAACCAGAAGAGGTCCAATACTTCCTTTTACAAGGTATAGAAGTTTATCAAGCTGGGTGGCTGTGGAGTATACTCCAACTACAACCATTAATGCTCCAATTAGTATCTTAACAGCTGGGTGCATGGTATCACACCTGAATGATAACAGCTTGGTCTTTTATTTGTTATCGTTGAGCAATCAAAAGAAACCCGACAGGGTTTATAATATTTTCCGGTCTAAAATTCGTGTACGAGGCATCCAAAATGAGTTACTACAAATACGCCCAGGAACAATACGAACAGCCTAAAGAGAACCTGGACGAACTCTGGCAACAGAGACTTGTCGAATGGAGACAACAGGACGCAATAGTAAAACTTGACAACCCAACAAGAATTCCAAAAGCCCGACAGCTAGGATACAAAGCAAAGAACGGGTTCACGCCTGTAAGAGTCAGAGTAGACAAAGGAGGATCAAAAAGAAAAAGACCAAGCGGAGGAAGAAAGCCGAAAAACTACGGTCAGAACAGATACTCCTCAAAGAAATCAAAGAGAGTAATAGCAGAGCAGAGAGCCTCAAAGAAACATCCGAACCTTGAAGTTCTCAACAGCTACTGGGTAGCAGAAGACGGAAACCGCAAATGGTACGAAGTCATCATGGTAGACCCAGAACATCCAGAGATCAAGTCAGACGACGACATCAACTGGAGTTGCGACAAAAGAGACAGAGCAGAAAGAGGCCTTACACCTGCAGCCAAGAAATCCCGCGGACAGAAAAACCGTGGAAAAGGCGCAGAAAAAGTAAGACCTTCCCAGTCAGCCAACGACGGCAAAGGGAAGTAAAAAACACATTTCTTTTTACATTTCCCTTCCTACCTTTAATTCTACACAATGCCAAAATACCACGACATCTGCCTCAAAAACACTTCTAGCGAGGTATGCCAGAAAGCACAGGAAATAGGCTGGAACACCACAAACTGCAGCCTCAACACTGTATTCCTCGAAGCAGAAAACTGGGGAGAACTCAAGAAAAAAATCAACTCTCACAGAAAAGAAGCAGATGTACTGGTATTCAAAGGTGGCAACGAAGAACTCAACAGAAAGGCCTGCCAAAACAACAAACTTGACATACTTCTACACCCGGAAAAAGGCAGGAAAGACCCGGGAATAAACCACATCATGGCAGAAGAAGCAGCACAAAACAACACAGCAATAGGCCTCGACCTCACACAGCTAAACCAGAATGGAAAGAAAAGAACACACATCCTCTCACACTGGAGAAAAATACTCAAACTGTGCGAAAAATACAACACACCATACCTAATAACAACGGCCGCAGAGAAAAAACACCAGCTCCGAGCACCAAGAGAACTAAAGGCCCTAATTGACTCAATAGGCTACTCGGGAAAGAAGGCAGTCGCAGAAACGCCCGGAAAAATAATCCGCAACGCAGAAAAATCAGAGAAAGATGAGTGCATCAGGCCCGGAGTTGAAAAGAAATGAAACACCTCCCGCCAACACTGAGAGAAGACAACAGATACATCCGATACAAGATACACTCAGAGACAGCACACGAATTCCCTGAAGTAGTAGACTCAATCTGGGATGCAGTTCTTGGATACCTTGGAGAAAAACAGGCAAGCAAGGCCAACCCATGGATAATAAAGAATCTCTTTGATGAACAAAAACAACAGGGCGCAATAAGAATAAACCGAGAAACAGAAACAGATGTCAGAGCAGCCCTGATATTTATAGATGAGATAGTTGGCGAAGAGGCCTTTGTAACAGTTGAACAGGTTGCAGGAACTGTAAAATCTCTTGAAGGCCTGGAAGAATAGATTTTTTTTCTTCGGAAATATATACTTTGTGAAACTCTTTTAAGCGGTCTATTTAAAAGGTTTCACTTATAAACCGTATATAAACTATATAAACTGGTCTTAAGTTTTGAATGAGGCCACGTTTGCCAATTCCAGGTGAAATCCACAAATGGTAGAAGACGAAGACATTAAGATCCAAAACGTTGTTGCTTCCGCAACATTCGACCAACGACTGCCTCTAGACAGAATCGCAATTTATCTAGAAAACACAGAATACGAGCCGGAGCAGTTCCCAGGCCTAGTATACCGACTTGAAGAGCCAAAGGCCGCAGCACTACTTTTCGGCTCAGGAAAAATCGTCTGTACAGGAACACAGAGTCCAGAACAGGCCAAAGAAGCTACACACAAGATCATCGACGAACTGCGTGAAGCAGACGTCGAAATCGGCAACAAGCCAGAGATCACAGTACAGAACATCGTAGCATCCTCAGAACTAGGAGCTACACTCAACCTCAACAGAATTGCCTTCGAACTAGTAGGAACAGAATACGAACCAGAACAGTTCCCAGGCCTAGTATACAGGCTTGAAGAACCAAAAGTAGTATTCCTACTCTTCTCATCCGGAAACCTAGTATGCACAGGCGGAAGGACTTACGAAGACGTCAAAGAAGGAATCGCCACACTCGAAGAGAACCTCAAAGAGATCGGAGCACTTTAAAGCTCCATCTCACCTATTCTCTTCCTTATTCTCAACTCGAGGAACTCACAAATGAACAATTCTCACCTAGCTGCCGCAGCAATCGCAACCAACCAAGAAGGAGAAATCCTCATGGTACAGGAAGGAAAAGGCCAGGCAAAAGGAACATGGACATTCCCAGGCGGCAGCTTCGAAGACAGAGAACAACTAAGAGAAACAGCAGAAAGAGAATTTCTAGAAGAAACAGGATACAGCATCGAAACAGGCCCAGTAATAGGAGTATACCTCGAAGAAAGCGTAAGAACAGGAAACACAGTAGCAGTATTCCTCTACGAAGCACAGATAACAGAAAGAAGACACAGCGGCCTCAACGATGGAGAAATACTCGACGCACAGTTCTTCTCACCACATCAGATACAGGACCTCAACCTCGGAAAAGAAAACAGAAGAAAAATGCTAGAAGACTACCTAGAAGGCCGCGGATTCTCACAGAACAGAATAACAGATACCAGGTAAAAATATTAAATCTCAAATGTACTGACTTTATCTATGGATCTGCCGGAACAACTATCAGAACAACAAGTAGAGAGACTTATCGAAGAGGCCGAAGAAGTCAGGAAAAATACTTTCTCCACCTTCACAGACAGCTCCGTAGGCGCAGCTATTCTAACAGATTCAGGAAATATCTATACTGGCTGCTACTATGAAAGTGTTATTCAGGGCCTCGGCACCTGCGCTGAGAGAAATGCCGTAGGAAATGCCGTATCAAACGCAGATTACTCATTCCAGGCCGTTGCCGTAGTAGGAGAGCAGGAGAAACCTATAACGCCCTGTGGGGCATGCAGACAGATACTTGCAGAATTCTCCGAAGTAGCCGAACACGATATAACCATAATTATGAGAGGCCAGAACGGTGAAACAAAGATAGAAAAAATAAGCGAAATGATTCCAGAAAGCTTTGGCGCAGGAGAAGCAGGCGCAGATCTAAGCGAATACCGCTAATCCCAGTCAATATTCCCTACTTTCCCCTCAATTCTCTTAGCAAGCTGGAAATCTCTCTCAGTAAGGCCCTCAACATCGTGACTCCACAGATCAATCTCCACGGCGCCGTACTCAACTTTTACAGACGGATGATGGAACTCTTCCTCAGCAAGCGAGAAAACACTGTTCGCAAAGAAAACAGCATCACGATAACCATCAAACTCTACACGGCAAACAAGCTTCTCGGCCTCAATACCCCAGATCTGGAGATCTTCAAGCCTTTCATTAATCTCGGAATCATCAAGTTTATCAGACATACAAAAACAAGGCCTCTCCAAACTTTTCACTTTAACCGAGGAAGGCCCCGAGGAAAAAATTCTTCGGCCAGGAAAAGAATTACTTCACATGATCGATTGCATTTTATCACTTTTTCCTACTAATAATTCAGTATGGAGTACGGGGAGGCGGTCAACGAGTTCGAGGAATTTTTCTCTGAGAAATACTACAAGAAGGTCGCTACAGCCGTACAAGACGGAAAAGATTCTATAGTAGTCGACTTCGAAGACATGGACATATTCAACTTCGAACTAAGCGACTACCTGAGAGAAAACCCGGTATCAGCAATAGACGCAGCAGAAGAAGGCCTCGAAGGCCACGACCAGGTATCCGAAGACAGCCTCAACGTCAGATTCGTCAACATGCCGGAAGAAGACTACGTATTCCTGAGAAACCTCCGATCCAAACACATCGGAAAATTCATACCTGTAGAAGGCATGATCAAAAGGGCCTCACAGGTAAAACCGGAAGTTGTATCCGCAATCTTCGAATGCACACAGTGCGGAGACCGATACGAAAAAGAACAGGACTCCTCACAACTCAAAAGCCCATACAAATGTGACTGCGGATCAAGAAAGTTCGAAGTCGAAGAAAAAGTCATGACCGACACACAGATAATCACTGTAGAGGAAAACCCTGAATCCAGAGAAGGGTCAGAACAACCATCCTCACTACAGGTCAGACTCGAAGGGGATCTAGTAGACCCAGACTTCCAGAAAAGAGTAGTACCAGGTAACGTCGTAGAAATAACGGGAATAATGCGAGAAAGGCCTGTCAAAAAGAACTCGAAAAAGTTCGACATCTACATGGAGGCCAACTACCTCGACCCAACAGAACAGGAATTCGAAGAACTGGAACTTTCAAGGGAGGAAATAGAGGAAATAGAAGAACTCTCAAACGAAGACGAAATATTCGAAAAAATAGCAAGAAGCATCGCACCGTCAATCTTCGGCCACCACCAGATCAAAAAGGCCATCGCACTCCAGCTATTCGGAGGAGTCAAAAAATCAAGAGACGACGGAGTAAAAAGCAGAGGAGACATCCACGTACTACTAATAGGAGAACCAGGAACAGGTAAGTCTCAGTTACTGAAATTCACAGGAGAACTAAGTCCAAAAGGCCGCTACGTAGTAGGAAAAAGCTCTACAGGCGCAGGCCTTACAGCGTCCGTAGTAAAAGAAGAATCTACAGGAGAATTCAGCCTAGAAGCAGGAGCAGTAGTCCTAGCGAATAAAGGTATGGCCGCAATCGACGAAATCGACAAGATGGCCGCAGAAGACCGTTCCTCGCTGCACGAAGCAATGGAACAACAACAGATCTCGGTATCCAAGGCAAATATCCAGGCCACACTTAACGCAGAAACATCTATCCTCGCAGCAGGAAACCCGAAGATGGGAAGATTCGACCCATACGAACCAATTCCACAGCAGATTAACATCGGAGACACACTTCTCTCAAGATTCGACTTCATCTTCCCGGTCAAAGACGAACCGGACGAAGAAAAAGACACCAAGTTATCTAGGCAGGTACTGCAAAACCACCTGGACCCAGAGGAAACAGATGCAGAAATTCCACAGGACTTGCTCAGAAGATACGTCGCACACGCCAAAAAGAAAAGGCCTCAGCTAACACAGGAGGCAGCAGATGAAATACAGGACTTCTACGTAAGCATGCGTTCAACAGGCAGTGGAGAAGACAACAGCAGCGTACCAATCACCGCAAGACAACTAGAGGCCTTGGTTAGAGTAGCAGAGGCCTCAGCAAGAGCAGAACTAAAGGATAAAGTGGAGGTCAGCGATGCACAGAGAGCGATTGACATCCTCAAGTACTCACTGGAACAGATCGGAGTCGATCCGGAAACTGGAGAGTTTGATATTGACAGAATCGAATCCGGGGTTTCCAGCAGCCAGAGAAACAGGGTGCAGACAATCAAGCACATAATTGACAAGGTCTCAGGATCTGATGATTCGGCAGCTATAGAGGATGTACTTGACGAGGCCGAGGAAGAGGGAATTGGTCGAGATAAAGCTGAAGAAGTGATTGAAAATCTGAAGCGTGACGGCGAGCTTTTCGAGCCGAAACAGGGCCAGGTCCAGAAGATTTAGGATCTGTGAAACATTCAAAAGAATAAACTAAAACTGTGATACTATGCCTCAACAGAAAAGACAGACAGCAAAACTAACCAACACGGAAGAACTGAATTCAGGCAAATACTTTCAGAAAGAAGGATTCACACCGAACTACCTTCTAACACCGCAGGGCCGTAGACTTTCAAGAGCCCGGCTAGTGGCAACTGTAGTCGATACTTTCACAAACGAAGACGAAACCTACGGATCAATCACACTAGACGACGGCCTAGATACTACACAGGTCAAATTCTTCAACGACATTGACGACGTATCCGAATTCGAAGAAGGAGACATCGTTGAGGCAATCGGAAAAGTCAGAGAATACCAGGGCCAGATCTACATGGACGCAGAAGTACTCAAAGACGTAGCTGTAGAAAAAGAACTACTACACCAGCTCCGATACCGCAAAACAATGGAAGAATGGAGCCAGATCAGAGACACAGTTAAGCAGCTCAAAGAATCCGGCAAGGATCAGGAAGACATCGAGAAAGAAATGGCTGGCAAACTGGACGAAGACGAAGTAGACTCTCTACTACAGAGCTTCGGCGAAAGCTTCTCAGTATCAGAAACTCAGGAAGACATCGAAAACCTGGAGAAAGACGTACTGGATGCAGTAGAAAATCTGGACGAAGGAGAAGGCGCCGACTACGCAGACATTGTCGACGAAATCGACGAACCGGAAGACAAACTAGAAGACACAATCAACGGCCTACTCAGCGACGGAACCTGCTACGAACCAAAACCAGGCAAAATCAAGAAGCTGTAAAAAGAATAACAGTTCAACCTAATCAATAAGAGGCGATTAAAAATGGATTATGATGATTTACTTGAGAAGGGCCAGAGTCAGGTTGATGAGGAGCAGGGCTCGGGCGAAAGATTTGAGATGCCTGAGGTTAAAAGCAGGAAGAAAGGATCGAATACAGCGATTGAAAACTTTTCTGAAATAGCTGACAAGCTTGGAAGAGAGGAGAAACATCTTTCAAAGCATATTCAGAGTGAGCTAGGAACTTCAGGCCATATCGATGGCAAGGAGCTTGTACTTAATGGAGAGTTCCGCAGAGGCCACGTACAGTCCAAGGTTGAGGACTACGCTAATGATTATGTGATCTGTCCGGAGTGTAACAGGCCGGATACCAGGCTTACAAAGGAGAAAGGCGTTGAGATCATGAAGTGTCAGGCCTGTGGCGCTCGAACAGTTGTAGAGTAGGAATTTTTCTTTTTCTTCCCTCCTTAATTATTTGTACTTCTTTAAAGCTTGGGTTTTAACGGGTAGTTATAGGTGTAAAAATTATGGAAGGACAAGAAGCTTCACCAGAACAAGCAATGCAGATGATTCAGCAGCGACTTAACGATCTTCAGCTAACACTTCACGCACTAATGAGTGTTCTAGACGAAGATGAAATGATTGACCAGGAAAGAATCAACGAAAAGGCACAGGAAATCGTTGAGAATCTGGAAGAACAGCAAGCTGCTCAGCAGGAAGACCTAGAATAATTTCCTAGGCCTCTTCAAAAAATATCATCTACCACGTAATTTTTCTCATATTTTTCCTTTTACTTCAGAATTCTTCAGGATCCATGCTGCCCTTGTAAACCTCCTGATAGTAATCGCACTCCTCAGGCCATATACAGTTCTCGCAGTCAGGATTCCTGGCAGAAGCAGTATCGCGGCCGTACTCAATCATCAAACGATGAAGCTCATACTTGATATCATCAGGCACCTTCTTCTCCAAAATGTTGTGAGCCTTCTTTCTACCAGCATTCCGAGGAATAAGGCCTAGCCTCTTCGAAATCCTGTGAACGTGAGTGTCAACAGGGAAAACCGGCATCCTGAAATAGAAACACAGAATGATTGCAGCGGTCTTAGGCCCGACACCAGGAATCTGAGTCAGCCAGTCCTTCGCATCGTCAACACTCATATCTCTAAGGAACTCAAGGCTGTACTCGCCCTGATCTTCGCGTACAATTCTCAAGGATTCCTGAATTCTCTCGGCCTTGGTAGGTCCAAGCCCGGCAATCCTGATAGTATCAACAAGTTCCTCGTAATCGCCGTTCTCAATCTCCTCGTAGGTATCGTATTTCTCTGTCAGGTTCTTGTAGGCCTTGTCACGGTTAATATCGTTAGTGTTCTGAGAAAGAATTGTCTCAATAAGATAGTCAACAGCGCTCAACTCGGGAGGCTCAGGTGGCTCGCCGTAACGCTCTTTCAACCTTCTGTTCAACTCCCGAATCTTCTCTTCCTCATCCATAACTCAGACACAGCAGTACAGACTTTTATTACTCAAAGGAGCCCTCAAGCAGTGGTTCTTCTTCATCTACAAGAGTCAATATGGTGTGGTAGAACTGGGTATCGTAAAACTCTGAACTCTCATCAACCTGCAGAACAAGCTCTCCATTCCTTTCTGCTGCGCCCTCCAATGTATGAATAAACTGAAATAGCCTCTGCTCAGCTTCCTCAGAACCTCTCACTTCCTCCGCATGACTATCGAAATTATTGAAATAGGTAAGAACTCCGTCAGTATTCTCGAAAAACTTGTTTGCAAGAACGCCAACACCGGTCAAATCATTGTAATCAACGGCCTCTACACTACCTGCCTCTAACTCAACAGGATCACCATGTCTCTGATCCGGATGCCTCAACTCGATCCCTGCAAAAGCAGCACTCTCAGGATCGTAGAGGCCTCCATCACGATAATGAACTCCCAGAACACCCTCCAGATCCTCATCTCTAACATACTCAAATGCTGTATCATAAGCCTCATCGCCCTCAACAAGGTGAAGTTTCACGCCAAAGCATTTACCTCTAAAATCATTTATATCAGGCTGCTAGAGATTTCTCATAACGCCAAAACCGTAAAGGGCCTCAAGATCAGACTTGTTAGGATCAAAACCGCCAAGATACTGGCCGGGCAAGTCTCTGCACAAGTCTTTCTCACCCACAAGGAAGACCTCTCCTTCATCAGGAATCGCAATATCAACATTCTTCACGTGGCCCTGAATCTGCTCATCACGCTTCCTCTCAAAACGGCTCTGGGAAAAACCACCGCTAGAATGCTGGCGATCAACACGATCCTTAACATGCTCTAGCAACTCAAGCTCGCCATCTGACTCACGGAAAACCTTCGAGTTACCGGCCGAAACCTTCACCCAGATCTTCTCCTTACCAACAAAATCCTCAAGCTCTCCAACCGAGAAACTCTCACCGGAGAACCACTTAGAATCAAAGAAAGGCCTTACATCCAGGAAAAGATCAAAGACCTCATCCTCATCAAAAAAATAGAGCCCGGACTCATCAATACTCTTGAACTGCTCACCGGAAATAGAGTTCTTAAGGCCTCTAACATCATCAATATTCTCTCTATCGCCTTCAGAATAAACAGTTACGAGATCATCTTCTGAAGATGCTACTGAAGAAATTTTACTGATAACTCTGCGGGCCTCCTCAAAATCAAGATCTCTTCTACCCTTGGAATCAGAGCTCTCCGAAGAATCATCTTTCTCAGTATCTGATTTCAGGCCCTCAATTTTATCCTTTAATCTATTAGCACGCTCTTCAGCTTCCTGTTTTTCTTTTGAAAGCTTGCTTCTGCGTTCTTTCTCGGCCTCGAATCTTTTTCTCCATCTATCCTCGTCCTCCTGAAGTTTTTCGACTTTTTCTTCCAGTCTTTCAATTTCTTTATCCTTGTCTTTTCCTGAGCTGAAGGGCCACATAACACCAATTTCTGTATGCAGGTTTACAGTATTTTGGTGTTTCTACTGGAGGAAAACAAAAACCCTTTTAAATTTCGTCTGGAGTATTGTCTATTAGTGGTAAAATAATGCCCGAAATGACTGTTGAGGAACTAAAAGCGGATTCAGATGACGTTGAAATCACAGGAACGATCAAAAAACTTCCAACACCTAGAGCAGTATCTACACAGTACGGCCAGAAGAGGATTACGACAGTAGTCTTCGAAGATGAGACAGGAGAAATCGACCTGACGCTCTGGGAAGAAGAAATCGATGCAATTGAGGAAGGCGCAGAAGTTCAGATCAACGGCGGATACGTCCGCGAATGGGCTGACGACCTCCAACTCAACATCGGAAGAGACGGCAACATCGAGCAGGTATAATCTAGACCTACTCGACCAAAAACACATCTACCCCTCCTATTTCTATATTAACAAAAAGAAACGATTCCAGAAATGAAATTCATCATCCTACTCGCACTCATAGACTTCGGAAAACAGGCCTTCACATATCTAATGGGCTGAAACTCCTTTACCAACTTCTTATTTGTGTTTAAATTCTACTGAATGAGCTACAAGCTCTTCGATACGGAAATGCTTATAATTTTTGTTATTGCCTAGTAATACTGTGATTCCGATGGGCCAAAACTCAACTTTCGGATATGGAAGCCTGATACTACCAACTTCGGTACTGGCAAGATTCGACGATGATATAGGTCCAGCTAAACCTATTTATGATGAAGGAAAAGAACTTGGTGACGAAGGCCTTCTGAGAGAGGAGGCCGTTGAAGCATGGGAAGAGGAGAAAGATAGAGAAGAAGGCTTAGAATTCGTACCTGTAAAGATCCCTGGCTTCAGAAGAAACTATACTTTGGAAAAATATGGAGGAACTATGCTGGAAGCCGAACATACCGGCGATGACGAGGACGTCATTAATGGTGTGGTTATCAGAGGTCTTGATGATGAACAGTACGATGCTATAGCCTCCTCTGAAGGGTATGGGGTTGAGGAAGTAGATCCGGATGTCATACAGCCATACGTCGATGGAGTGGATCTAGATACTAGTGTGACAATATTCACAGAAAGCGTAGACGATAGATCTGACTACTTCACATCTAGAGGCAGACAGGAGACATACCACTCCAGAATACTGAAGGGCATAGAAATGATGGCCGACATGCATGGAGAAGACGTCGCAGAAGAATTCAGAGATGATTTTCTGGATAACACCTACGAAAACGCTGTACCGGGAAACTCTTTCCCCAAAGACACTCCAGAAGAAGACCGCAGAGACCTCAGAAGAGAACTAATGAACACAGTAAGACAAAAAGACAGATCAATCCAGGGATTCAACAACCTAATGGACAGCATCGAAGACGACTACAGAAAGGCCCGAAAACAAGGCCTCTAATACACATTTTACATCTCATTCTCAACAGGAAGTAAAGACTTTTTGAAACTCAACCTTCACAGTTCAGGTATGGGCCTTGAAGACGAGATTCAGCGAGTAGAAGATAAACTTGAAGAGACACCGGTAAACAAGGCAACTGAAAAGGAAAGAGGCCGACTGAAGGCCCGTATCGCCGAACTCAAGGAGGAGAAACAGCAGAAGGCTAAAGGCACTGGTGAGACCTCGGGTTACGCGGTCAAGAAACAGGGCGACGCAACTGTTGCTCTTGTAGGGTTTCCTTCTGTAGGAAAATCCACGCTTCTAAACCGATTAACAAATGCTGACTCGGAAACCGGCGAATACGAGTTCACAACGCTTGATGTAGAACCTGGCATGATGAAACACAAAGGGGCCAACATACAGATACTTGACGTGCCAGGACTGATCGGCGGCGCAGCAGAGGGCCGCGGCGGAGGCACACAGGTACTTTCGGTAGTCCGCAACGCTGATCTCGTGCTTGTACTGCTTGATCCAGAGGAGATGAGATACGACGAAATAACTGGCGAACTATACGACGCAGGAATCAGAGTCAACCAGTCACCTCCAGACATGAAAGTAGAGAAGAAAGGCCGGGGCGGAATCAACATTGCCACAACCGTAGACCTGGACATTGAAGACGACACCATCAAACAACTGATGCATCAGAAAGGCTTCACCAACGCAGAAGTCATAATTCGTGAAAAACTCGATCTAGACCGATTTATCGACGGCCTCATGAGAAACCGGAAGTACGTGCCCGGAATCACAGCAGTCAACAAAATGGATCTTCTCTCAGACCAGGAAACCAAGGACTACAAGGAAAAATACGATTTATTAATCTCTGCACAGGAAGGTAAAAACCTTGAAGAACTGCAGGACCTCATCTTCGAAAGCATAGGCCTTATCAGGATATACATGAAAGAAAAAGGCGAGGACCCGGACAAAGAAGATCCACTAATTCTCAGAGAAGGCGATACGGTTGGAGACGCGCTTGATCATCTTCCAGGAGACATGAAAGACCGTTTCAAACACGCACGTGTAACAGGAGAAAGCTCAAAGTTCCCTAACCAGAAAGTCGGAGAAGAACACGAGCTAATGGATGAAGACATCCTCGAACTCAACCTCAGACACGTGTAAAAAACAGCTAAGAGAAGGCCTTATTCTCTAAGAAACGATTAGAACGCTTAAAACAGCGAATGGTTTATAAGGTTTAACTCGGCTTATTCACTTGATGATGGAGACCGATTTCATGGACGAAACCGGCAGACAGATCCCGGTAGAGTTCAAAGCCAAAGGAATCCATGTTAAGATTTTCTCCAAAGTTAAAGGCCTACTAGCATAAAATTTCAGGCCCTTTAACCTCTCTATTTATTTTTCCTGCTCATTCGGGGAACTTGATATCTGCTTCAAAAAAGACTTCTGAGATATTCTCTCCGTTAATATACATGTATTTGCCTAGTTTTCTACCGCTCTCCCACTTTGGACCATTAGAGCTTTCTAGTATTCGAGGAAACTTTATGAGCAAATCTTCATCTGCATCCCGGTCGTCCCAAGCTCTCAAATAGCCAGATATAAGTCTTCCATCTTTCATTTTGGCTTTAATTTTGCTTCCCTGTTCTCCCTCTTCCATATACCTAAAAGTGAGGTTGAAGGGGGTCTCTTTTCTTGAGCCATCTTCCTTCAGTATAATGCCTAGAATATACCCCAAAATTGATCCTGATACTAAATGACCTACATATAGCTTGCTTAGAAAACCTAGATTTTCGATACTAAAATTAAAATCTTCAATAACAAACTCAGGAGCTATTCCAAGAAGATTTATCGTCATAAGGACGAATGCTGCTGAAAAACCGCTGAGAAGTAATGAGAACGCAGTCTTGTCAAATCTATCGCTTAAGGGGTCAAGATGACCAAACTTCCTAGCTAGTTTTATTGCTAGAAATCCTGGAGTCAAAAAAAGAAAGGCCAAAATTAGCCCGGGAATTGTCATAAGGTTTAATCCTCATCTGGATCCTCTTCAGGCGCAGCGACCATTTGCGACTTACTTTCTTGTCCTATCCAGTTTACTTCTGACTCATCTTCGTCAGACATAGTCTCCACTTGCCAATCTTTTCTAATAAATTTACTCCTTATTGTCTAAAATCTCAGAAATTAGGAAATGAAATTGAGAGAAGAGGAAAAATTTACTCCTCTACAGGAACTGCGTTAACAACTCCGTTCTGTCCAGGCCTGGAAGTAATCTTGGCCTTTCCTTCGGATGTATCAACGATAGTTCCCTTTGTAAGTAGAGATCTTCTAACGAAGTTCGGATTAGCCGGGTTCTCAAGAACCTGCTCAATCTCAGCCTTCTTAACCTCGCCGTCAACAGCAAGGTTTACAGTCTCAGATCTCTTAACACGGCTCTTATTATTTCCACCGCGAGTTCTAATTACTCTAATCCTCTGATCTCCTACTTCTGGTTCGGAGAACTCGGATCCGAGATCGTATTTTCTAGATTTCCTGTACCTACGGGTTTTACCGCCCGTTTTCTTAGTCATTGATCTTTTGTGCCAAACAGCCATAACAACCCTTCATGCGTAAAATTTTATAAAGAATCTTGATTCCTGCTTTCAAACACCACAACCTTTTTATTTGTCACTACATAATAACAACATATGAGAGCAGTCGATTCAGACTACGAAAACAACATGGACGCAGAAGCAGATATCAAAATAACAGGTAAGACAACGCCATCGGGAGCATCTCAAATGGTTAAGACGGCAATCTCAGACCCTTCCGAAGAAGTTTCTATGACATACCAGTGGGGAGACAGAGGTGCAACAACCGAAAAACTTCAGAGAGATGAAGCTGCCAAGTACTTACTAAACGTTGCAGGCGCGAGCGAATCAAGTGCTCAGGCTTCAGGGAGACAAGAAGAATCCAATTACTGGAGAAAAAATAAAGATGCAATGTTTGACGACTCACTTCCTGAATCAGAAAACACACAACTTCCAAATCCAATTAAAACATCAATAGATGGAGAAATTAATGCTGGGGTAAACTATACAGACGGTGTGATTGGCGTAATGTTGGAGTTTGATACGTCTTATGATAGCGATGACGAAGAAATCCAAGATGGTGAAATGCGCATAACGTATTCAGAACCTTTCGAAAGCAATGCTGAAAATGAACTTGAAAGAACACAAGAGGCTATCGAAGGCCTCAAAGATCTAGGAAATCTGCTTGAGTAATAACCAAGATCATATCTCTATTTTTCTACTCCAGTCAGGTTTATATAAGTTGTCAGGGTTCTGTATGTTTACAGGTGTTCTAAACAATGGCAGATAACAAAAGGCCTTTTGACGTTCTAGATGGGGCCAAAGAAGGAAACGTACTAGTAAAACTAAAAGCATACGGAAGAGATCAGGAACCTACAGTTTCAGGAGAACTACAGGCATTCGACAAGCACCTCAACATCTGGCTTGAAAATGCTTCCGTAAAGACAGAAGACGGACAGACAGACTACGGTAAGCTCTTCGTAAGAGGCGACAACGTACTCTTTGTCAGCCCGGAATAAAAACGACTTTTCACAGGTGACACATAATGGGACTTAACAAAGGAAAACGAAACAAGAAAAGCCACGGCAAATGCCGTAGATGCGGCAAGAAAGCATTCCACCTCAGAAAGAAGGAATGCGCAGCATGTGGCTTCGGAAACACATCCAAAAGAAACGACTTCAACAAAGCAAAGCCAAGGAAAGAGTAAATGGCAGAATACGAAGTAATCCTACTAACGGAATCCGGAGACTTCCTACTGGAATCCGAAGAACACCTGAAAAGAGAAGCAAAAGGTGTAGAGGCCGAAAAGCCTCACGTAATCACCGAAGACGAAAAGGCCCACAGAATCGAGGCCCGAGAAATCTTCGTACCCTACAGCTCTCTACAGAACATCCAGTACGGCAACTTTGAGCAGGAAACCGTATAAGGGATTTTTACTTAAAACATATCCTCTCATTTATTTTCTACAAGGAGGGGCTCGTAGCTCAGTCTGGCAGAGCACCGGCCTTTTAAGCCGGTAGTCGCGGGTTCAAATCCCGTCGAGCCCATAACCTCTCAAAAAATTATTCTAACACAGCAAACTCTTCAGCCACAGTTTACCTGTTCCAAAAGGCCCTTATTCAGAAAGTAACAGTTCTCTTAACCAGTCTGATTATCTTGGTCATCTTGGCAGACAGGCCTAGATTACGGGCCATCGCTATTCCTGCCGTAGCCTTCTCTCCCACCATCTGCTGCTCGAAGATTGCACCTACCTCAAGCTCCTCCAAGATACTGAGAGCAGGAATCACCATCAACATGTCAAGCCAGTGATCCTCAACAAACTTCGTATTCGACTGCGCAAGCCGCAGGCCTATACCCAGCCTGGCAGCAAAGAAAAGAATAACCACATAGTTAAGATAACTGATATACGTATCCGCTGCAGGCCCGAAATTAAAGAACTGGAAAAGTATTACAAACGAAAGCAGAATCAGTACAAGCGGCAGAAAAGAATCCAGCACAGTCTTCACACGTGACGCTGACTTCTTCGAAGTAATCAAGTGAACTGACTCCTCAACTTCTTCAACTTTCTCGCCGTACTCCTGCTTTAGGCCCACAAATAAATACTCTGTTCGACTTGAATAAAAATAGTTGGCTACTAGCGTTGCATTAAAAATACTTACCCGTCAACACTACTACACAAGGTCAAAAAGGACCGGTAGCTTAGCCAGGTTATAGCGCCACGCTGATAACGTGGAGATCCCCAGTTCAAATCTGGGCCGGTCCATCTTTCTCCGAGTTCATATCTTAACAAAAGATCTTTTGAACTGCTTCTCCGCCAAACCCTAATATTAGCTCAACGGCGGCAACTAAAGGAGAAAACACAAGAATGGTGTTTGACAGTCTAAAGCAGACGCACGAAAAACTATTCAAAAATCCAGAACTATCAGAACACAACAAATAAGTTCTAGACGAATTCTTCCGTAAATACACCTAAGGAAAAAAGATTTTATAGAGGACTAAGAGAGATATCTAAGAACGCTGAAAAACCGACGCTTATTTCCGACTTGAGAAAATCATAACAGGTTTGGCACGAAAATATCTGATATGGACGCAGGAGATATAGAGAAAAGAATTCTTTCAAATCAGAACGAAGGGCTTGAAGGTAAAAACAAGAAACCTGTTTCGATATTACTGAGACTTCTTAACCAAATGCAAGAACTTCAAAAAGTCCAGCAAGAGTTTCCAGAAGAATTCAACGACCATCACAAGCACATCTTCTTACACTATACAAGTTCTGTGATTAATCTAGAAGAAGGATATATCAACACAAAGTATTGTAATTACAAGTCATTTAAGAGAACTCTTAGATACTTATACGAATCTTATTTGGTTTTAGAAGGTTTAAATGAAGATAGAGCGGAGTCTAAAGATATGATGAAGGAATGGAAACAAGAAGTCAAGGAACTAAACGAAGAAGGCTTATCAACAGAAGATAGAATGAAAGAGGAATTAAGTATTGTAGATAAACTTCACAAAATAAGAGGAAATAAGAAAGGTGAAATGAAAAAGAAGAACAAGCGCTATGGCGATTTCTATAATCTTTCAAGCAATTATGCTTCACACCCTGTAAGGCTTGGCGCTTCTATGTCTGATAGAACGCCTGACGAAGATAAAGAGCTTAACCAGGTTGTTCATTTAATCTGGTTGGGTTATGGAACTATTCAGAAACTAGAAAATGCGTTCGAAGGAACGGATGTCAAGGAGTATATAGAAGAAGAAACTGGGGGAATTAAGAAAGAGATTGAAGACCTAGGTAAGACGCCAGAGTTTATCGACGGTTAGAAAATCTAGAAAAGAGTTAATTAAAACGGCTTATAATAGAGAATGTACTTTAATTTCAACACTAAAAAACTTAAGAATTTGACAACTAAAAGACGTTCTGGAGAGTAAGTAACTCGGAGATTGTTGGAGACTCCCTCCAGTGACCCCGGAATTAATTTGGAAAGAAAGTTAATTCTTCCGTTTTTATATCTATATAGATTGATGGACTTCGAAATTGTCGAGGAAATATTAGCAAAGTTGCAGGAGGGGTATCCTAAGTACGTTCTGAAGGCTCAGATACGAGTTGAATTTAATCTAAATGATAAGGAAATTGAGACTATTGAGACATATTTAGCGGAATCAGGAAAGATAGTAAAGAGTATTGACACATCAAAGGGTATTAATGAATATGGAGATCCTATAGATCCGAAAACAACATGGAAGATAACAACTAAAGGCATTGAATTCCTCAAAAAGGAACAGAGGAAACAGGAGAGGAGGAATTTAGAAAGAAAATCAACAGGGTTCTCAAAAAAACTTTCAAGGTATACATTCATACTCGCCGTAGCAACTATCCTTCTATTCACAGCTAATATTGTAAGCACCTCGGCTGCTTGGTATTCTGGAGCGCCTCATATTTACACTGTTCAAGGAACAAATCAATGTCCAGATCTAGCTGATAATGAAAACAGGGTTTTTACAAGGTTTAGAAATGAAGGAGCCTCTCCTGGTGAATTGTCTTGGAATATAGAATCGAGAAATATGGATATTCAAATGTCGGAAGGGAGTAAAGAAGGAAGTATTGTTCTTCCTCCCACTGAACCTTTTAATATAGACTTTAATGCGTTTATAGAAAATAGTTCCGAAAAGAAAGCAAGCTTTAAACTTCAATATTCTTATCCTAGCAAGATATTCCCTCCTATAATTCTCGGTTTGGGTAAGAAAAATTTCGCCAAATCCTGCAAATACGAGAAAAATAGTCAGGGTATATTTGTTAAAAAGTAAGTGAATTATCCAATTTTGGAGAGGCAGTGAGCAACTTGGAGATTGTTGGAGGGCCGGTCCGCTCGACTTTTCTGTCTCAGTTCAATGACTAAGTTTTTTTCTTGGATATTGTGATTGTCTGTTAGCGGTTGGGTTGAAAAAATTGTCTTGTCTCTTATGATCTATGTCTTCGCTTGATAATCTTTCTGCAGATCATTTCTATTGGCTTGATCTGGCGGAGGAGTACTTCAAGGATGATGGCCTAAATGGTAGAACTATTCCGGTTAGAGCTGCTGAAAGGTTTCCGGAGATTCAAGGAGAGTTTAATGATATGGAGAGTATGTACGAACTTGAGCCGGAAAATGTTGCGGAGCCTTTGATGGCTATTTACGGAGAATCTGGAGAAATGGAAGGCTTCTACTTGGAAAGAATAGAGGGAACAACTCTTAGAGACTATATCTTGGAGAACGGTGCGGGCGAAGAGCTTATTGATGAAGTTGAGAGTGCTTTAGAGACTTTTCATGAAAATGGCCTAGTACACGGTGATCTGGAAGGCAATATACTCTATAGTCCGGAAGAAGGGATTAAGATTATAGATCCTGTTGGAGCTGGAAAGAGCCATGAACGCTTTGATGCCTTGAAAAAACTAGATAAAGAGGACGTTCAGATGTATAGGAACTTTCTGGAAAAAATAAGAAATGCTGACTACCTATAGCCATGTTGACGAGAAGTTTCGTAATTATTTCAGATAGATTTTCAGTCTAGCGCCAGTTTCTTTACTTCGTCTTCGCTGAGTGTACGATTGTAGATTCTTAGTTCGTCGATCATTCCATTGAATACCTGGTCGCTGTCCCAGCTTCGGGTTCCGAAGATGCTGACTGGGTTGGTGTTGGTGTGGAGAGGGTCTGGAGGACTGCTTGATACTACTGTTTCTGTCTGTAGTTTTCCGTTGACAAAAAGTTTCTTTCTGGAGGTTGTGGCGTTGTAGGTTGCTGTGATATGCTGCCATTTGTCTTCTTTCAGTATTTTTGGCGTGTACATGTTGTGGTCGTAGTTCTGTTCTGAGTCGGTGTAGAAACCGATTTTGGAGTTGCCTACTGCAATTCTCCAGTTGTCATCTGTATTTGAGGTGTCGGCCTGTCCGGATACTCCTCCGACTCTGCCAGCGATGTGTGCGCCGTCGCTATGAGATCCTGAGGAGGCTGGAAGAGTGTCAGGGTATATCCAGGCCGACACGGTGATGCTGTCGAAGTTCCATCTATCAGGCCCGTATCTAAGCCTTAGGTAATCGTCTGAGTTACCGGTCTTTACAGTTTCCGAGCTGAAGGTTCCACCTCTCTCAAATCTTGAGGTGTCATAGGCCTCTGTTCCTTCCCCTTCCTCAAAGTTCCATCTTCCAACCAGATTTTTCTCTACGTTTTTCTTCTGGCTTAACTCTTTGACTTCCTCTTCTTTCAGGGCCTTGTTGTATATTCGGAGATCGTCTGTAGAGCCATTGAACCAGAAGTGGTGGGGGCTGTTGCCGTGACGGCCTATCCAGATGTTGCCTCCGGATGTACTTATCTGTCTATCAGGGTAACTGGTTGAGTCCTCAAGTTCTCCGTCAAAATAGATTTTGAGCTGTTTTCCATCGTACGTTCCCATTAGGTAGTGCCATTCTCCATCTGCAGTTAGAGGTGTTGTTGTGGAAACTTCTGTATCATTCCCGTCCTGGAACTCTACGTGCCAGGTAACTGTGTTCCCTACGCCTCCCCACTGTAGAAGGCCCCAAGAACCCCAGAAGTATTTCTCTACAAGCATCTGTGAGTTGCCGTCAGAATTGTTGTTTTCGCCTTTCTGTTTAACCCATATTCCTACTGATATCTCATCCGTGGGCTGAAGACTGTTTCCATCAGGTATAGAAATGTAGCTGTCATTTCCATCAAGCCCAACTGAACCGCTATCTATTACGCCTTTTTTCCAGGTGCTTGAGTTTCCAAGTTCGAATCCATTTAGAGATCCGTGGTTTCCGCCGAAGAAACGGGCCTTGTTGTTATTAACGCTGTAATCTTTTCCCCATGGCCTGTTGATAGGTGTTTCCTTTTCCCAGCCGGATTCTGTATCCAAACTGTTGTCATTGAAGCTTACAGCCTCTGCATCGTTGGAGTAGAAGTATTTATCGAGAAGACAATGAGTTGAAGATGTTAAATCGCAGTTTCTAGGCCCATCATTCAGATCTACTGACAGAACCTTCCCTTTCTCGGATACAGGAAGCGAATTGTAAAGATTGGAGATTTCCGAACTGCTTAGAGTTCTGTTGAAGGCCTGGATTTTTGCTATAGAGCCGTTTATTGACTCAGTGCAGCCAGCGCATCTACGGCCTACAACCAAAGGGTGATTGTTAGTTGTGAGATTTGATTTGATGCTATCTGTTATTTTCTCGGAGTCTTTCAGATCTCCGTCAATATACAGTTTGACGTGGCTTCCATTTCCTACAGCTGCTGCATGATGCCATTCTCCCAGGCCGGGCTTGTGAATAGCTCTTACATACGAATTCGGAGGGTTTCCACTTTCATCGATTCCGATCACTCCCACTATTCCGTCTCCATAAGTCCACATTCCGGCGGTAGTACAGCTCCAGTTCCCGCATCCTGCCTTGTTCTGGATTCCTCTCCAGTCCTCCCATTCATTCATCTTTACCCAGGCAGTCAGTGTGAAGTTGAACGTGCTACCAAAAGTATTATCCACGCTCGAGCTGTCATCAATGCTGAGATAATCATCTGTTCCATCGAATTCCAGGCTGTATCCCTTGGAGGCCTGTACGTTGTCAAAACGGTAGTAGGCCTGGAGTCCTTTCTGAAGGCCTGAGCTGGTTGATGACTGTATTTCTATGTTTTCGGTGTCTGCCAGCGATTTTGGTTCTTCACCTTCAAGTATTGATCCTGCAGGGCTGGTTGAACTTGTTAGAGCTATGGTGAGGCCTGCGGTAAGAAGTAGGGCTGTAATTATTGTTGTAGAATTTTTCAGGCCTTTTAGCTCCATACAGTTGGGTTTTCGCTTTCTTTGTTTTTACATTTCGTGTCTTTATTCTGTTTCTGAGGGTTCTAGTAGGTCTGATATTGATGCGTAGAATTCAGGCCATCCATCTTTTCCTTTTATCGGGATGATTTGCTGGTCCTGGCTGTATGAGTCGCCGTTTTTCTTCAGTCCTCGTACGTCCTGTGCTTCAAGTACTTTTGCGTCTTCTGAGGCCTCGTAGAGTGCAGCGTAGCTTTCGCCAGGTGTGATCTTGGAGAGGTTTTCTCCCAGAAGTTCTTCTGAATCATATCCTGTTACCTCCAGCAGTGCCGGGTTTACGTAGAGTATCTCGGATTCTGGATCTGTGATGAGAATAGGGTTTTCCGAGTTGTCGACTATGGCCTCGAACACTTCTCTTTCCTTTGCGTTTCTGTACTTGTCTACTGCATCTGTGAGGCTTTTGGCAATCATCTGGTAGTGGTCTGATCCGGCCTCTTTCCTGAAGTAGTCGGTTACGCCGTGGTTTACCGCGTCGGCCGCTATCTCCTCAGAGCCTTTTCCCGTGTACAGAATGAAAGGCAGGTCCTCATCGATCTCTCTGACTTCTTCCAGAAGATCGAGGCCTGTGATTCGAGGCATGTCGTAGTCGGAGAGCACCGCGTCGTAAAGGCCTTCCTCTACGTCTTCCAGTACTTTTTCAGGATCTGTGGTTGTCTCTACTTCGAGATCTTCCTCAAAACGTTCAAGAAATAGTTTTGTCAGCTCCAGGATGTCTTCCTGGTCGTCGACTGCAATTACTTCTACGCCGTCGCTTTTGAATGGCATAACTTACTACGCTATATAGCTGAAAGTATATAAGCTAGTAATTGCCGGTATAAGTTTTGCTTATATGGTTTCCCTGTCTTCTGTTTGAGCTGAATCCTACTGGAAAAGAAGATCTTGGACTTCGCTGTCTGAAAGACTTCTGTCGTACACACGGACTTCGTCAATTTTTCCGGGAGCTCTTCCAATCCGGATTTTTCCTTTCTCAGCGCTGGAGGAGATATCTGTGTTCAGGGCTTTGCGGCCGTCAATGTATAGAGAGGTGCTCGATCCTCCTGTCATGACAAGGTTCTGCCATTGGTCTGTTCGAAGGCCTTCAGTTGAGATAATATTGCCGCTGCTGAATCCGAAGGTTCTATCCTTGCTGACTCCGATGCCTGATTCTCCGGCCTCTACAATATTCATTTTAGGTAGCGGTAGTACGGCCATTGCGGCCTCGTAGTTGCTTCCTGCGTCACCTACAACTGCTACCGGGTGTTCGGCCTCTATTTTGAGGTATTCGTTTACAGGAAGGTTTCCTACACCGTATCGGTTCTCGTATTTGTCCAGTTCCGCGGAGTAGCTGAAGGATCCGGAGATATCGATCTGGTTGTTGTCTGCCAGCGAGATAAGGCTGATGCTGTTACCCTGGTCGTTGCTTGAGGTGATGCTGTATTCTTTTCCGATTCCCCAGTTGTTGGTTGATGAGCGATACATGCTTGGGCCGTAGTCGCCGCCGGCCTCGATTAAGGTTAGGGAGACAGGTTTGGAAGAGTTTACTTTGAGATTGATTGTTCCCTGACCGCAGGAGTCGGAGTAGACTTCTCCTGCGTTTAGTGTAGTGGATGTTGTAGTGCAGTTTCCTGCGTAATCTGTGATATCTACATCTGTGTTGTCTTTCTCCGCAGCTATGTGTATTTTCTGGCCGTTTTCGGCGTAGTCCTTCGAGACTCTGTACAGCTTTCTGGTTGGGGCCACTATTTCAGAGCCTGAATTGTCGTCAAACTTTCCGTAAAGAACTGTTACAGGGTGATTTTCGTTTGTCTTGATGTTGAACAGCGTTGGACTGTTCGTGCAGTCAGAACAAGTCCAGAACTCGTCCTTATCTAGTGTAAAGCTCTGAGAAGTTTCATCCTTCCTGTTGTACAGTGTTACCTCGGTATTATTTCGGTAAGCAGTGATGCTCATTTCGTTGTTGTCGTTAGGCATGGAGAACCAGATATCTTCTCCGGCCCGCGAAGTCCAGTCATCGTCACTGGTCCTCGCATCCAGCATAGAATCATAGTCAACAGATACAGGATACTCAGCGTTAATCCTGAAAGCGGAGTCAGGCCCGTAATCATCGCAAGGGAACCTCCAGAGCTCTCCTCTGTTCAAAGTATTATTCCGCGTATGAACTACGTCGCCAGAAGTTGAAAGATTCTGTATCTGGATAAAGTTGCCGTCACGTGTAGAACCAATGCTGAAAAGACCTTGATCATCGCTGGTGTCTAGAAGACAGAAAGTAGCATATCTTCGGCCTGTAGAACTTACTTTCTCAGGTAGATCGCCTTTGCTGTACCATGCAGAAACAGTAGATTCGTTCATAGAAACCTGGCCGCCGCTACCATAGGTTTCAGGCCCTGAATCAATGGAAGATCCTCCCAGGACTCCAGAGCTCTTGTAGTATGTATCATAGGCCGTCTCCCCATCTCCTGATTCAAAGTTCCATCTTCCTACAAGGCCATCGTTGACAGGTTCTCCATTGTATAGTTCTTGTATTTCTGAAGGTGAAAGAGAGGTGCTGTAGAGCCTTGCATCATCAATGCTGCCATTAAGGTAGTATCTATCGTTGAAAATGTCGCCACCTCCGATATACATGTCGTCAGTGCTTATGCTGGTAATATTGTCTGCGGTGTAGGATATTTCTTTCACCATGGAGCCGTCGATAAATATTCTGGCTGTGTTCGTGTTGGTGTTGTATGTTCCGGCCGCGTGGTGCCATCCTGTTTCAGGAGTCACGGTTTCTGAAGAAGTCATTTCAAGAAGTTCTACTTCATCGTTAACTCCCAGAGTCCATGTAATCTGGTTGGCGGAATTGTATCCCAGCTCAAATTTAATATCGGTGTATCCGCCTCCACCCCATCTTTTGGAGATGAGATTGAGAGATCTATCAGTGCTGCCATTACCTCCCTCAAGAGGTTTGAACCAGACCGAAGCAGTAATTTCCTGATTGAAATCCAGGTCAGGATTATCTCTAACTCTGACTATATCATCAACACCATCTAGCTTCAGAGCCTTCTCTCCAACCTTGCTATCTGCAGTCCATCCGCTGCTTGCGTTGAAGTCAAAGTCCATCAATTCTCCGTTATTCCCGCCTTCAAAGAAGACTTCGTTGTCGCCTCCTTCAAAGAAGATGGTATTTTGTCTTCCAGTATCTTCTGCAGAAGGCCTGTTTACGGGTGTTTCTTTTGTCCATCCTGAACCTGTATCCAGATTATTGTCTTCGATGCCGCGGCCCTCTGCATTGTTTTTGTTCGTAGATTCATCTTCGAGGCAGTTCAAGAAAGTGGTAAGGTCGCAGTTGTTAGGACCTTCGTTGAATCGCTGGTAGAGGATTAGGTTGTTTCTAGAGACAGGAAGGCCTTTGTATAGATTGTTTATTTCTTTGGAGGATAGCGCTCTTTCATATACTCTGACGTTGTCTACTTCTCCGTCCAGGTGCTGTTCGCCGTAACCGATAACGTTATAAGTATTATCTTTATAAAGATTGGAGAAACCTGGAGATCCTTGGGCTACTTTTGTGCCGTCCACGTAAAGTCTCTGGCTGTTTGGTGCTGTGGAGCCGTTCCAGACGCCGGCTATGTGATACCATTTTCCTGTTTCGTAGCTGAAGCTGTCTGTAACCCTACTACCAAAGTTACCGCAACTGGTATCCTTTCCCAGACTCCACACGAGCTGGCTTCCAGATTCATTCAACCTTATGAAGTAAGGGTTTAGGCCTTTGCATGATCCCGTGTAGATTCCTCTGCCAAACAATCCTGATGATTGCCCTGTGGTATCGAATTTAGCCCATCCAGAAACTGTAATGGCGCCAGTTGTATTGAGACTATCGGAACTAGGTATTTGTAAATAATCATCCGATCCATCCAATTCAATGCTATATCCTCTTGAGGCCTTGACGTTGTCGAAACGGTAGTATGCTTTCAGGCCATCGTTAAGAGTGCTTGTGCTTGTGGATGTGTCGGATGTGGTTGCTGTCCTTGGCTGTTCTCCATCATTGATCAAAGTTGATGACGAGAGTTCTCCGGTGAGGCCGGATCCTGAGAAAACTGTTATTGCAGTTATAAGGCCTAGTGCCGCGATTACTGCAGTTTTTCTGTTATTTTTTAGGCCTGTTTTCATTCTGTATATTTTATTTGTGTCTGTGTCTTTACATTTCCCCGGTTTTCAACCTATTTGAGGCCAAGTCTGGTTGTTTCGCTGTCCGTAAGGCTTCTGTTGTAGGCCCTGAACTCGTCGATTCTGCCTTCGAAGCTGTCTGTCCATACTGTCCATGGCAGGTCTACGTTGACGTGGCCCTGTTCTCCGTCGTATACATCTCCTTCTGTAATTCTTATTTTGACGCCCTCGGTGGTTAGGTCTGAGAAGCTTCCTACAGAAGGGTCTCCTCCGCTTGTTCCGAGAGGGTTAGCGAACATGATCGGTGTCTCGCTAAATTCTGTGGAGAAGTTTACCTGGCACCAGCCACCTGTGTCTGTGTCTTCTGGACAGTTCGGGTATATGTCGCCTTCAAACCTGGTGTTTGACTGATCGGTTCTATAGGCTATGTAACCTGCCTGAAAGCCTCCTCCGTCCTGATCTGCCCCCTGACTCTGGTCGAATGATTCCCAGTAAATCGAGAATCCCTGTGAATCCAAGGAACTTGTGTCAACTCTTGAGCTGTACGCGTGAGATGTTTCCTCCTGCAGTGTGTCAATCATGTTTATAGAATTGGATCCAAATGATTGATTCCAGTTGTAGGAACTGGTTGATCCAGAGGTATTGTATGTACCGGCCTCTACCTCCACTCCATCGATAGTATGGTGGCCTTTCTCCATAACAATATACCCGATATCTTCTTCCACCAGCGAATCATTTTCGTTAACATTCTGAACCTCGAATCCTTCGGGCCCGATATTTCTGACAAGTGCTCTGGACTCTCTTGGCTCATCACCTGCATCAAAGCTTCCCTGGCCATTAACAATTACTACAGGATCATCGAACTCGCCGTCAAGGCCTACATAAGTCCAGTTAGAGACATTTTCTACAATCCCCGACTCGTAGAAAGGAGAACCAATATTCGTACCATAAGAACTGTTAGTGACTAAAGGATGGCCCCAGGACTCTTCCCTACCGTCAATAAATCGAGTTCCATTCGTTTCAACATAGTGCCTCCATTTTCCGTCTTCCGAGGCCCAGAAAGAGAGTGAGGATATTTGCTGAGAGGTTTTTGAGCTTATGAAGTTTAAACCACCGTATGTTGCTACAGAGTTCGTATTCAGAACTCCTTGGTTGGTGGTGTCTCCTGTATCATATGCTGTTTTGAGGTTTCCTGATTCGAAGTTCCAGCGATTTGATAGGTTTTCAGTAATTGGTTGCTTTCTGTAGATTTTGTCTACTTGTGAGGGTGTGAGCGCGGTGTGGTATATTCTCACATCATCTATTGATCCGTTTAATATTTCTCCATTCCCTTTATCGCCTATTAAGAATGATTCTGTTGAGTTGAATGGTCCGAAGTTTGAGGTAGCACCACTGTCTCTAAGCTGTCCGTCCACGTATAGGTGTGATTCTCCCTCTGGTTCTATGGAAACTGCGGCATGATGCCAGTCATTGTCCCACACCCCAGAGGCTGATAATGTGTTGCCTCCAGATCGGAACATTAGAGGCCCGGTTGAGTCCCAGCTATCTCTAAGAGTCCACCCGTCATTGAACTCGGCGCCATCTCCCTGAGCAAGCAGTACTTCTGCATCAGGATCTCCTGAAGCTTTGAACCAAAGGCTTAGGCTCCATGAGTCTCCGCTGAAGTTAAAGGTTTTTCTGTAGGGCACACTGACAAAGTCATCGCTGCCGTCAAATTTGAGAGAGTGCTCTCCTATGTGTCCGCTGCTCCAACCGCTTGAGGAGGAGAAATCAAAATTGTTAAGATTTCCTTCTGCCCCACCAAACCCTGTGCCTAGTGAGTTGAAAACTGAGGAGTCCTCGGCAGAAGGCCTGTTGACAGGAGTTTCATCTGTCCATCCGCTGCCTGTATCTAGATTATTGTCGTTGAAGTTGACGGGCCTTGCATCGTAAGCTGAGTCTAGAGAATTCTCTATACAGTTATTCTCTTGTGTCAGGTCGCAGTTTTCAGGCCCTGAGTTTAGAGGATACTCGGATAGCAGCCCTTTTGCTAGTGGTTCTTCTCTGTAGAGTTTTTTGACTTCAAAGTCTTTGAGTGATCTGTCATAGATTTGTAGTTGGTCGATTTTTCCGTCAAAATGATGGGTTTGATCCGGGTTGTTTTTTGCTTTCTCGGGCCTTGCTCCTATTGTGCTGTTGGTTATATTCAGCTGTGATCCGGAAACCCAGTGTGTCTCTCCAATTTTTTGTCCGTTTACGTATGCTTCAAAATTAGAGTTTTGTCCGTTGCTAACGAGCACTCCATGGTACCACTTACCTGAAACTGCGCTCGTTAACTCTGCCTTATCGTACGTTGAACCGTTATAGCCTCCTGTAAAGTAGATTGCTGAGGGATCCATGCCTATCGTGGGATAACCGTGGCTGTATCCTGCGGGAGCGCCATAAGAGTCCTGGAAGACAGGCCTTTCTCCGCCTCTGTTATCTGCTTTAAACCAGATGGATATTGAGTAATTGTAGAGTTCCTCAGGACCTCTCGTCTCAACATAATCATCACTGCCATCAAACTGTAAACTATATCCTCTTGAGGCCTTGACATCGTCGAAACGGTAGTAGGCCGTTAACCCGTTGTTCAGTGAGTTTGTGTTTGATGTTGTTGCTTCGCTGGTGGTTGCGGCCTGGCTCGTGCTGTTTGTATCTAGTGTTGCTGATTGGAATACATTTCCTGTCATTGAGCTTACAGGTGTGAGAGCTATCGCTGTGGCAAGGCCTATCAGTAGAATTGCTGCGGTAGTTCTTTTGCTAGAAATAAGGCCTGGGATCGGCATGTTACAGAATTTTTGGTTTCAACAGTTTTTACATTTCGTGGTTGAACTGTTCTGTCAGGCCTTCTAGCTCGTAGATGCTGTCTCTCACTGATTCGATGTGCTGGCCTTCTTTCTCGTCTGCAAGGTTTACAAGGCCTTCTGTTAGTTCGTCAAGTCTGTATCCTACTTCTTCTGCGTACTGCTGTAGTTCTCTATCCTCTGAGTTATTTGCTCGGTGGAACACCTGTTCCCAGTTGTTCAGCATTTCTGTCCCGAAGTCCAGGTAGTTCTCCCAGCTCTCTCCTTCAGCGCTCTGTACTTGTTGCTCCTTTTTTCTGCGGTACTGTGTCAGCAGTTCTTCTGAGATGATGGCCTGTGCGAAGTCTTCGGTGTCTGCATTGAATACTTCATAGGCCTCTTCTCTGTCGACTGTTGGTTTCTGTGCTGTGACTTCTTCTGGATCTTCGTATCCTTCCAGGACCTGTTCTCCTCTTTCTGTCACTATAAATACTGTTTCTCCGTTGACAGGGAATTCTGATACAAGGCCTGAGTACACGAAGGGTTTCATGTCTTCTCTCATTCGGCCTCCGATCATGTAGTCTCCTTCGCTCATTTCCGGCATCTGTTCCTGAAATTCATCCACTGCTTCTGGGAATATTCCTTTTATGTCAAAGAATATGTCTTCCTCTGTGCTATCGCGATCGACTGCCATTCTTATGAAGAGTTAGGAAATACTACTGTTTTTAATTTACTGGTCGATAACAACATATGGAATTCCGATCAAAAGAACAGTATAATAATGAAAACCAGCTCTCTATAGATGAGCTCTCGGATCTTGAAACTGCTTCACATTTCTACGCATTGGCGGAGATTGATCAGCAGAGAAGAGAGGAAGAACAGCTGGAACGAGTGCAGGAACAGCTTAAACGGTACAGACAAGCTGGAAGCCCGGGAACAAGACTTGACAGAGTTGAGGAGGGATCGAAGCTCTGGGCAGAGGCATGCATCTACTGGGATGAAACAGGAATGTACGATATTGAAGGCCTTGCGGCTGTAACTCCTGTCCTAGCTGTACATGCCGATCTAGGTGTAAATGTTGAAGACGCATATGGACTAGATGAGATAAAAGAAGTTCTTGATGAGGGAATGGAATACTTTGAACCTCAGAAATAAAGAGAAGAGGAAAATTTAGCCGTAGTGTTCTTCCAGGTAGTCGACTATGTCGTCGCTCTCCGGCATAACTGTGTCGGTGTTTGGATCAACCAGTACAGGAACTCCTGTCTGGCCTGAGATCTCCTTCACTTTTTCACGGTCGCCGCTGGCATCTACCTGCCGAGCAATGTAATCAATCTGTAGTTCAGTAAGTTTTTCTCTGACTTTCTTGCAGTAAGGACACTGTTCGAACTGGTAAAGCTCCAGCATTTCTTCAGGCTTTGACATAGAAACAAAAACAGAATCTGATCTTTAAACAGTTACTCTGCCTTCTCGGCACCAAGCTCCAGAACTTCCTTATGGTTATCATATGTAAGAAGGCCTTCACAGTCCTCCTTGCTGAGGAAAAAGGCCTGGCTGTGTTCATCTGAAGGATTCTGCTCAACATCTGCAATTGCTTCAGGCGTAACCTCTACAAGAAAGGCCTTATACTCTCGCTGGACTTCTTCTCCATCTTCATCCTCGAAACTCCATTCTGCAGTGTGGTCCAGGTCTTCAATACTCTGGATCTGGCCTTCGTCAATACCAGCCTCCTCTCTGAGCTCAAGTTTAACGGTGTGCTCGTAGTCATCTTCTTCCAGATGGCCTTTCGCAAGCTCCCAGCCCTCCCAGTTCTTCTTCCTGTTCAGGATCAGGTACCTGTTTTCTCTGCTGGGCTTCTTGTGAACCACCAGCATTACGCCTTTTTCAGTTCTCATATTCGTGACTTGATACCTCTGATTTTATTATTTTGATTGCATGGGAACGGTTTTTATACCTACGGACCCGATTTATTATTGTCCGGTGTCAAAACTATGATAGGCCGTCTCAAAAAGTTAATATCCGATCTATTCAGCTCAACGGAACAAGATGACATAAGTATAGGCCTTTACGGTCCTCCAAATGCAGGAAAGTCTACGCTCGCTAATCAGATTTCTATGGATTTGACTGGAGAGGAAATGAGTAATGTTTCGGAGGTACCACACGAGACCAGGGCCGTTGAGAAGAAGGAGCAGGTTACGCTTGAGACGGACGACGATAGAACAATTGACATGAACCTTCTGGACATGCCAGGCATTTCTACGAACGTAGACTTCCAGGACTTTACAGAACACGGCCTTGAAGAGGAAGAATCCAAGGACCGCGCCAAGGAAGCTACAAAAGGTATTGTAGAGGCCATCAAGTATCTTGATGATGTTGACGCATGCCTTGTAGTATTTGATTCTACAGAAGATCCTTATACACAGGTTAACGTTACTATTATCGGAAATCTCGAGGCCAAAGATATTCCAATACTGATTTTGGCCAATAAAACAGACCTTGAGGATGCAGATCCTTCGAGAGTCCGTGATGCCTTCCCTCAGCACCCTGTTCTAGAGGTTTCTGCCAAAGAGGGAGAAAATATCGACAAACTTTATGAGGAAATAATCGAAAGGTTAAGTTAATGAGCGACGATGGAGTTACCATAGAATTTCTCTCAAGAGACAAGCTGTCTGATCATCAGTTGGACGACAAGCTGGAGCTCGTACTTCAGAAAGTCAAGGATGACGCAGTACTGGTTCTTGAGGAAGGATGGACTCCTGACGAAAAACGCACACTAATCACAAACGCCATGGAACAGGTCGACGACGACTTCCCTGGCATAGAGTTCATGGGCCTCGACTCAGGACAGACAAGACTGGACAAGGCCCGCAACCTCGTATACGACAAACTATTCGATGAGAAACCTCGCAGAGGCCTTACAATCGTAGGTAACTCTCGCGTAATGGAGAAAATCAAGGAAGAAAGGGATGCAGTTTCATTCCTTGCAAAACTTGAGAGCGAAAAGGAGTGATTTAAGATGGTCGAAACTCTCCGAGTTTCTGGAATCAAAGGCCTTCTTGGCCTTTTGCAGCCTAGAAACCTGAAAGGTTTCGGACTTGCAAAAACTCACGGAGGCGAGTTTTGAATGCCTCACAGATGTATGAACTGCGGTAAGACTTATGATGAGGATTCTGAAGAGCTCATTTCCGGATGTGAATGTGGTTCATCTCTTTTCATGTATGAGAACGAGGTAGATACTTCTGAGGATGAGCTTGAGGAGGAGAAAGAGCTTGTTAAGTCTGATATTGAGGAGATGGTTGCTGCCGGTGAAAAGGAGAGAGGCAACATCAGCATCGAGTTCGACCTTGAATCAATAAAAGTCGAGGAAGAAGGCGTCTACAACATCAATGTATCCCGTCTTCTGGAAGAGGTGCCGCTTGTTATCGAGAAACGTGAAGGAACCTATCATATTCACCTGCCGTCGGCTTTCAACCGCAGAGAAAGAAACGTTGACGTTCAGGATCTATAGCTGAAAAGCTTTAAATCAAGGCCTTCGAAAATGATCTTTAAGGTGCAATAATTTTATGAGCGAAGAAAATAAGGTACGGGAGAAAGATGTTTTCGGCCTCCCGAAGCTAACTCTGAATGCTGAAGTAGGAATCTCTTTCACGCTATTCATCCTTGGATCACTGCTACTGTTTTCAGTGCTCTACCCGATGAGGTACTCAGCTGATCTAATGCCAGCATACCTAGGATTCCTGATGATCATGGTGGCATACTTCTTCGGTATCGAAGCAATCAGAGAGCTAGAAGACAAGGAGCACTACCTTTCAAAGCGACTGATGAGCGAAGATTGATTGACACTCTTCAGTTACAAATAAAACTCTTAACCATTCTATTTTTTCTATGGCCAGCAGGGAACTTGACCTCGACTTTGAATTTTCAAACGATGAACTTGCAAATTTTCTGGAAAGCTTTGCAGATAAAATAAGAGATGGAGAAGTAGGCCTTAGCTTCCGCGGAAAGGAAGAAGTACGTATTGAACCTAACCAGGACAACCTGCTGACCATGGAGTTCGAAGAGGAAGACGAATACAGAGAACTTGAAATAGAGTTCGTCCTCAGAGAAGAAAGAGCAGTATCCAAAGACTCCAGCGGCAGAAAGAAAATCTCCGTGGAAATTGTATAATGAAAATAAGGCCTGCCAAAGCATCAGAAGCAAAGCAGATAGTTGAAGAGCTCTGGCTACCTCTAGCCCGCGAAATGGAAGAGACAGCAGAGATCAACGAGCTATCAGACAACTTGGACAAAGATGATCTTGTGGAGTGGCGAGAGGACAAGATAGAAAGCAATGATCCAACACTCGTCGCCGAGCACGAAGATGAACTTATAGGCCTTATCACAGCAACAGAAGACAGTCCAGCACCTATTTTCTCAAGAGGCGACTACCTGAAAATAAACGATATCTACATCAAACCTGACTACCGAAGAAAAGGCTACGCAACACAGCTACTGGACAGGATAGAGGAAGAGGCCCGTGAAAGAGGATTTGAAAGCGTGGAGCTGGAAGTGGACACGGCCAATAATTCAGCTAAAGAACTTTACAGAAATGAAGGGTTTGAAACCAGGAGAGAAAGAATGATTAAAGAGCTCTAGTTACCGAAGCTCTCAAGAATCTCAATCATCCTATCATTCTGCTCAATAATCTTATCCAACTTCTTCTCAAGGCCTGAAGCATCAACAGAACCTGAAGAACTATCAGAACTCTGAGAGGCCTGCGAAGTCATAGGATTGGAGGAACTGCTGGAACCTGAACTACTTGAGTTCTGGCTCAGACCCCCTTCCTCTAGAACCTCAATCGGTGTATCATCATTTTCCTGTTTATCAGCATTTTTCTCGGCCTCCTCACGTAGAGTGGAGAAGTTACCTGAACCTCCGCCTCCACCACCGCTGCTGGAGCTTTTAGCCTTCTTTTTCTCATCTTTTACGGAATCTTTAACGTTATCATAGTAGCTCATTCTCTATATCACCTTTCAACTTATCATCGCTCTCTTTACCGGCGCTTCCAGAACTCTCATTAGAAGTAAGACTTTCCAGAAGGCCTATAATCTTCTTATTCTGCTCGTGAATATCTTCCAGGGAAACCTGGCTCTCATCTACTGCATTTCCATCGCCAGATGCACTGGGAATCGCAATCCCACCGTCATCGCTGCCTCCGGAGCTACCGGAAGAACTAGTATTCGAACTTCCTCTTCCACGGTTAATCTCGGTCTCGTTATCTCTGCTCCGGGAACTCGAATCCTGTGCAGGACTGATAGATACTTCTTCCTCTTTAGAGTCAGAATTACCTCTATTGTCGAACAGCATAAAGAGAGACTTTACAGTCCTGAAATAAAAGCTTTGCCGGGCCAACGGTAAACATGAAAGTAGAAATAAAACCAACTGAGAAACCAGAACAACTGGTTGAAAACCTCGAGAAACGCGCAGAGACCGCAGAAATCAACGAAGACCATGTAATCGCAGAGGTAGAAAACCCGGCCCTCATCGAGAGACTTCCAGGAGTGGAAAAATACTGGGTTGACGGAGAGGAGAGAGAAGGCCTCAAAGGAAGACCAGTACAGGAACAGGTATACTGCAGAATCGAGTCAAAGGAAGACTTGGTAAAGGCCTTTCTCGCAACAATCGATGGCTACGACCTCAGAATTCTTTCAAGCGGCGACGACTGGGATCTCAGAATGCTGAAAAGGTTCAACCCGGACATCAAGGAACTTGAGTTCGACGAGCCAAAGGAAGTTCTCGGAATAGAGAAAGCACTTTTCCCTCATGAAGGCCTTGAAGAGATAGAGATAGAGGTTGACGATGAGGAAATCCAGATGGTCTACGAGTATATGATGTACTAAAAAGTTCCGCTGGAAAACTTAAAACTACTTGAATACTAAATTACGTGATACAGATGGAAAAGGAGATTGAATACGATCGCGTCGAGTACGCAACAAACAGAGAAATTGAGAACGACGAAGGAGAGAAAACCGGATACGTCAAAATGTTCTCCTACGACAACGAAATGTACTTCTACGAGATCGAATGCCCTTACTGCCAGAACGTCTTCGAAGGCGAACAGGAACTGGACTCAAGGCCTTGGTGGATCGAATGTCCAGACTGCACAAGAAGCATCAACGTCTACAGGCTGAAGGACAAAGAGGAGAAAAAAGTCAAGAACCGAGGCCCAGACGGAGTTGACGACGCAGACGTTGACGTAACCTAGAGATCAGCCTGCGACACAAATCTTTTCTCTTCATTCAACCATTCTCTTACCTTTACAGCTATCTCTCTGCCGTATTCCTCCAGATCATCTATCTCAGAAACGGTGCGACCGGTATCTTTTGACTTGGAAAGAGGTTTACCGGTAGCCTCGTCGGCAATCAAAGGCCCAAGAAAGTAGGCTGGCGTCTCTCCGCATGCAAGGTCGGTGATTCTCGCGACTTTAAGCACCTTGGAAGTCTTCTGACCCTTCTCCGCATCCCTGTAGTCGCCGCCGAAAACATGCACAGCAACATCCCGGCCAGGATCACGCACAGGATCAACCAGATAATAAACACCAATACCTCCGCTCAAAGGAGTGGAGGAAAAACCTTGGCTGCAGTCAGGATTCCAGCATGAATGCACCAATTCATCACATTCTCGGGAATAGGCCGAACCCTTCGCATGAGAAAAACCACACTCACTGCATACACCGGTAACAGGACTACGATACCTCCTCCTGAAACCGCCGCCAAAGATCTCATCAAAACCATCGATATTATTCAAAACATTCCGCAAGGCCTCAAGATAAGACTCTTCACGGTAATCAGACAGAAAATTAACCTCTACATCAACAGTCTCTGATTCAAGGCCGTCCAGAAAACCCCTGATCTCATCAACTCTGTGATGGGCAACATTCTCGTGTTTGCCACATTCACAGTCTCTCTGGAAGAACAGCTTCATCACTTTGTTGTTCTCCGGCTGATGATGCTCGTGGATGTGTGCGCTCCAGTCAGTATCACAACACCACAAGTCTAATTCAAAATCCAGTTCATCGGCGATCACCGCGGCATAACCAATACTCAGCAAGTTGCCGACGTGAAGCTCGCCGGAAGGCCTGAAACCTACAGCAACCTTATCGCCTTCCAACTCGTATGATTCAACTTCACTGAACTCAGAAGTAATCCGGAAATTATCCATTACAACAAACTAAAGGCCTTGAAGATTCAAATTAGTTAACTTCCTCAATCTCCCAGCTAGCAGTATCATTGTTCTCAATAACGGCCTTCGCCTGATACTCTTTATCAGAGTTCTTATCATTGACGTAGAAACCATACCGCTTAACGCCCTCATCAGACACCTTGACCTCGGTAACCTCACACTTCCACCTGGAACCATTCCACGTCATATCAAAAGTCTTCGCAGTCTCACGGCAAATAGAAGTAATCTCATTACGCAGGCCCGGCTCAAGATTTTCCTCTCCTCTCATAACTACTACTCATCGGTGAAACTATTTAAAAATGACGTATCGGGATGTTAGAAAAACTAATGCGCTGGTATCAGAGCTTTACTCTGGTTTTCTCAAAAAGGCCTCTCCAGGAGAATCCTTCTGAATATAGGCCGTAATCTGATCGCCCTCGCTGAAATCATCGATCTGATCCTCAGCATCAGCAGGATACTGGAAACGCCTCTCAGTAGGAAAAACATTGTTGCTCGAATACTGGGAGCCATTGAAAGTATACGTGAAAGAGGCCTCAGGCCTGTACACAGTACCGTTCCCGGTTGAAATACTTGCCAGATCAGTAGAAGAAATAGTAGCATTCACCGTCTCATACTCCACATCATCACCTGAAGTAGAGATATCATCCTGATGCATCATGAAAAAACCGCCGTAACCCGCCAGAGCCGCACCGACAACAATAACACCGATAACCAGCTCATGGCCTGAAAAATCAAAAGCCTCCATACCAAGAAAAGGGGCCAGATCAGTTAAATAAACCGACGGCCAACCATATTTAACAGTTAACACCACCAACATTCCTACAAACTCCGCCTCGATGGCTCAGTCTGGCTAGAGCGGCCCCCTTGTAAGGGGCAGGCCGAGGGTTCAAATCCCTCTCGGGGCTCTTCTGCTTTTGTGAACCAATTCGGTCAAAGTTAAATGTGGGTGGAGAACTGTGAAATATGACACAAGGCGATATCCACAATACATCACAAACACTACAAAGGCAGAAAACCAGTATAAGAAACCATTCTCAGATTTCTGAAAGAGACAAGAAAATTCTAATAGAAGGTAACTCTAATTTTCCTAGCTTTTTGACCTTCATGCGGAACAAAGACCATTCGAAGACAAGAATAAACAGGTACCTTCAAGACTGGAAGAAGATATCTGTATACACGTCCTGGAATATAGAAGATGTGAATAAGACTCGAATGGCTGAACTAATAGGAGAGCTAAACACAGGAGAATTATGTAAAAAGAACGGTGATTCCTATGCTACCGAGTCTAAAAGAGAGTTCAAGAAGAGCGTAAGAAAGATGTACACTGATTACATTGAGGTGTACAAAGAAGAGCTACAGGTAGAAGACGATTTTTCGGGAGAAGATATAATCAACTTCACTCTGACTAGGGAAAATGACTATACTGAACCTGATCGACTACCTCTGCCTGAGACAGTTAAAGCATTGGTTGAAAAGGCTCCTAGAGTAATTGATAAGGCCTATATCATGCTTTTATGGAGTACGGGAGGTAGACATGGTGAGATATTAGGCCTAAAATGGAGAGATGTTGATTTCTCTAGTAAGATCGGGAAAGTAATATTCAGAGATACAAAGACGGGAGGCGACCATAGCGTTCCGATGGCCGAGGCACTACCATTTATGAGAGATCTTTTAGAGAAGGATTCTAGAAGTGATGAGCCAGATACCTTTGTGTTTCGCTCTAGCCACTCAGATGAACAGTATTCTGCTAATGGTGCTGCTGAAATACTGTCTAGGGCTAGAGAAAAAACCGATATTCCAAGGAAAATTAAAACAAATCCTCATGCCTTTAGAAAGGGTAGAACAGTCTATTGGATAAGACAAGGAAAGAATGAGGCATGGATATGTAAGCACATGAACTGGGTTCCTGGTAGTCCTACGGTAGCATATTATGCTAGAGTTGCAAAAGAGGATGTCGAACATGGGGTAGCGGAACATCTCAACCTTCAGGAGGTAGATAACACTGAGCGTGAGAGCAAGGTGTTGACTCCTGCGGAATGCCATCGGTGTGAAGAGATAAACTCGTTCCAAGCTGATGTGTGCCGCAAATGTGGGAAGGCTCTATCAACGGGAGATCTAGTGAAAGAATTCCAAGTCAGTGAAGCAAAAGAGAAACTGAAGACAAATATGATAGAGAAAGAAATAGGCTTAGATGATGGTAGACTCGAAAAAGAAGCAGAGAGAATAGTGGAGGAGCAGATGAATGGTTAGATTATAGTCTAGCTGAAAAATCTTTGGCGGCCCTATTCTGCCATCTATTGCCCCGAGTTACATATAACTGTAACTAATCTCTTTTGTCAAACTTAAAGGATAGCCTGTCTGTCTAAATCTTTTATTGAGCGATTCTACCTTTTTTAGTTAACTATTTTGGTTAAGAGTCTTGTAAAACAAAGCATAACCTTTAAACCAATCTCACACATTAGTATGGGTTAAAGGAGGTGAAAATAAAGAATGGAAGAACAGAAAGATCTGACAGATCAAGAGTTCAACGAGGCAACTCAAAGATGGTGTGAGAACACAGCATTTCAAGGAAGAAAAGCACTAACTTGCGAAGCTGCACTTGAAAAGTAACTCTACTCTCTTTTTTTATTCTTCAGAGCTCTTCTGATCTTCTAAAATGTTAGCCAGTGTATCAGAATTCTCCCTCCTAGCTTTTCTCTCCCATCTATCGAATTTAGCAAGAACTCGCTCTTTAGGCTCAGACCAAGACATGATATATTAATTAGATGTGTAAATCCATAAAATTTACTTTGTGAAAAATCGACAGAACAGAAAAGATAATCCTATAGATCAGTTAATCAATGAACTGATTGAAAGCCCTATGAAGCTGGTTGAAGCAACATTATTTTTTGTAGTAATAGCTCTATTACTTGCTGAATTAGGTCATAATGAGATGTTGTTCCCCCTTAAGGAGATATTTGACATGTTTCTGTTGGCTTCAGATGTGGCTTTCTATATTCTGTTAATAGGCGCTATACTTTACTTATATCAACTCTATGAAGATAATGAAAATAGATATAGAGGTATTTAATACCGCAAACTGTTTGTTATATCCATACAAAAGTCCTTAATTTATCAGTTCTTCTACATTTACGCCGCCTTGTACATTGTAAACATCATAATTGGAGTCATCATGATCGCTGAAAATTTCAATGTAATGCTTTTTAGCGCATTTTATCTTGTTGTGCTCACTAGGCCTCAAGTTTTCCAAGTCGCCTTTTTTAGTTTCTCGAACTAGATATAGCTTCTTCTCAATTTCTTGATGTTCATCTCTGTCTTCGACTGCTAGACCCCAATCAGGATTGTACATTCCTACAGGTGTATCAATTTTGTACCATCTAGGAAGTTTAATTAGGAATTTTATTCTTGCATCACTATCTAGACGCTCTGCGAACTCTTCTTCACCTTGTGAGTCGGTTTCCACGTAGGAATAGACAGACTTATCTACTTCTACAAGGTTATCTCTGTATCCTTCTCTTTCATCTTCAAAGTCTGATACGCTGTAAGAGTCTTCAACCTCGTAATACTCTATATCTTCAACGATGATCTCTTTCTTCACTCTGTTCAAAACATCAATAATAGAGTTTACGTACTGGTGAGGGTTCTCAAATAGTAAGTCTAGGTTCTCTACATCTTCTAGAATACCAACGATAGTAGCCTTTGTTATCTGGGTCTGATCAGAAATTCTTTCAAGGAAATTTCGTATTGTAAGTTCGTTACCTAAATCTCTTTGTCCTTCTCCTAACTGTCTCGAATCAATACCCTCATCGCTGTGTTCTATAGTACCTCTTTGAATTCTTAATCTGATTTCTTCTACTTCTATGTCATTTATACGGTTAATACACTTCTCTTGGAATTTTTGTGTGTCAAAATCTACTTCATATCTGCTCTTTTTAGATAACCTGTTCCAAAGTTCTTCAAAATCATCCCAAACATCGTCATCTACTTCGCTCTTATCCTTGAGGCCGTATTCTACTCGATCTCTCGGAGGAGTTGGTGGTGCAGATTCTTCACTTCCATATTCTTCTTCATATTCTGTCTGTAGTTTAGAAGCAAAGTCTTGGTAGCTTTCATTTGCGATAACTGTGAGGATATTTTCTGATTCGAATATTCTTTTTCCATCTTGATTTACAGGTATTCTAACACCTCTCCCTATTTCTTGGCGTTTCTTAACTTTAGAGTAACTCTCGTTTAGAGTACAGATATTGAATACATTAGGGTTATCCCATCCTTCTCTTAACGCAGAGTGTGAGAAAATAAACTGTGTTGACTCATCGAAAGACAACAAACGTTCCTTATTCTTCATAATGAGGTCATAAGTGTCTTTATCGTTTCTCATGTAGCTAGTGGAGTTATCACTATAGTATTCTCCGTTATCCTTCTTAGCGAAGTATCCATCGTGGACTTCCTCGGCATTATAATTCTCAAATCTTTCCGCATAACTAGCATCTCTGTTCTTTAACTCGTTGAACTTTTCTTCAAAGGTCTCTCTGATAAATGCTTCATCCCCTATATAGTTGCTTACCTTATCTATGAAGAACAGAGATAGCACTTTGATGCCATAGTCTTCTAACTTTTCCTGTTTTCGGAAGTGTTCTTCTATGGTTTTTTCTATCTGGGTTTCCATTAATTTTTCTCTGTTGAGTCCTTGAACATCCCCCTCATCCAGGGAAACGCCATTTTCAAAAGTGATAGTATTGTATCTGAGGTCTATATCACTTACTTCAAACCCTCTATATTCTTCTAGTCCATTACTCTTCTCGTATAGGTCATCACCTTGGTAGACCTTAGTTGTCTTTCTTTTTACGCCGTTAGAGTAGTCTTTGTATATTTCTAGCTCTGCTCTAATTCCTCGGGAAGACCTGTCTATTTCTACTACTTTGACTAGAACATTGTTGTGATCATCGTCTTCAACCACTGAGAGAACATCTACTTTCTTTACTAAATCTCTTTGATATGCTTCAGCAGGCCCTAAACGGTATAGGAGATTATAGTAATTTCTGTGCGTTGCAGAGTATCTTAATTTAAACAGCGGATTGAGTCTTGCTAATGCCTCTTTAGAATTATCTGTTTCCATGTTTTGAGGCTCATCTAATACCACTACAGGGTTAGTTTCCTGAATAAGTTGAATAGGCTTCTTGCCGTTAGTTCTATCATTTGGGTTGTTAATAACGTTTCTATCCTCGTCTCTGAAGGACTGGATAGTCATAACCATTATCTCAATTTCATTGCTCCTAGAAAACTGCTTTAATTTGCTTAAATCGCTAGAGTCGTATTCGTAGAAACGGTATATTGTATTCTCATAGAGGTTCTGGAAATGAGACCTAGTCTGTCTCAGTGTCTTTAGAACACCCTCTTTAATTGCCACAGAGGGAACTACTATTATGAATTTCCGCATTCCATATTCCTTATTCAGTTCAAGTAGTGTCCTCAGATAGGTATAGGTCTTTCCTGTTCCTGTTTCCATTTCTATTGTAAAATTCATTCCTTCTAGAGAGTCATCTGGATCTAGCTCATTCTCTTGCTGAACTTCTTTCAGATTATTTAAAATCTCTTTATCAGAAAGATTCAGTTCATTGGGCACTGATCTATATCCGACTACTGATTGATTCTTACTGCTTGCAATGCTGTTGCCTTGCGATCTATCTCCAGAGAATAAGTTTAAAACAGAGTCTATAGCCTCTAGCTGGTAGTCTATATTGGGGTCAAATTCAAACTCCATTTTACCACCTAAATTGTTTTCAGCCTGAGTTTGTTAGAGAGGTTTATTTTCTCGTCATCATCAAGAGCGTTGTCTAGGCATATTAGAACCGTGTTCTGGCCGTATTCAAGGCCTTCTACTATTTCCTCACCTATATCTTGATCTAGACTTACATAGAATGTTTCATCTTCGTCTTTGATTTCGTAAAGCGGTCTGTCTGATCTTCTTTCAAGCTCGGCGTTTAAGCTCATTCCTTCTTTAAGCAGAATTTCATAGAGGACATTTTCATCATCGTAGTCCTCTACTAGTGCATTCTCAAACAGCTTCATCTGTCTCTTAACATCGTCAACTGAGGAATCTTCAGAACTGAGGTCGTTCCAGACTTTGTAGTTTGATTCTTCAAGTCTGAATATTTTAACACCTGAGTCTATATCTTCAAATTTTTCATGCAACCTATGCATCCTCTCTTTTGCGATATCTGATACTGTTTCTAAAATAGTGTTCTCTAGTTCAAACTTTTCCTCTAACTCTTTCTGCAGCTGAACCATTATGTAGTTTCTATCTCCCCCATCTTTCTTGTTCTGCCTAAGTACAGCTTCTCCTAAGGTGCCCGTGCCTGCAAAGAAGTCCATCATTAATCCATCTTCATCTTCTTCAGAAACTATATCAATGAGTTTTTGTAGCAATTGAGGAGGTTTAGGCGATGAATCTCCAAATACGTCTTTCCCTTCAAAAAGTTCTCTAACAGCCTCTTTACCGTCACTATTAGTTCCAGCATCAAGAAGAATTGATCTTGGAGTTTTGCCTTTAGGCTTGTAGATTTTTCTCTGAATGCTCCAATCTCCGTCATCATCTTCCGTAAATCGTATAGCGCCTTTTTCCCTAAGGTCCTCAAAGGTGTCTTTGGAAATTTGAGCCTGCATATTAATTTCTTTGCCATTAGGAGCTTCTACAGAGTATTCTATTGCGTTCTGTAGTCCTGGTCTTTGAATAGTATCCCAATAAAACCTCCCTTTTTCATCTTCCTCGCTGTACCTTTCTAGGTATTCTTCTTCATATGCTACATACCACTCTTCAGGAAGGCTCTCGCTGTCTTTAGCATAACATAGAATATAATCATGGTCGATAGCGATGTATTTTGAATCGTTACCTCCGCCCTTCCGTTTTCGCCATACAAACGTTGTGACGAAATTATCCTCTCCAAATATTTCGTCCATCATGAACTTGAGATTATGAAACTCGTTATTATCTATATTAACAAAAATGGCGCCGTCTTCCTTAAGCAGACTCCTTGCTACAAATAAGCGAGGATACATCATTGAGAGCCAATTTGAATGGAATCTTCCGTCTGTTTCTCTATTAGTGGTTAGCTCATTACCTTCGGCGTCTATTTGACCAGTCTTCTTCAAATAATTCTGAAGATTTTCGCTATAATCGTCGTTATAAACAAAATCTTTCCCAGTGTTGTAAGGAGGGTCTATGTAAATCATTTTTACTGAATCTGAGTAGCTCTTCTTTAGAAGCTTCAAAGTTTCCAGATTCTCGCCCTCAATCAATATGTTCTCTGAGTTCTCAAAGTTTACAGATCGTTCTTTTTTAGGCGTCAAAGTTCCTTTACTAGGTTCTTGGATATTTTTTATTGCTTCTTTTCGACCTGTCCAGTTTAAGGAGTATCCATCACTGTCAGATAAGTCTTCTTCTCCAATTATTGCTTTAAGCTTCTCTAGATCAATTTTATTCTCTTCAAATACTTCAGGAAAAATTTTCTTCAACTGATCTCTTTTTTCTTCAGATATAGGATTGGTAGTAGTATTTACTCGCTCAGTTTCATCTGACATATATTATATGTCGACTTGCATGCTTTTAATTTTGCGATTATGGACAGTTTAAGCTAATCAGAATTACTTTTCCAGCTATCTCTTTTATCTAATTTTTCTATATCTTGTTTTTGATATTTGATTTTGTAGGTGGTTCCTCCTCTGCCTGTTGATTTGCTCCATTTTTCTAGCAGGCCTTTTTTCTCTAAACTTGATAGTATTCTTCCTGCCTCTATCTTTGAGATATCTGTCCCTTGAGTGAGGTACTGGGGTTTGATGAAGTCTCTTGTTCTATCCTTTGAGGCCTGTATCAGCCTGCTCTTTACATTTGGCATCGAATATCCCTGATTTCTTTATATAGTGTTGTGGTTTTAGTATAGTCTTGTCTATTTAGTACAGCCCTCTCCAGAAAAGAGGTCGCAGGATGTCCTAAATCGGCCATACATGTCTTCTCTGAAGGCCGATATGAGTGAGTCAATTGAATTTCAGAGTTTACGAGAGAGAATTTCATCTTTCTTCAATCTTGTTACGGCAAGATGGACATTTTCCGTTATTTTTGTCTAGAACTGCTTCCGTCATTATTGCCCCGCATCTGCATGAAAATTCCCCGTGTTTATCATGGATTATTTCTGTGTTCTTTTGTTCTCTAAGGAATTCTCTGAATTTTTCTTCTACTAGGTCGCTTCTGGTTAATGAGCTGTATTTCAGTGTCTGTGTTACTTGTTTTTTGAGGCCTTTAGGGAGAGTGACTTCTAATCTGGCTTTATTCCTGTTGCGGCTCCAGGATGTAGTTTTTCGCCTCATTTTGTCTGTACGTACGTTCTCAGCTTCTGTAGGTTTTGTCGGTTAATTAAGTAAATAATGTAAGTAAATAACTGGCATTCTATGCTCTCAGAATGTGTACGTACAGTGTTAACTAATCTTGTTAAGTAAGACTTAGTTAACCACGTTACGTAAGTAGTCTTAATCATTGGATCAAGGTCTCTAACTTGGTTTTTTCCTGTTTGAGTGTTTGAAGTTCTTCTTCCACATTTTCTTTTTCCTGTTTAAGATCATCCAGATCAGTTCTTTTTCTGAGTTCTCTTTCAACGCTCTTTTCTATAGCTTCCTTAACCTCTGGATCATCTATGTCGTGGCCTCTTTGTTTTCTCTTTCTTTTTTGCTCTTCTACCAATTCTTCTCTAGTTTTCTGACTTTCGAAGTTTTCTATTGACTTATTTAGTTCGTCGAGTCTGCTCTCTAGCTCTTCTACTTTTTCGTTCTTTTCAGTTAGGTTCTGCTGAATTTCAAGAGTCTCTATCTCATTTTGTTTCTCTTCTATCCTTTCTTGAAACTGCTTTATGTCCTGCTTTAGCCGTTTCTTCTTTTTATCGAAGGCTTCACCATCATCCAAGTTACGTAGTGCGTGTCGGAAAAGACCTGATATTCCGTCAAAATGTGTGTCTATGGTTTCCTTATGTTCTTTGTAAAGGCGATGAGCTTCACTGTTTAGGCTTATCGTCTTTGTTTCAGCCATGGAATCTTTCACCTCTTTGTTTAAGGCCTTCTGAGACAATTCTTCTGCATGATTCTGCTAGAGAAATGTTTGAGTTTCTAGATAATTTCTCGATTTTTCTTATTTGTCTCGAAGTGAATCTGACTGTTAGTTGGTGTTTTGGCCCGTTGTTGGCCGATTCGGAACTGTTTTTAAATTCGGTTATTAGTGATGTCATTGTTTGAATCGCGAGTGTCTGACTGGAGATCAGATCTGTTTTTCTAGAGTTTTTGAGACTCAGATTGTTGGCTGAGTTCTCTCATTTTCTTTTCTATGAGGTTTTCTAGTTGTGTGTCAAGGTCTTGCTTCATTCTGACTCCTCCTTAAGCTGATTTAATTGGCTGTGAATACCTCTTCTTACGATTTCTGCCATTCCTAATCCTGTGGTTCTTGATGTTTTGTTGAGGTTGTCCTTCATTTCATCTGTCATGTGAAGAGTGAATGAACTAGATTTAACTTGGGATTTTTTACCTTTAATTTGACTAGATGAGCTGGTCATGTAGAACAACATAACCTCAACTCTTATTAATCTTGACATATTATACCTCTAATATGCCAGATTATTCCTTTGATGAGGAACTGAGAAAGCTCTATACTTCGGAAATGGCCTACAATATCCTACATATCTACAATCTATCAAACTCACAGCTTTACTCGAAGGAGGTAACTGAAAGGCTCAACAACATGGGCTATAGCACATCAAAGGAATCTGTAGCTAATTACATCAAACAATTACGGGATGCAGGATTCTTGGAAAGAGGAAAAAGAACCAAAGCCCAATATTATAAGCTGAATTATAACGCATTCTATCAAAGCTGGAAGAATTATGTACTATACTTACTGGATGTAACATTCACTGATAGAGAAGGTGAAAAAGTTACGAAACAAGACGCACTTCAAGACATGATTTCGTCGATAAAAGAAAATGAAGAGGATTACGCTCCCGAAGGTCAATCATCGATAGACTTTGAAGAGGTTGAGGAACGAATAAGCGGGGCATTATCAAGTTTTGAACAGGAGATGAGAGACAAGTATCAAAAGTTTGAACAAGTTGCGGAGGACAATGAAAATCTGAAAGAGTTCTTCAAAGTATACGCTGCTAGCACGTTAGATGGCAACGATCTAACTATCCACGAGCTGTTTATCCGAATACTATTTAGAGAGATTTTAATACTGAGCTGGAAACATGAGGATCTTCCCGAGGATCTGAATGTAGTAATGGAAGCCTTGTCTGGATGTCAACTTTCAGAGAGCTCGACTATAGGAAGTGGAGAAAGAGCTTATGAGGCAGCTTATAGTGGTCAAGATTCCTAAAAATGAAAAAGAGTAATAATTACTCGTCTTCTTCGTCTGAGAGCGTAACTGTATGACCTGAAGGCTTTTCTCCTGGATCTTCACTGGGCTGATGCCCTCCTTTCTTTTTGATATTATTCTTCTTGTCCTTCTTTTTCTTGTCCTTTCCCATCTTCTTCACCTTTTCTAAATAGTTCTATCATCTTAAAATTATCCTCCGAGATTATTATTCCTTTCGAATCTTCAACAGGATCGCCAAACTTTCCGTTCTCATCCACGTCGTATAACTTCTCTAGATATATTTCTCTTTTTTGAGGGTAAGTTGTGGCAAAAGACTTCTCCTTTCCAAATTTCCCCGCTATTTTCTTTCCGTTATTCAGCGTTATTATTGTCCAGTAGCCTTTATCGTCTTTAAGCACATGGTCCCATGCTGTGCTATCTGTGGTATTTTGTAAATTCTTTACTAATACTCCTCCTATTGCAGGAGCAATGAATAAAGCAAATACTACGTAGAATCCGAGAGCAACTGGGTTTTCGAAAAGATTGGATATGTAGAATACATAGCCCATACTTACGAATAGTCCATAATTCAGAACACTGTATCCAAATGCTTCAAATAGGTCAGAACTTGAAAAATCTCTTTTTCCAGTTGGAACTAATAGATCGTAAACCTTTATTGAGATAAAACCTGGAGTGAAGAAAACTAATATCGTCACTATAAGGAGAGTGCCTGATTGTAGAATGCTTGCTAGCGGCATATATAGGTCTATACATGTTTTTGGGCAGTATTTGTAAATATCTTATCCAGCTAATGAGTTAAATGAGAATTTATTGTATAAGAGGGTTCATTCTCCGTATTTAGGTTTTTGTAAGTACTAAACTCTTCTCGTCTCTAACTGAAAATTCCAATTCTTCTCCCTTTTTGATACCCATAGCTCTTGCCAGTTCTCGTGGAATGGTGATTAGTCTTTGTCCATTGGAACCTTCTTGTACTTTAACCATAATTAATAACTCTAGCAATCAAATAACTTATAAGAACCGAGTTGCAAGTCTATAATACCTGCATATTGACATAGACTATTCATAAAGGCGTGGTGGCCCTCTCGGGGCTTAAAGTTTCTTATACCGCGGGCTGCTACAGGCAAAAACTGTATTCTGTTTCGCTTCAAAAAGAGAGGGAAAAAGGGTTTTTTACCCTAAGCTAACGTAGTGTGGTTCTGCTGTTGAGAAGACTCCTACTGGATTTACTTCAAGCTTCATCGAGCTTGTGTTTGCTGATGCTGGCACATCGTAGGCAACATCGCCATCTACTTGTACTCCTGGATTGAGCTGCTCGAATGTGAAGCTGTCGTCCATGTATACCCATGCTTCTGAACTTGGGCTGTACTCTGAATCGCCGATCATTACTTTGAGACTAGATTCTCTCATTGTGATTGCTTCGTTTGCTTCATTCATCACTGTCGTATCCACTATCAGGAATTTTCCATTTGCCTCCACGCCCATGAGGGTACCTGCTACTCTTTCTCCAATCTCTTGTCTCGTTGTCACACCATTTACTCTGTATCTAACATCTCCAACTGTAAATTCGGTGCCAATTTCGTGAGTTCTATCTTCTTTGCTAGGCTGTGAACTATCTTGGCTTCCTGTGTCTCGTGCTGGTTCTTGGTTGTTCGTATTGTTGCTTGTTGGCGATGTAGCATCTCCTGGCATCATTGCCGCACCTAAGCCTAATCCAATCACTGTTACCAGAACAACCACCCATCTTGAGAAGGTTATATTATATCTCTGATCTATCTCTTGCCTTATATTCGGTATCAAGAAAATACCTGTAAGGAAGTAAATTATTCCTGCAATAGGGCTTGTAGTAAGCGCTCCCAGCCCTGCGAGAATTAATAAAACTCCAAATATCCAACTGACCGTCTTACTCATAGTAATATCCATAAAAACGTATTTTGAAGTAGCTTTTAAACTTTCTTCGATTTTTGGGCTTTGAAGGTTTAGACTGGTTGTAGAGTGTAAAAACACCAGGCTTCTTAGAATAAGTTTGTTGGGTTCTCCCTGGAGCTCATTTCGCTTGTTATGCTGATAGGGTTCTACGCTGTTTTGTTTGGTATTCTAAGTGTTTTTGTCGCGGACTGTATTTAACGAAAATTTGTTAAGGTTAATGTGTGATATTGTCGTTATGTCTAATACTTTCGATAAAAAGCAAGTTTATGGCGGATTTGGAGTTTTAGGATTAATAATTGTAGGTTTAGGGGCTTTTGCTGTTCCTGTTATGCCTGTTGAACAAACTTATACAGAAGCTGAGCCATATGAAACGACAGAAACATATACTGAACAAGTAGCTAGAGAAAGAACGGTTGACCTAGAATATGAGACTTTTGATTTTACTTTAGGTGAGGCACCTCTTGGGTTTGGGAGCGACACAGTATCTATTGATGTCAGAAATACTGATAACGAAGGAGGAAACTTTGAAGTTGCTTTTGATACTTGTACATCTTCTTCAGCAGAATTGACTCTTTCAGATCAAAACTATGTCCCTGCTGGAGAATCTGTAGAGTTCTCTGCAAGCACTGAGGCTGATTTAGAAAGAGACTGTACTCAAGCCAGAGTAAGTCCTGGAACTAAACAAGAGACTTATTATGAGGACGTTCAGAGAGAAAGAACTGTGACTAAGACGCGAGAAGTCGAGAAAACAAGGACTGAAAAGGTCACTCTGGCAACATATCTGAGAAAGTAGTTGTTTCTCTTATTATCACCTATTCTTATTTTCCTTCATTCTTGAGATAAAAAACTTCTTCAGACGGCTATTAGCAGCAATAATATACAAGAGAATCAGCAAATTTCTGTTCTCTGATAATTAATGTAGTATTCTTATTTGATTTTCTTCGCGTTTGTAGATCTTCCTGGCTTTCTTCTCAAAGAGGCTTCTTTGAGGAGTTTACAGTATTTTTTGGTCGGGGTAGATTTTGATGCCTTGGCTGGTTATGTTCGTTGCGGCCATTCTTTCGTCGTGTTTGGCACCTCTCATTTTGAGTATTTCTGCTGCTCTTTGTCTGACGCCGTCTTGTTTGAGGTTGTAGAGTATTATTACTCCGTCAGCTAGGAATTCGTCGACTACTATAGGCGCGCCTTTTGGTATTCTGTGTTCGAATAGTTTGTCGAATCCGGAAATTCTTGCGTTGATGTGTTTGCTATCCTCTGATCTAGTATTCTTCTTTTGGATGGCCTATGTAGCATTCTATTTCTTCCAGGCCTTCGCCTAGTATTCTGGCTGTTGTTCGGTGGTTTCCGTCGTCTATGGCTCCGTAGGTTTCTTGGATTTGCCAGTCTTTTTCTCCGTGTACTCTGTTCATTTTCTGTATCTGTCTGATTGTGCTGCCTGGTGAGAGAACTGAGGGCCTGAATTCGTTGATTATTTCAGGATATTGTGCCAGTTTTCTGATATATCTGACGCTGTGGTATTTTTCTGGATCTGCATCTTCCACGAATTTTGCTACTTTGGGAATGTTGCCTGTGATAACTTCTGGAGGCAGATCTCCTGCGCGAGGGATAGTAGGGCCTAGATCCTCAATCTCTATTTTTTCCTTTTTCCAGTTGCAGCCTTCGAAGTTTTTCAGCCGGTATTTCGGGTTGCTGGAGATTTCCCTGACCAGTTCTTTTTTCTCGCTGAGGCTGTAGGCCTTGCTGCGGTAGTCTTCCTGGACTTTTTCCACTATTTCTCTTTTTAGTTTTCTGCCGTCAAGGCCTTGCATAATCTTTCTCTGAATGTCTTTCTGTTTGCAGAGTTCCCAGATCAGGTAGTTATCGATCACTTCTTCAGTAACTGTCATGTTAAGTAAACTGTTTTTGACGGCCTTCGGGTTTAATCTTTCTGTCGGGGTCTGGTATTTAAGGTTGTCATCTGGATTGTTGTTTATAGGTTCCTGCTGCATTTGTGAGGTGTAGTGGATAGACCTGCTCAAGGCCTCCTTTTGGAGGTTCTAGGGGTCGGAGTCTTTGTTGACCTCCAGTCCCTTAATGAGTTTAATTTTTCTCAAGTTTTGTAGCATATTCCTCGAGTAGCATTGATTTTTTGGTATGGTGTTTGGTTCCTGGCTGGTTAAAGAACATGTTATTAAAACTGGCGGATTATTGTTATCTTGAGATAACAAATGAGTTTACATGGCTCCACCAGAAAAGCTGCTGAGGAAGCAGAAGTAGCTGAACATAAAGTAGAGCAAGTAGCAGATGATATAGAAAGTGTTTTGAGAAATAAAGGGTTGGAGCCGGATGTGATTGTTCCGTATGTTGATATGAACGGGCCTATAGTTGATAAAGAGTCTACAGATTACGAGACGCATCAGGGTGTTAAGGAGGCTATTAGTTGGCTGGATCAGGTTTCTGAAACCGGTGTTTCTATGCTTTCAGGGTGGGATCTTTCTACGCTGGATTTTGTTGCCTCTGAGAAGCTTGGAGTTGACATGGATCATGTTGGTGAGCTAGGAGCGGTAGCTCAAATAGATGGAGATACGTATAGCACTGTTGATGTAGGTATGGAACAGATACTTGATTTCAGAAGAGATGCATGGCTGGAAGCTGCAAGCAGAGGGATGACGCTACAGGAACAGGGAAATGTTAGCGCTGTGACAGGATGCATGTATGGTGAAGGTGTTCGATCAGATCTGTATAAAAATCCTATGGCGGAGTCTTCTCGGCAGGACTTCTCTATGGACTCTCTTTTAGAGTATCTGGAAGAGCGTGAAGAAGTTAGCGATCAGACCTATACTCTGCAGGGAGATTCAATGGTGATTGATCTCTCTTCCGACAATGCTGTAAGTGCTCTGTCAGATGCTTTAACACAGGAGTACCCGCTTGTTGGAATTAGATGGGAATCTACTGGAGATCAGAACGTAAGAATAACCGAGAACTCTCTTGGAAGGTCAGATCTCTCTGATGAAGAGTACCTCGAAATGTTTCAGGATTTCATGGATGACATCGCAGAAGGAACTAGCTTCGAAACAGATCACAACCCTGATTTCTCCACAGACTTCCAGAGAACAGATATAGGTGTTTCAAAGGAGCACGGAGCAAAGTACCGGGCCGATATGATTACTGAAGACGGAACTGAGTACGTGATAGTCAGCATGGGAGATAAATCAGGTGATATACTTGAAGGCCCTCAAACTGCTTTCGTAGCCCAGGAAGGCATGCCTGTTGAACAAGAACTTGAAGGCCGCGACATGCCTTACGCAACAGCCGACAGCGCAGCAGATTACTCTCTGGGCCTGGCTGAAGTCATCGAACGCTACTCTGACTAGTTTTCTAAAAATTTAAGGTAGATAGGGCCTTTTTTGAAGGCCTTACTCTTCCCGTGATTCCTTCTCTTTCTCGAACATTTCAGGAAGCTTCTCTACTATGTGGTCGACGGCCTTCTCGTCGGTTGGAACTGTGAATCTTTTCTTGTATTTTGGTTCTTCGTCCTGATAGAATCCTGTTGCAATCTGCAGAAAGCTGTTTTCAGAACCATCATCCTGGATGGCCTTGTTTCTGCTTACTTCAATGAATTTTTCTCCTGGAAAGTTTCCGTAGTCTCTTCGTTCTTTCTCAATTGTCTCGAACTGTACCATAACACTGTTCTTGTAACTGCAACTTATTAGATATCACTGGTGTCCTCTGAAGAAAAAGTTATTTCAACAGTTCTGCCAGCGGTCAAATTCAGAAAATTAGAAAAGAAGGCTTAAACTTGAGAACCTGTCTATTCGTCGTCCTCGTCGTCTTTTTTCTTTTTCTCTTTCATCTTCTTGAACTTCTTGGTAAGGCCTAGTCCCATACCCATCACTTTGCAGTTCTGGTATTTAAAGAAAGTGATAGCGAGGACCTATTCCTCATCTTCTATCTCAAGGCCTTCCATAAGATCTCTGTAGCCTTTTCGGACTGTGACTTCGGTTACTCCTACGGTATCAGCGATTGCTGTCTGAGTTACTTTTTCTCCTCTTTTTTCGGAGGCCAGATAGATTGCAGCAGCTACAATACTTCCTGGGCTTCTTCCAGCAAGCAGATTTTCTTTCCTGGCGTCCAGAATGTATTTTCTGGCCTGGGCCTGTGTCTCTCCTGAGATACCAAGCTCCTCTGAGAATCTTGGGAGAAAATCTTCAGGTTTAACTGGTTTTATTCCGAGCTCAAGCTCTTTTGCAATATATCTGTAGGTCTGACCTAGTTTTCTCTTATCTACGCCTGATTCATCTGCTACTTCTTTCATTGTACGCGGTATTCTCTGATTTCTCGCAACTATGTATACCAGGGCCGCTGAAACTCTTTCAATTCTTCTTCCCTTGATCAAGTCGTTCTCGATTGCCTTTTCGTACAGTCTTGAGGCCTCCTCTTTAACTGTCTGAGGAAGGTTGAGTACGTCGACAAGTCTGCCGATCTCTCTGAGAGCTGTCTGCATTTTCTTGTCCTTGGATTCTCCAATCCTGTTCTGCCATTTCTTCATTCTGTAGTACTGGCCTCTCTTATTAGGGGCTACTCCTCTCATTTCTCCTCCTTTTCCTATAGAGGTTCTTATCCCTTTTCCGGCCTTTGTGTATGTTATAGGTGATCCTGTTCGGGCCTTCTTTTTTCTTTCTTCTGCGGAGAAGGCTCTAGGACTGGCTGATTCCTCTACTCTGTTCTCGTCCACTACTGTGCCACAGTCTCTGCAGATTAGCTCTGCTTTCGCCGAGTTCTCTACGAAGTCTGTGGATCCACAGTTTGGACAGCTGAAGACCTCTTCCTCCCTATCTTTCTCTGGTTCAAATCTCGCATCTTCACAGTCCACATCTACTTCTCCCATTATCCGGTCACCTTCATCTTACTATGTGGGCAAAGCTTCAAATAGCTTTCCCCTGTAATAGAGGCCCTCATTCCCGGAAAATTCGGGAAAAATTTCTTGCTGACCCACGGGTTTAATATCGCGGTATTCAAAAAAGGTTCTTAATGGAAGATGATCTTTGGGAAATGGGCAAGCTCTGGGGCTCACTGGACGATGTAGACAACTATATTTACAAAGAGGCCGAGGAGCAGACAGAGGAAAAAGATTTTGAAACATTGAAAAATGATTTCTCAGAGTTAAGCGATCTCAACAGGCTGAAAACACTTCTTGTTATGCTTGAAGAGAAGAAAGGAGCAGAGTACAGCCAGAAATTCCGCAGCAGAGACTCTCTAGAGGCCTGGACAGACTATCTTTCCCGCAACGGAATTCACACCTGGACAGGTATCGGTGTTGTGGAGGACGAATACGTCTATGCAGAAGTCTTCCTAAGCTACAGAAGCCGCCCTAACGATTTTTTCGACAGATATCAGAACATGCGCGATAATAATCCTGAGAAATATCACCGGAGAATGGGAGAGTTCTTCGGATATCCTGAAGAAAGCATTCAGGCCTTCATAAGCAAGCCATCCATTCTTCAAAGACTGAAAAACAAGTTAAGCTATCATACTAGCGGTACTCCAAAGAGATCAGGCCTTGTAAGTGTTCAGGAGCTGATTGAGAAGTACGGCACCGATCTATCAGATCAGGAGATCAAGGATATCAGAACACTGATTTTCTACATGCCTGCTGACAGCGAAGAGGCCTTCCTTCAGGCCGAGGCCACAGCAATCTCAAGGAAAGAGGCAATTATGTCTCTTGCAGGAGAAGGCCCTGACTTCACGTATCTTCAGGACCGATACATCGAGTTACAGGATGACTTCGGAGATGAGTAAAGTTCTTTAGTCACGGCCTCCAAAAATTGTTTGAATGGCCGTAGCAGTTATAGAACTTGAAAATGATATAGATCTGGCCCGTAACGCCTCTGTTCAACTGGAGGAGATGGGTTTCAGCTCTGAAGTATTTGCTGTTGATCAATTGATGGATCTTCCAGGAGAAGTCGCCAACAGGCTTGAAGATTTTGAGGCCGTAGTTGTTCTTGCCGATATGACTGACTCTGAGTACGTTTCGGAGGCTGTCTCTCAGATTATCAGGATTGACTCTGGCAGCGATAAACCTGTTGCGAAAGTTCTGGACGAAAAAAGGGTAAGAGATCGCCATACGTATCACAGAGAGATGAAAAGCCTCGCAAGTCAGAGAGCTGAAGAACTGACACGCGACCTAAAGAACCAGGATTCGGCAATGGAGTAATAACTTTTCCGTCCTCAAATATTCAAGTGGTAAAATGATAAGAGATTCTCTGCACGGATACATAGAACCCAACGAGGAAGAATGGAGAATACTTGACTCTCCTGAAATGCAAAGGCTCAGAAGAATAAGACAGATGGGCCTATCCCCGCTGGTATACCCCTCAGGAACTCACACTCGCTTCCAGCACTCAGTCGGCGTAATGCATGTAGCCGGAAGATTCGCTGAAAGCCTCAACCTCAACGAGCAGAGAACCAGAGAAGTCAGAATGGCAGGCCTCATGCACGACCTAGGACACGGCCCTTTCTCACATGCCTCAGAGGCCGTAGCAGAACAGAAAGGCCTCTCACACGAAGAAATTTCCTGCAGAAAAATTGACAAACTAGAGGACAAGTTCTCAGTCTCCGCCAACAGAATAAAGAAGATGATTAGAGGAGAACTCGAGGTAGGCCAGGTAGTCGCAGGAGATATCGACGCCGACAGAATGGACTACCTTCAGAGAGATGCACACACCTCCGGAGCAGAGTACGGCCATATAGACTCCGACACAATAATTCAGAGAGCAATGATAGACTCCAGAAGACTGGTATTCGACTACAAAGCAGTTCAGGCCCTGGAATCACTACTTACCGCAAGATTCCACATGATAAAATCCGTCTACCTCCACGACACCTCCAGAATAGCGGAAAAAATGCTGGAAAGAGCGCTCGAAGACTATGTAGAGAAGAACTCACTGGAAAAAATGATGGCCCTAGATGACTACTCTGCCCACAACGAACTTTTGAACTCTACAGGCACTGCCAGAAACTACTATTCGCGTATAAAAGACAGAGATCTCTTTAAAACAGCTCTCAGCTGGGATGTGGAGAACAGAAGCAGAGAGGACCTGAAAAAGCTGGAAGAAAAAGTAGATGAGAAAGAAATAGAGAAAGAAATTGCAGAGGCCGCACAAGTCTCAAAAGAAAAAGTAGTGGCCAACAAGCCGTGGACACCGGAAATCAAAGATATGGATATCAAGATAAAGAGAAAAGGCAATGTCAGAAATCTCTCAAACTACTCTCCTATTCCAAAGGCGTTAAGCAAGGCCGAATGGAGACTTGTAGACATGAACATCTACACAGATGCAGCACAGAAAGCAAAAGTCAGAGAAGCCGCAGAACAGGTACTTGAGGAAAAACTATGAGCCTTGACGTGGAAAAATACCTAGAACTTTACTCTGAAACTCAAGGCCTTATGCCGGAAAAACTGGAAGAATACGGAGAAAAATATCGCAGCCAGAGATTCCTGACTCAGGACCAGCTGTACGAGATAGCGTACGAATCATCAACCAGAAGCGCCTACCACGTCAGGAAAAATAGTGAAGAACTCTGCAGAGAAGTAACCCGAAATGCTTTAGAGGCCGAGGGAGATTTCTCCAAGATCGCATTGATCTCCTCCTTGAAAGGATTCAAGGCCCCGACAGCATCCTGTGTAATCACAGCATTGAACCCTGAGAAACACGCAGTGGTCGATACCAGGGTCTGGGCCTCGCTTGAAAGACTCGGCTATCTGGAAGGTAGAAAGGAAACATTCGACGCCTTCGACTATGTGAAGATGATCGGCCCGATAAGAGAGATTGCTGAGGAGAAAGGCTATACTGCCGCAGAAATCGGTTACGCGCTTTTCGCACATGACTACGACAAGAGAGAAGGCACACTCCACTGATATGGTTTAAAAGAATTCACTTCAAACCACTTCAATACAGAGTTCAAAAGGTGTAAAGGCCTTTTTCAGTTAACGTTTGGCGGGATGGTGTAGTGGACTATCATTGGCCGTTTGGGACGGCCAGACCCCGGTTCAAATCCGGGTCCTGCCAAAGAATTTTCTTCTGTCTTAAAACTATTTAATGGCAAAAACTTTGGAATTCATCTCTCTACTTCTACCTATGGGCTGTTGTCGATTAAGCTGTACTCATATTAGTAATTTTTTATTATTGTGAGTAAGAATAAAAAGAACTAACGGAAATTGCTTAATGATGGAAAATAAATGGTTTTGGACGGGGTTGGCAACTATTTCATTTGGCATAGGTTACCCAATTTCCGTGGTCGCTCTACGTTCGATCAACCCGCTCGCATCAATATTGATTAACCTGATTATGGCAATTCTAATTCCTGTAATTTACAAGATTTCAAAAGAGTTAGGTTTACCAGATAAGGAAAGCTTTCATCCGGCTCTCAGACTTCTTGCAAGCATTATCTTAGTCTTTACCTTTGTTTATGGCATAGGTTTTTGGATCGATCACAGGGGAATAGCATTTATCTATCTTATAACTGCTTTTTTGGCAATAGTAGAGTTTGTGGACGCCATTAGGTCCTTAAAGAAGGATTAAATCGACGAACTGGCCGCGAGAGTTACAGTATGGGAGACGGTGTACTCTGATTTAACGGCTACTGGGCCTGTAATCATTTTAGAGCCTGGAATCGGAGCGAGGCCACGTGGATATGGACGAAGTCCACAGAAGAGTTGCATCAATCAGCAAGGTAGCTGACAACAATCCAAGAAGGAAAGGGCCTGGTAATGATATTAGCAGGTTAAATTCTAGTGTGATCTAATTTTCTTTAGGTTAGTTTTACGGCACTAAATTGGCCTGGTGTGTGATTCGTGAAGTGTATAAGCATCCTACCAAATATTGGTTACATGAGTTCCGGTAGGAGTTACCTGTCTTTTAGGTCTTCAATCATTGTTCTTTCTCTGTTTGCCTCTGTTATAGTCTTTTCTCTATCCAGTTCGAGTGCTGATTCTGTAAATTCTGTTGTTTCAAGTCTGGAAACAGAACCAATGTTTAATTCTCAGGATAATGTTGATACTTCTTCTGAAGGCCTTCAGAGTGATCTTACCGCGTATTATCGTTTTGATAATGCAGAGGTTTCGGAAGGTTTCGGTATCCATTTTGATGGATCGGACGACTATATTGAAGTTTCTGATAGTTCAAGTCTTGACAATACGTTTGGAAGTACTTTCAACTTCACCTTGACGGCCTGGTTTAAAATGCATGAGTGGGAGGACTGGAGATCTATACAGAATAAAGCTGGTTGTGGATCCTGGAGCTGTACTACCGCCGGGATGTGGACTTACGGGGATGGCGTCGCTACTGTTATGGGTAGTGATGAAGGAGGGAATCCCTCAGGATCATATGTGAGAGCAATCCATAAGCCAAGCCTAAATGAGTGGCATCATGCAGTATCTGTAGGTAATGGGACTCATATCAAGCTCTATATTGATGGAGAGCTTAAGGCCACGAATACTATAAGCGATTACATAAAAGCAAACCTCACAACGAATAATGAACCTCTTACTATAGGTAGAAGAAGCACTTCCAAAGATGAGTCTATAAATGGATCTGTAGCAGCTGTAAGATCGTATAATAGGACTTTATCTGCTTCAGAGATACAAAAGTTGTATCGAGGAGAGGTAGTTTCTGATAAAGGCTTGATAGTTGAAATGGGTTTGAATGAAGGGCCTGATTCCTGTGATCTTACATCTGTTGATGTTTGCTTCATAGATGGGACAGGATATTCTAACAGTGGAAAGCCTGAGAATTTTAACAATAATTTACTGAATGATCAGGCTGGATGGATTAATAGCACTCCGGTAAACAGGCCTAAGTTTTCGAGTAGCACTGGTACTTTGTTAGATGGCGTTTATGGCGGAGCTAATGATGCTAGTCTTGTGAATTTTGATTTTAATGAGACAAGCGGATGGTCGGAGGATAGTGTTGAAGGAGATTTTTCTCTGGCTCTTGATGGTTATGAGGACAGAGTCAACGCTGGGCACAGCAAGTCTCTGAATATAACTGGCGAGATGACGATAAATCTATGGGCCAAACCAGGATCTCACGATAATGGTTACTGGGGCTTTGTGTCCAAGACTGACAGAAATAATGGGTGGCAGCTCATTACTCCTTCGGGAAGTAATGGTATATTCTTTGAGATTTTTGAGGATGGAAATAATACAGGGAGTTCTCATAGCTTTGGAGGCCTAACAACCGGAGAATGGACTATGATTACGCTTGTAGTAGATGGTAAAACCTGGGAAGCCTATAAGAATGATGTTAAGATAGGTACTTTTACTTCTTCAAGAAATCTTACTTACACAAGTTCTGACCTGTTTATAGGAGATGCAAGAGCTACAGAGCCAGAGTTCAAGGGAAACTTAGATAGCGTCAGGATATATGAAAGAGCTCTCGATACTAGAGAGGTTAATAAGTTATACGAAAGTGATACTCCTGAGAGAGGCCTTGTTGGAAGATGGAACTTTGAGTCGGGGGATAGAGCCACTGCATATGATACTTCGGGCATAGGTCTCGAGGGATTATTCTCATCGAAGGCTCTAGGTTTTAACGGCTATTCCTCTAACTTTTCATTCTCTGACGATGAGGGTCTCCTGGATGTTCCTAACGGCCAGAGTCTAACTGCCTCAGCATGGGTTAAACCTTTGGAAAGAGGAGCAATTTTCGGTTACCGGAGAGGAGGAGGTAGTTACTGGGATGGCTGGATGCTTAGAGCGGATGAGGATTCCTGGAGGGTTGAAATAAACTCGGCTGACGCAGGTATAAACAATAACTATGGACGGCCTAACTTTGGTAAGTGGCAGCATGTAGCCCTGGTGATAGATAACAACAAGAATCGATTAAGACTGTATCAGGATGGACGTATTCTCACCAACCAGAGTTTTGAAAGCACGACTGAGGTTCCAGCACCAGATGGGAAGATAGGATCTCATGCAAACGGCAACGCAGTGCTGAAAGGCAAAATAGATGAAGTAAAAATTTACAACAAGAGTCTAACAGATACACAGATTAAGGAACTGGCCTACAACTAACTACGCGGCTGCCGTATCCCATTTAATTGATCAATTCTTATCTCCTCCACCAGAGATTTATCTGTCTGAAGAAGCTCGTTGATCTGAATTTCCAGGCCAAAACTTCTCTGTGTTGGGAATTCAGCTGTTATCAGGCCTTTTTCCGAGAATCTCTCTCGAGTACTGTTGTATTCTTCTGCGGTGGAGTTAGGGTATAGCTCGACGATTACCCGCATTTCTCCTTTTGGCCCGTTTTGCCTGTATTCTTCTATCATCTGATTCTGAAGGGCCTCGGTGTATGCGGTATCTTCGCCAAATTCTATGGCAGGGCCTGTAGTGAGGATTACAACTGCGGCTATAAGCGCTACAGGTGTCAGAAGTATTCCAAGCTTTGTGTAGTCCACATTGACTTGTTGTTGGAGGCCTGACTTATAGTTTTTCTTTCCTCCATGCTGCTGATCATTGGGTGGTCTGCGCAGATTTCTGGCTGAAAAATAATTAAGTTGCATTAGTCCTATTACTAGTACATGGAAGTTGAAAGCCTACTAGAGGAAGAGGAGATAGAGGACCAATTTACAGTTTTCGAAGTTAATGCATATTTCTATGTCGGTGTGTCAACTGCTTCGAAGATTGTGAATGAGAGAAGAGATTTTGGGAAAATTAAAACTGTTTTTCTTCATGACAGGACTGATATGCAGCAGCTGGCCAGAATGGTAAGGCCTACAGAACAGGAATTAGATGAATTAACTGTGTATACCGGCCATGATTCCTCTCAGAACTATATTGGAGAGGAAACCTATGAAGAAATTGTGGAGAAGGTCGATCACGGCGATGATATTGAGATCAGCGGCGAGAAGTTCGAGGTAATCGCTATTCAGAGGCCTCATGCTTCTATCTGGTCATATCTTCTCTATCAAAGAGATGAAGACGTTATTTTTACCGGTAAGAAGGATCCGAAGAAGCTTTACAAGTACGATCTTAAGGACGGCGACTGGAGTGATTACAGTTTGAGTGAGGCCTTCTGCCAGATGTATGAGGATCCTGTCAGGCCTGTGGTCGAGGATCCAAATCCTGGCGCCCACGATGAAGAACTAGAAGAAGATGAGGATGGAGAAGAGGCTGAAGATTCCGAGGATTCTAGTTGAAGTGTTTGTATACATGATAAGGTACTATCAGGAATCCTAGGCCCATAAAGTTGAATGAAAGGAAGTTGATTATTGCCATTTTCAGGTTTTCGAGGTAGAAGTAGGCCATTGGCGGGAAGAGGAATGCCAAGACCATTGCAATTGTGAAGTCGTCTCCCTGGAACTGCTCCCAGCCCTGCTTTTCCTCGGCCTGATTCTGCGCTGGAGGGCTCTGGTTTCCTTGCTGTGAGAATCCGTTTTGATTATTGTTTTGAGAATCTTGTTGATTTCCGCCGCTAAACCCGTTTTTGTTTCCGGAGTTGAAGTTTGATTCCTGGTTTTCTCCTGATGAGAATCCTGAGTCATCATTGCCGCCGAAACCACTGTTCTGGTTCTGTTCTCCATTATCCTGGTTAAATCCCTGTGAATTTTGGCCAAACCCGTTGTCCTGGCCTTCATCAGTGTCTGCACTATTGAATCCCTGGGAGTTATCGCCGAATCCTTCGTTAGAGTTCTGTGACTGCTTCTGATTCATGTCGGCCTGGCTGTTCTGAGGAAACCCATTCTGATTATCATTTTGCTGTGAGAAAGGATTTTCCTGACTGGAGCTGTCCTGACTGGAAAACGAGTTTTCTGGTTCCTGGCCCTGTTCTTGCTGGAATGACTGGTTATTTTGCTGCCGGACGTCTTTTATCATCTGGTTGATCTGTCTCTGCCGGTAGCCTTCCTCTCTCAAGGCTGTCTTTATCTCTCCCACTGAGTATCCTTCGTTCAGTGATTTTCTGATCTTCTGCTCCAGCTCCTGATTGGTCATAACTGGAATTACGTTCTACCTAAAATAAAGGTTTTTGATACTCTAAAGTGTTCCAGCGCCATATTTTCAGATAATCTCTCTGACATCATCTATAATTCCAGCTTCAAGAACTTGAGAGGCCTTATCAGAAGCTTTACTTGAATCTATTTCTCTCAACCTGTTTTTAACCTCAGGTACTACTCCTGCAGACATACTGAATTCGTCAAGGCCCATTCCTACAAGTATCTCGGTTGTTTCAGAGTTTCCGGCCATTTCACCGCACATACCAACCCATGCATCGTTCTCGTGGCCTCTATCAACTACATGCTTGATGGATCTTAATACGGCAGGATGCAAAGGATTCTGAAGGCCAGAAACCTTGCTATCTGTTCTTGAGGCTGCCATTGTGTACTGTGTGAGATCGTTGGTTCCTATGCTCAGAAAATCGGCCTCTTCAGCTAGTTCTCCGGCCATCTGCACTGCTGACGGAGTTTCAACCATCAAACCTATTTCAGGCCTGTCAAACTCTTTTCCTTCGTTTTCAAGCTCTTCCTCCAGATCATCCACGATTTCTTTGGCCTTTCTAAATTCTTCCACTGTGGCGATCATTGGAAACATTAAAGCTAGATTTTCGCCATTTTCAGAGGCTGCTGCTCGTAAAAGGGCCTTTAACTGTGTTTTAAACAGTTCTTCTCCTTCTTCAAATGCCAGTCTAATGCCTCTAACTCCGAGGAATGGGTTATCGCTTTCGCCCTGGTCAAGATACGGTACGGGTTTATCGCCGCCGATATCTATTGTTCTTACAATTACTCTTTCTTCAGGGAATGAGTTGAGGGCCTCAACGTACTTTTCCAGGTGTTCTTCTTCTGTTGGAGGTTCTTCCCGGTCTAGAAACATGAATTCTGTCCGGTAGAGGCCTATACCATCTGCTCCTTTCTCTGCTGCGATACTGACTTCTTTATGGTTTGCTACGTTTGCTGCAACCTCTTTTTCCTCTCCATCGCTGGTTTCAACGTGTTTCTGGATTACCTCTACGCTGTCGGCCTGTTCAATACTATCTATTTTCTCCTGGCCTGGATCTATAGTTACTTTTCCGGTGTCGCCGTCGACCAGAAGCTGTTCTCCGTCTTCGATCTCCTCGATGCTTCCTGTGCCTACAACTGCGGGGATACCCATCGACTTCGCCAGTATGGCAACGTGCGATGTGCGGCTTCCCTGAGCAGTGACAAGGCCTGATACATTGTCTCTGTTCATTTCAGATGTATCGGATGGTTTCAGATTTTCTGCTACAATTACGGTATTTTCTGGAATATCGGAGAGGCCGTGGTCTGTTTCTCCTGTAAGAATTCCGAGCAGTCGATCCCTGATGTCCCGTAGATCGTCCGCTCTTTCCTTCATACGGCCTTCCTGCGATTCAAGCTGCTGGATAGGATCTTCAAAGCCTTTCTCAACACTTCTCTCAGCTGTAAGGCCTTCTTCAATACTTTCTTCAACTCCGGAAGTTATCTGAGGATCCTTAAGGAACTGTATCTGGGCTTTGAAGATATCTGCCTCGTCGCCCTCTGTTTCACCACCTGTTTTTTCAGCTGCGTCTTCCAGCTGTTCTTCGGCTGTTTCCAGTGCCGTGTTGAATCTTTCTTTTTCTTCATCTACAGTTTTGCTGGATTCTTCCTGTACTGAGAAATCTTTTTCCGTGTATTTGTAGGCCTTTCCTGCGGCTTTTCTGCCTGTGATGCCTGTACCTTCTACAGTCATTTTTTATTCCTCTGGTGTCGTGATTATTTCTTCAAGTGCGTTCAAAGCTTCTTCTGCGTCATCTCCCTCTGCCTGGATTTCCATTTTGTCGCCCTGTTTGAGGCCCAGGCTTGTTACTGCTAGCATGCTTCTTGCATCGACTGGTTCTTCGTCTCCTTCTGCGTCGCTGATTTTCAGGTCGCAGTTGTATTCCTGTGCTGTTTCCACGAATTTTGAGGCCGGTCTTGCGTGAAGGCCTGCTTCTGGCACTATTTCTACCTGTCTTTTCATCTTGATACTTCCTCTTCGATTATTTCCATTACTCTGGATGGTTCTTCTGCGTTGAGAAGTTTTTCGCGTACGTCGTCGTGTATGAGGGATCGGGATATGCTGCTGAGGACGTCAAGGTATTCGTCTTCGGTTCCTTCCGGGAAGAGCAGCATGAAAAGTAGTTTTGCTGGTTCTCCATCGGCTGCGCCGAAGTCTACTCCGTTTTCGGCCCTGATGAATGCAGCTACTGGTTCTGTTACTGCATCGGTTTTTGAGTGCGGAATTCCGATTCCTTTTCCTACTCCTGTTGTGGCTTCTTTTTCTCTCTGTTTCAGGGCTTCCAGTGCTGCGTCTCTGTCTTTGACTTTTCCCTGGTCGTCGATCAGTTGTAGAAGGCCTTCGATTGCGTCTATCTTGTTTTCAAAGTTCTTGTTGAGTGCGATTGTTTCTTCGGAGATCAGTGTTTGCAGGGCTTTGCTACTCATATGGTTGTTTATTCGGTTTGTACCGGTTTAAACTTTTGTAGAAAGGGAGAAGAAAAAAGAAGAAAAGTATGGGTATTTGAGTTTTTCTATTCTTCTGAAGTTTCCTCTACATCTGGCTTGAGTAGTGTTACCATTCCTGCTGTTACCACTGATCCTAGAGCTAGTGCTCCAAGGAATCCTAGTGGGTTGTTTGATAGAGGTACTACGAAGATACCTCCGTGTGGTGCAGGCATTGTAACTCCCATAGCCATCGATGCTGCTCCTGCAACTGCAGATCCTGTCATCAGGCTTGGAATAACCCTGCCTGGATCGGATGCTGCGTACGGGATCGCTCCCTCGGTAATGAAGGAGAATCCGAGCACAGTAGCTGATTTGGCCTGTTCGTACATCTCTTCAGGGTACTTCTGAGGTGCGAAGAATGTAGACAGCGCCATACCAAGAGGCGGTGTCATTCCTGCAGCCATGACTGCGGCCATCGGCCCGGTAACTCCCTCACCGATAAGGCCCACACCGAAGACATAGGCGACCTTGTTAACAGGTCCTCCCATGTCGAACGCCATCATCAGCCCAATAACTGCTCCCAAGCCTACGGCCTGTCCTGTACCCATAGAGGCAAGGAAGGCGTTCATAGCCTGGTTTGCAACTGCAATAGGTACTCCCAGAAGTAGCAGGAGTACGGGCGCCAGAATTGCTGTCGTGAATACTGGCACGATCAGGATTGGCATCATTGAATCAAGGGCATCTGGTACGTCCAGATTGTTGATATATCTGGCTACGTAACCAACTACCAGACCAGCTACCAGTGCGCCAAGGTATCCTGCTACAAGCGCTCCGTCTCCGGAAGCGGCCTGTGTGAATCCCATGACTTCTGCGGCAGCTGTCATAACGTTTTCCTGCTGCAGAAGGTAGGATAGGATGAATCCTGGTGCAAGTGCTGGCCTATCACCGATTGCGTACGCTACATAGGCTCCGAGTACTGGCACCATAAGGGCCAGTCCTGCGTTACCTATCTGTGCAAGGAACCAGCCGAGCGAACCTTGCGCGGCTATTTCCCCTGCTTCAAGCGCTTCTGTCGGTGTAAGCGCAAATCCTAACGCGAGAAAGATTCCTCCGACTGTTACGAATGGAATCATGTAGGAAACTCCAGTCATCAAGTTTTCCTTGGTAGTCTGGAGAGATTCCTTTGAAAAGGTCATAATAACCCGTGAGAAATTTGCTTCCAGTCGTATATAAAATAAACTTTTTAAACAGGTTTTTGCAGGGCCTTTTTTACCGTGCAGAACAATTATTGAATATGATTTTGACTGTCACATTCAATCCTGCAATCGATCACACCTATGTTGTTGATAGTAATCTAGCTGAAGAACATATTATCCGTACAGATGAATCTCATTTCGATGCTGGAGGCAAAGGGATTAATGTTGCGTCGTATTTGAACGATTTAGGCCATGATGCTATCGCTACCGGACTTCTTGGAGGTTTTACCGGAAAATTTATACGGAATGAGCTGGATAATCTGGGTCTCGACCATGATTTTGCAGAAGGAGGTATAACCAGAATAAATACTACTATTGCAGGAGAGAATGAGCACAAGATCAATCATTCTGGCCCTGAGACCGAGGAAGAGGCCGTTGACAGAGTTATTGAAAAGGTTGCATCAAGAAATCCTGACAAAGTTATAATTTCGGGAAGTCTTCCGCCAGGCCTTGACAGTTCCGCGATTGACAGTATCGAAAAGGCTGTTGATGGAGAGGTGGTTGTGGATCTTCATGGCGATACGCTTGGCTTGCTGGAACAGAACTATTTCATGGCGAAGCCAAACAGAGAAGAGCTCTCTGAAGCCACTGGCATGAGAGCTGAGACTGTTGGAGAGGCCTTTGAAGCAGCCAGATCTCTTAGAGAGGATGGTTTTGAAATAGTGGTTGCGTCTCTGGGTTCTGAAGGAGCTCTTCTTGTAAGCGATGAGAAAAGTATTTTTGCAGAAGGCCTTGATTCTGAAGTTGTTGATACTACTGGTGCTGGAGATGCTCTTCTCTCGGCGATGATTGCTTATCTTGAGGAAGGCCTTGGTGAGGGAGAAAGTCTAGTGCGTGCGTTGGCGTTCGCTACTTTGGTTGTGGAGACTGCTGGTACCGGAAGTCCGGATTTGGAGGATTTTGAAGAATACGTTGAGAAAGTAGATGTTAGAGAGCTGTGATTATGGTAGCAGCTCCTTGATTTTCTTCATTATGCCCATGGAGTTGGTCGATGACTTGTATTCAACTCTGTTCTCTCCGTTTTCCACGGCTTCCTTTGCTTTCTCTATAAGTGCTTCTGCATCGGTTACAGCGGCCTGAACTTCAGTGTGTACAGAGGGCATGTCTTCAAATCTTTCTGTTGGTACGGAGATGTCTGATGCAACAATTGCTGCATCGGCCTCTTCAATATCTTCATCTTCCAGAACATTTTCTGTGCCTGAGGATCCGTGTACCTCGACTTTTATCTCATCGTCAGAATCTTTAACTGCTTCTTCAAGGCTTTCCGCCGCCATCTGGCTGTGCGCAATACCTGTAGGGCAGCCAGTAACTGCAACTAGCTTCATATAATAGGTAATTAGAGCCGGCCTGAATAAAAAGATTTACTCTTTAATCAGCTCAAAAAGTCTTTCACGCAGCTTTTCAGGAGATTTAACTACTTCATCTGCTTCTTCAGGGCCTTTACCTCCTGATCCTGCATAACCTATGCAGTAGAGGCCTGCGCTTTTTGCAGATTGAGTTCCTGGGGAGGTATCATCTACTGCAACAGATTCTGAAGGTTTTACACCTATTTTATCGGTAGCAAGCCTGTAAGTTTCTGGTTCAGGTTTTCCACTGCCCTCTAATTTCTTCGGGTCTACCACGGCATCGAATTCAAGATTAAATCTTTCGATAACTTTTTCAGGCCAGTAGGATCCTGTTGCAAGACCTATTTTCAGACCTTCACTTCTCAAGTCTTTCACTAGTTGTTTGAATCCGGGCATTATCTCTGCTTTTTTCTGGTAGATTTCATCGGCCTTTTCCTCGTACAGCTGGAAAAATTCTTCCTGGCTGATAGAGATTTCGTATTTTTCGGAAAGTTCTCTGTAGGTGTTTGTGATGCTCATGCCGGCGAACTCGCTGACATCTACTTCCTCTCCGGTTGCCTGCAGGTATATTTCTTCCTCGGCCTTGTTCCAGAACTGTTCTGTGTTAACTACTACGCCATCCAGGTCAAATATTACTGCATCCATAGTCTAGAAAGCGGAAACCTGAAATAAAAAATCCGATAGATCTGGTTTTCCGGAGCGGCGAAGCTGACGATTTATGGCTCTCAAAATAGTTCTGACCTTTTTCTGAGGACTACAATCTAGAGGCCGGTTTTAAATAACTCTGAGCACAATTTACTCGCATGAAAAAGGCCTTACCTCTGATAGCTGCTATTTTTCTCGTTTCTCTAGCAGTATCTTTCCCGGTATCGCTGAATGTTGTCGACCGTAAGGCCTCTCCAGAGTCTCCTGCAAAGTTCGAGGTAGAAATACAGAACAATCATTCTTCAAAAGAGTCTTTTCGTGTTTCTCCACGTGCAGGAAATCTTGACTGGTTTTTTAATGACGGCCCTGTAACTCTTCAGCCTTCTGAGAATGGTACTATCAATCTTACTGTTACTCCTTCCGTAGATGCCTTTCAGCATAACTGGGAGTTTGATCTAAGGATATGGATGGCAGGTACAAATAATTACGAGGTTGTTTCAAGCTATTACCGTGTTGAGAAGAGGGCCGAGCTGAATGTTGTTTCCAGTTCTATTTTGAAGGATTCTGTAAGGCCTGGAGAATCCAATAGAGTTAATATTACTATAAGAAATCTTGGTTCTGAGAGACTGGATAACTATTCTGTCGTCATGGACTACGGGAATGAAACTGTGGAGAGGCAGGGAGAAGTTCTTCTGCCTGGTACAGTTCAAAGGCTTCCAGAGTCCAGAACCTTCAACTTTGATCTTGATGTTCCCGCAAATCATCCTCCTGGAAATCTTTCTCCCTCACTGACCGTGGTGAAAGATGGCGAAGAAGTTGACAGCTATGACTACTCTTTCAGGGTCGAAGAGGTAATGAATATTTCAAAAGGCCAGAATGCAACAGATAACCTCTGGGGATTCTCAAAGACCGTTTTCGCGGAAAACAAAGGTAATGTAGATGCTGTCGTGATTTTCGACGAGGAAGTTCCTGTATACGTTACCCCGTTCATTGCATACGATCAGAAGCCTGACAGCATTGCCAGCGGCCAGAGCTCAACAATCTACACCTGGAACTATACCTTGAGTCCTGGAGAAAAGGCCTCTATAAATTATAGAGTTAACTACTGGATGCCAGCCCTGATAATTTTACTGATTGTTGGAGGCCTTGTACTATTGAAGAAGATAGGCCGCACAGCAACAGTTTTGAAGACCGCAAGAAGAGATGGCGATTTTGTCAAGGTAACAATTGAGCTTCAGAACAGCTCCGATCAAGTTCTTGAAAATCTAAAGGTTGTTGACTTTGTACCTGATCTGGCCTCGGTTTCACAGGATTTCCCGGTTGCCAAGCCTGAAATACATCAGACAAGCGATGGAGCCCGGCTTGAATGGGTTGTAGAGACCTTACAGCCTGGAGAGGAGAGAGTGCTTGAGTATCACATCAAGCCAAAGGTTGAGGTCGAAGGAGGCATCACTTTAAGGCCTGCAAAGATCAAGCAGGGTGAAGAAGTACTGTCTCAGTCCACTGAGTGCTCGGTAGAGTTCAGGCCCGAGTAACCCTCTTAAAGATTCGGTTGCCTACACATTATACTGCCTTTTCAACA